>JAKFXE010000075.1 GCA_021731545.1 Coxiellaceae bacterium
TTACCCGAGCGAATAAATTGATCGGCAACTGATAGAGCATATACAAAACCACTGCAGGCTGCCGTTAAATCAAAGGCGATGCACGGCGGTATATCCAGTCGCTCTTGGAGCAAGCATGCCGTGCTGTGAAAAATTTTATCGGGCGTGGTCGTGCCTACAATGATAAGCTCAATGTCTTTGGCAAGAATGCCGCTTTTTTTGAGGGCTATTTGTGCGGCCTTTTCGGCTAACATAGATGCGGTTTCATCAGGCGCTGCAATATGGCGTTTGCGAATGCCTGTGCGCTGTACGATCCAGTCGTCAGACGTTTCAACCATTTTTTCGAGATCATGATTTGTCAGTATTTTTTCAGGGAGGTAAGAGCCTGTTCCAGAAACGCGCGCGTATTTCATTTTTTTCCTTAAGTGGGGGATAAAATCCCAAGTTTGCTTGTCTTTACAAGTTTGTCGGGATTATATAAGGTGTGCGAGCCTTCTTCAACTACTGATTATTTTTGGAAAAATATATGAATTATTGGCTATTAAAGTCAGAACCCAATGCGTTTAGTATCGATGATCTTAAAAAAATGCCGAAGCAAACAGAACATTGGGATGGGGTGCGAAACTACCAAGCGCGTAATATGATGCGCGATCAGATGAAAAAAGGAGATTTGGCCTTTTTCTACCATTCCAATAGCCATCCTTCAGGCATTGTAGGTGTTGTTGAGATTATAAAAGAAGCTTATCCTGATTTTACAGCTTTTGATCCTGAGGATCATCATTATGATCCCAAGAGCGATCCTGACAATCCGCGCTGGGTTATGGTGGATGTTAAGTTTCAGAAAAAATTTAAGAGGCTTATTTCACTCGAGGAGTTAAAAAAAATTCCAGAACTAGTAGACATGCCACTTTTGCGCAGAGGCAATCGTTTGTCCATCACCCCTGTGAGTTCGTTGCAGTGGGAAGCAATTTTAAGATTAGAATGAATATAAGCTCGATTCTGTGAGCACAAAATTTAATTTCACATCGAAAGATTCGGAAGGGATAGAGTCTACTTTTTGAAATTCATAGGCTAATCCAATAAGTATGGGTTTTGAAGGAGCCTGCCTGTTTAAAAATTCAAAACTCTGATCATAATAGCCGCCGCCCATGCCCAGGCGATGGCCCTCCAGATCAAATCCCAGTAGAGGAACCAGCACCACATCTAATTCTTCAGTAGCGATGAGCGACTTCTGCTCAGTTATAGGCTCAGGAATTTTATATTGATTAAATGTTATCGCATCGCCCATTTTGTAGGGATAAAACTGCAAAATTTTATGCGTGGTTAAGACGGGTAAATAGTGGGTGCAGGCGGTCATTTTTTGAATCAGAGGGCGTGGATCGATTTCATTTTGACAAGGCCAATAATAGGCTAAATGTTTGGCTGCTTTCAGTAGAGAAAGTTGTGCGGATTGCTGCGCAAGCTGTTCAGCGGCGTGTTGGCAAAAAGAAGGGCTTAAGTGCGAGCGTTGTTGGCGAAGTTGAATTCGAAGATGGTTTTTTTGATCGCGTGCATTCAAAAAAATGCCTCCACAATATCGCTGTAACACTATTTGAACCCAGAAGGTTCAAGTGGGCATCTTGGTTGAAACTTTAGGCTTTCTTCTGAAACAAAACCCAGAGGACGTGCACACCGCTCCAAGCGCTCGATTCCCTATTGTGTAAGTATCGGTTCAAAAATATAAATTTACTAGCGATTACCACAGAGGCGAAATCATTATACGGCAGTTGTTTGTGTTTCTGCTAGCGCATTTTCAATTTTCTTTTGCAGCTCTTGAATGCGTTCATACATAATGTCAATGGAACTATTTTTTTGCTTCTGCAGCATTAAAAATTCATGGCAAATATTTAAAGCAGTGATCACAGCAACTCGGTCCATGCTCATTACGGTGCCGGATTGGCGGATTTTGCGCATTTGTTCGTCCACGTAATGCGCAGCTTCTTGTAATTCCAAGGCTTTTTCAGTGGGGCATTTAACGCGATAATTTCGATCCACTATTTTTACTTCAATGATGTTATCTGAGTCTGTCATCGGGTTTCTTCTTTTAGTTGGCTGATGAGTGTGCGAAGTTGAGTAATGGCTTGGTTATTTTTATTTTCTAAATCAACATATTCTTTCATGTGCTGCTTTAATTTCAGTTTAAGGCTTGAGTTTTCGTAACGCAGAAGTTGTAGTGAATCCAACAAGACCTCGAGCTGCTGTTCCAGCTGAGTAAGGGGCATGATGTTCATTCTAAATCCTTATAGTATTTTCAATCACTAATGCTCACAACATGAGCCAATACTATAAGAGGGCTTTCAAAAGATCAAGTTTTGACTCCCGCAAAAGGGGTTGCTAGGAGCCCTCCCGGGGGCTGTGGTATGCTGGGCCTCACTCTGTTCAATAAAGAGACACGCTGTGATTCAGGCTAACTATAAGCGGCGCCGCGACCAGCTGATGGCTGCACTGCCGGCAAGAAGCGTGGCTTTCATTCGTGCGGCTGTGCCGCAATTCCGCAATGGCGATACGCATTATCCCTATCGTCAACTCAGTGATTTTTATTATCTAACAGGCTTTGAAGAGCCTGAGGCTCTACTGGTTCTGATTCCGGGTTCCACGGGAGGTCAGTGTATTTTATTTAATCGGGAAAAGGACCCCTTGCGTGAATTGTGGGAGGGCGCGCGTTTGGGGCAGGCCGCGGCGCCCTCAAGCTTGGGTGTTGATAAAGCCTATCCGATGGCTCAATTTAAGAGCGCATTGCCGGGATTACTTCAGGATAAGAACGGCATTTATTTTTTATTTTCGGATGCGGCATTAAAGCAAGAGCTGCAAGCGTGTAGCGAAGCTACGGTGCCTAGCCAGTGGAGTGATCTCGCTGTGCTGTTGTCCGAAATGCGCTTACTCAAAGATGAGGCTGAAATAGAAACAATGCGCACGGCGGCGAGCATTTCAGCGCGAGCGCATCGACGCGCAATGGAGCATTGCGTGCCTGGAATGAAAGAGTATGAATTAGGCGCTTTACTGGAATATGAATGTGCACGCCAGGGATGTCGTGCTCTAGCCTATCCCAGCATCGTGGGAGGCGGTGAAAATGCCTGTGTGCTGCATTACACAGAAAATAATGCTGAATTAAAAGACGGTGATTTGGTATTGGTCGATGCAGGAGGTGAATATCATCATTATGCCTCTGATATTACACGCACCTATCCTGTGAATGGAACATTTAGTGCAGAACAGCGTGCACTCTATGAATTGGTATTGAAAGTGCAGTTAGACGTTATTGCGAGCATAGCGCCTGGGGTGGCGCGTAATGTGATGCAAGACTTATCCGAGCGTTTGATCGCGGAAGGCTTGCTGAATTTAGGCATATTAAAAGGAAGTTTGGATCAGGTGATGCAGTCTCGCAGTTTTGATCGCTTTTACCCACACCGAATAGGTCACTGGTTGGGCCTGGATGTACACGATGTAGGAGCTTACAAACAGGATAATGTGTGGAGGCCTTTGGCCCCGGGTATGGTGTTGACGGTGGAGCCGGGCCTTTATATTCCTGCGCACAGTGAAGGCGTGGATTCGCGTTGGTGGGGCATCGGTATTCGCATTGAAGACGATATTTTAGTGACAGAAGCAGGGTGTGAAGTTTTAAGCGTTGAAGCCCCCAAAAGTGTGGCGGAAATAGAACGAGTGATGCAAAAAGGTGAGTAAGACACATACACACTTTGATATTATTGTTGTGGGCATGGGTTTGGTGGGTGCCAGCTTTGTCTTGGCCCTGCAAAAGCAGGGATTTAAGGTGGCTTGTTTAGAGCAAAGGTCTATGGATTTTACGCAGCCTATCGTTCAGCATAGCCGCCCTATTTCTTTATCGTACAGCAGCCTTCGCATTTTAAAAACACTGGGGGTATGGGAAAAACTAGACGCCTTTAGTGCACCCATTCAATCCGTTCATGTCTCGACTCAAGGGGCTTTGGGTCGTCTGAAATTTGAGGCCTCTGAATTTAATTTAGAACATTTGGGTGCTGCAGTTCCCTTCGCATTGTTAGAGCGTGTTTTATATCAAGCTGCATTAGAAGATCCACAGCTCAAGTTTATCCCTATTGAAGCACTTCAGTCAGTGCAGTGTAGTGCCTCGGGAGCGGAACTTCTGATTAACACGGCTGAGGGGATCAAAAATCTTCGTGCAGAGGTACTGGTAGCCGCCGATGGGACTGATTCCAGTGTTCGCGAATTATTACACATTAATAGTACGCGGCAGGATTTTCAGGAAGTGGGTTTTACGGCCATCCTTCGTTTAAATCAAGGGCATCAGGCCAAAGCCTATGAGCGTTTTACGCCTGAGGGAAGTTTTGCTTTGTTGCCACTGCAGGATCCCAAAAGCTATGCTTTGGTGTGGACGATGTCTCAAGCTTTGTGGCAGCAGCGAAAGCTCCAAAGTGATCTTGAGTTATTGACGGTGCTGCAAAATGCTTTTGGTTATCGTGTCGGAAAAATAAAGTCTTTGACGCGCATGGCGCAGTATCCACTCAGTGCTGTGATGGCAGAAACGCAGATTCATCCTGGGGCAGTATTAATCGGTAATGCCGCACATAGCTTATATCCTCTAGCAGCCCAAGGCTTTAATTTGGGCTTGCGGGATGCTGCTAATTTAGCAGAATGTTTTGTTGCGGCACGCACGCAGCAAAAATCTTTGGGTGAGTTAAGTGTGTTGGAAAATTACGATCAACAACGCAAGCAGGATCAGCACGGCATTCGTCGGCTGATCGATCATTTGCACACCTCTTTTTCAGTGCGCATACCCGGCTTTAATGCCTTGCGTGCAGCTGCCTTATTCGGCATCGATATATTGCCGCCCTTAAAAAAGAGTGTTTCAAGGCGCTGTTTAGGTTTAGCCGGAAGGCTCTCTCGTTTAGCGCGAGGTTTAAGTTTGGACGGTCTAAGATGAATCAGTTTACGCAAACAGGTGAAAAACAGTATCCCATTGTGGTGGTCGGGGGCGGCATCGTGGGCTTAAGTTTTGCAGCACTGATGGCGCAGGCGGGCATTCAAGTAGCTTTGATCGAAGCTTGTGAGCCCTCTTTAAACGCCTTCAATTCGAAATGGGATGCGCGCGTCAGCGCCATTAATATCGCCTCGATGCAGTTATTTTCTGAGCTGGGAGTATGGGGGCATCTCAAAGCCTCTGCTGCGGGCTTGGATAAAATGAAGATTTGGGATGGCATCAGTGGTGCGCGCTTTGATTTTGATTCCGCAGACGTGGGTTGCGCTTATTTAGGCTACATTTTGGAAAATCGAGTGATGCTAAAAGCTCTGTGGGAACTTGTTAAAACAAAAGTCGATGTGTATTGTCCCGAAAAAATAGAATCACTGGTCTTTAGTGAGACATCTGCTCAACTTGTTTTACATCATCATCAAAAACTCAGTGCAGATTTGGTCGTAGCCGCCGATGGCGCACACTCCTGGGTGCGCAAAAACGCAACTATAGCTTTGCGTGAACGAGATTATAAACAAGATGCCATTGTGGCTGTCGTGCAGTGTGAGCAATCACATCAAAATATGGCATGGCAATGTTTTTTAAGCACAGGACCTTTGGCGTTGTTACCTTTGGTGGATCCGCATCATTGCGCCATCGTTTGGTCCAATGACAATGCGCAGGCCAGTACGCTGATGCAATTATCGGACACTGATTTTAATCGATCCCTGAGTAATGCGAGTGAATTGTGTTTAGGCGCTCTCACAGTAGTCACAGAGCGGCAGGCCATTCCCTTACGGATGCAGCAGGCCGAGCACTATGTAAAACCAAGATTGGCTTTATTGGGAGATGCTGCACATACTTTGCATCCCTTGGCCGGACAAGGTGTTAATTTTGGTTTGATGGATGCAGAATGTTTAGCCAAAATAATGATAGAGGCGCAGCTCCAAGGGCGTGATATGGGGAGTTACAAAAATTTGCGTCGCTATGAGCGTGCGCGCAAATCGGAAAATGAAATGATCATCCAAATGGTCGGTGCTTTTAAATCTTTGTTTGCCCTCGATCAACCTGCCTGGGTTCAGGCTCGGGCTTTGGGCATGCAGGGCTTGAATCAGTTCACAGGATTGAAAAAAATCATGGCGCAGTATGCGATGGGTGCGGGAGATTTATTATAGAATGAGCCCGTGTGGATGTTTACAGGCCCTAAACGTCTATCAACTTTTGGAGTAGAAAAGTGATGCGTAAATTATTTGAAGAACCTTGTTTATTTGCGGAGTGCCAGAAGCTTTACCAGGTTCTTCATAGCGTTAGGCAGGCCAGTAATGTTTTTGAACATGCTGAAATAAAGCAAGATTTTTTAAAAGAATGGCAAGGCTTTCTTGAGGAATATAGTCGAACAGAGGATTTTTTAATATTGATTGTGAAGCTGGATGAGCTAAAAAAAGAATGTGATGAGGGGCTTTTTAAATGCAGAAAATTTAATATGGAGCAAAAAGAAGAGTATGGAAGCATTAGTGCATTATTTTCTGAACTGGGCGATAGAGCAAGGCTTAATGTGTATTACTTTTTAAAAGAGCATGGTTATCAGAATAGAGTGGAGGTGATTAAAGCAAACAATCAATTGCCTCGGACGGAAGATGGCTTGAAAGAAAAGGCAGAAGAGCTTAATCAGCGTTCAAATCTTTTGCATGAAGAAATTAAAGCTCGTCTATCTGAGTATTATGATGATGAGAAAAAGGAATTGAATGCTCGCTATGAAGAGCAGCTTAAGATATTAGATGAAGTTGCTGCTATCCAGCAGGAATATTCAACTCAGGAGCTTGAGATCGTGTGGATGCAGGCTCATTTAGCTCAACCATCTCTCACCGATATTCATCGACCTCTGTCGGTGATTTCTGAAGAGGGGGAGGGAGTAACGAGCGATGATAGCCCGACCTCTTCTAGGGTTGGGGTTTGTGTGGGGGGCTCGCTCGAAGGGGCTGTTGAAACAGAAATATCAACTTCGCCCTTGGCTATGGCAGGAGCGGGATTTAAGCGATGAAATGGCTCCTTAGGCCTTGACAAAACACCAAAATCAAGTAATTATATACGCCATTTCCAAGTAATTTTACTCATTATTGCCAAGTAATATAATTGTATAAAATCAAATAGATGGGATATTTATGACGATGCCAGCCGCTATCGCAGAAGCACTTTTAAGGGTGAAAACAGTCACTAACAGCAATAAATCTGGTGTGGTTCAATCAGCTGATATTTCAAGATCAGACCGTGAGATATTGGTCGCCACAGGATGGCTACAGGAGATTATCCGCGGCTGGTATATGCTGGTAAGACTCGACGTTGCCACCGGCGATTCAACGGCGTGGTATGCCAATTTCTGGGATTTTGTGAGGGCATATTTCAAACAACGCTTCGGGGATGAATACTGCCTATCGGCAGAGTCATCGCTGGATTTACACACTGACAATCCACTCACACCAAGACAAATCATCGTGATGGCAAAACACGGGGCAGGTATCAGGTCACTACCATACGATACATCATTGATGATTTACGTTGATACTAAAAACTTTCCGGCTGAGATGACTAAAAAAAATGATCTGAATGTCATGCAGCTTGCTTATGCACTTTGCAAAGTGGCACCCAGTTATTATTTAAAACAACCAAGAGATGCTGAAATCGCCTTACGTTCTATCAAATCAGCCGATGAAATCAGTAAGGTGATTATTCGCCACAACCTAAAGACAACAGCAAATCGCCTTGTCGGCGCTTATCAGGCACTCAATGATCATGATATGGCAACGGCTATAAAGAACGATCTGGCAACAGCAGGCATATTAGTCAATCCGAATCAGCCATTTGAACAACCAAAACCGTTGTTATCCTCCGTCAGAATAACATCCCCCTATGCAGCTCGCATTCGCGCCATGTGGGCAGATGCGCGTGAAGCTGTGATTTCCAACTTCCCTACACCATCAGGATTACCAAAAAATCCCAATGAATACTTACATCAGATAGATGAAATTTACCAGTTTGATGCCTATAACTCGTTATCTATTGAGGGATATCAGGTTACCGATGAATTGATAAACCGTGTTAAGAGTAATCAATGGGATCCGGCCAACAGCGAATATGATAATACCATAAAAAATACAATGGCAGCCAAAGGATATTATGATGCATTTCAAGAAGTAAAAAACTGCATTGACAAAATTATTCATGGTGATAATGTCGCAAGTATTGTTAAACAACATTTACAAAAATGGTATCAATGTTTATTTGGCTCATCAGTGAATGTAGGTATTTTGACACGGGAATCACTCGTTGGGTACCGTGATGATCGTGTTTTCATCCGTAATTCTCGTCATTCGCCACCGCCAAAAGAAGCGGTTGTTGATGCTATGGAAGCATTTTTTGATTGCATTAGGAATGAGACACATGCAGGCGCAAATGCTGTGTTAAGTCATTATTTCTTTGTGTACATTCATCCTTACATGGATGGCAATGGACGAATAGCGCGATTTCTGATGAATACCTTGCTTTCCTCAGGTGGGTATCCGTGGACGGTGATACGTGTTGAAAACAGGAACAAGTATATTTCTATACTTGAACAAACACATAATCAGTTTGATTTGACTGCGTTTGCTAAGTTTATTAAGGATGAGATGAATAATCCGGGTTAACTCTTAGAATTTTCCAATATGAAATGAGTCTAGAGGGGGGGAGCCCTGGTTATTCCAGTGGACTCTCTATATAATTTGGCGTTTCATCGAAATTAACAGGATTTATCATGGCATTGCGAACCCCTTTGTATGAGCAGCACCAATTATCTGGAGCCCAGTGGCTCGATTTTTCGGGTTGGGAGATGCCCATTCATTATGGATCTCAATTACAAGAGCATCATGCCGTGCGGCAGCAGGCGGGTCTCTTTGATGTTTCCCATATGGGGATTGTCGATCTTAAGGGCCCCACGGCTTTTGCGCTGTTGCGTTATGCTTTGGCCAATGATGTGGCTAAATTAAAAACGCCGGGATCAGCGCTCTACACCTGCATGCTGAATGAATCCGGTGGCGTGATCGATGATTTGATTGTCTATTACTTGGGTCCAGAGGATTATCGCATTGTGTGGAATGCAGGGACTCGGGGCAAAGATTTAAAATGTTTGCAGGCCTTAGCGCAGCCCTTCCATATTTCTGTGCAGGAGCGCAATGATTTGGCGATGATGGCCATTCAAGGACCTGAGTCTATTGCGATCACGCAGCAGTTATTTCCAGAGATTTCAAAGGAGTTGGCCGAATTAAAATCCTTTAAAGTCATGACGCACGGGAATGTGTTACTGGCGCGCACCGGTTACACAGGAGAGCTTGGATTTGAAATTATGGGCCCTCCAGATGAAATTGTGCGCTTGTGGCAGAATTATATAGCAGCGGGTGTTAGAGCCTGTGGTTTGGGTGCACGCGATACCTTACGCCTGGAAGCGGGCTTGAATTTATACGGCGCGGATATGAATGAAGAAGTCAGTCCGCTGACTTCTAATTTAGCATGGACGATTGATTGGAGTGATGAGACACGTGATTTTGTGGGCAAAAAAGCTTTGCTCGATCAAAGACGAACAGGGTTGAGCGAAAAATTAGTAGGCTTGGTGATGCAAGAGAAGGGTGTATTGCGCAATCACCAAAAAATACGCATTGAAGGGATCGGCGAGGGTGAAATTACCAGCGGTAGTTTTTCACCCACCTTAAATTGTGCCATTGCCTTGGCGCGTGTACCGGTGGACACACAGAATCAGGCAGAGGTCGATCGTCGTGGACAGTGGATTTCCGTACAAGTGATAAAACCCCCCTTTATTAAATACGGTAAAGCTAATTTTTAATAAACCAGGAGAGCGCGGATGAGTGAAGAATGCCCCATAGAATTACAGTATGCACGCACCCATGAATGGGTACGTAGGGATGATGAAGCCACAGTGACGATTGGCATCACAGATCATGCTCAACATTTATTGGGAGAGTTGGTCTATGTAGAGTTGCCAGAGGTGGGCGCGAATTTAGATGCGGGCGATGAAGCGGCGGTGGTGGAATCGGTAAAAACGGCTTCAGATGTCTATAGTCCTTTATCCGGCGAAGTCATTGCTGTTAATGAGGCCTTAGCCGATAAACCTTCTTTAGTGAATGATGAACCCTATGCAGAAGGTTGGTTGTACCGTCTGCGTTTAACTGATTCTCTCGAGCTCAAGGATTTGCTGGATGCCGAGGCTTATGCGATGAGTATTGAGGATTGATTAAGATACAGGGCGGACACAAGGGCCGCCCCTACGTTTATTTATGTTAGCTTCCTAAGGAAAACACATGCCCTTTATTCCTCATACACCCGCGGATGTTCAAGCCATGTTGCAAAACATCCGCGTGGATTCTATTGCACAATTATTTGATGAAATCCCCGCGGAGTTGATGTGCAAAGACATCGATAAGATTCCTGAAGGTCTGAATGAACTCGAGTTGGCGCGCCTAATGCTTGAGCGCGCGCCTACGGTAGCCTTGGGTAAAAATTTTATAGGCGCAGGCGCTTATGAACATCATATTCCAGCGGCTGTTTGGGAAATAACGGGACGCGGAGAATTTCTCACTGCCTACACCCCCTATCAAGCGGAAGCAAGCCAAGGCAGTCTGCAGGTTATTTACGAATATCAAACGATGATGGCGAATTTAATGGGGCTCGCTGTTTCCAATGCTTCTTTATACGATGGAGCTACGGCCTTAGCCGAAGCTATTTTAATGGCGCTGCGTATTAAGCGTGGTAATTGCACACAGGTGTTATTGCCGGAAAGCTTGCATCCTTTATATCGTCGTGTGCTCCAAGCGATTTTGCCTTATCAGAATATCGAGCTCATATCAGTGCCTGTGTCTCAAGAGACAGGAAAAATAGATCCAGCGCACTTGGCCACCTTAGATACCCAGGCGGTCGCGGCATTGGTGATTCCGCAACCGAATTTTTTCGGCGTTTTAGAAGACGTAGATGCTTTGACGAATTGGGCGCAACAGCACAATGTCTTGAGCATTGCTGTGGTCAATCCTACGGCAATGGCCTTATTGAAAGAGCCAGGATCCTGGGGTGATGCGGGTGTAGATATTGCCTGTGGCGAAGGCCAGCCCTTAGGCGTGCCCTTGGCTTCGGGTGGACCCTATTTTGGTTTTATGTGTTGTAAGCAAGAACATATTCGTCAAATGCCCGGCAGAGTGGTGGGGCGAACAGAGGATGCGGCAGGACGATCGGGTTTTACGCTCACCCTGCAAACGCGGGAACAACATATACGCCGTGCTAAGGCGACCTCCAATATTTGCACCAATCAGGGCTTAGTGGTAACAGCGGCGACTATTTATTTAAGTTTGCTGGGCGCTTCTGGTTTGCGGCGCGTGGCCTTGGCCTCACATCAAAAGATGCAGTTTTTGTTGAGTGAATTAGTCACATTAAAAGGCGTGAAGGCGCGCTTTGCCTCAGCGTTCTTTCATGAATGTGTGCTTGAGCTTCCCGACTCTGCGGCGAATGTGCTTAAAAAGATGGCCGAGAAAGGCTTTCAAGCGGGTGTGGATTTAGGCCTATATTATCCAGAGCTCAGCCAGTGTTTATTGGTGTGTGCAACCGAAACGAAAACCGAAGAAGACTTGCTGCAGTATCGACAGGCATTAGCCGAGTGTCTAAATCTTAAGGAGGCACGCTAATGTTGTCCTTTGAAAAATCACAGGCGGGTCGTGAGGCTCTCTCGCAAAAAATGCATTGCTCAGCAGAGCTGGGCGATATTCCTAAAAACTTATTGCGCAGCTCAGCGTTAAAGCTGCCTGAGTTGTCTGAGCTCCAGGTGGTGCGTCATTTTACGCAGCTTTCGCAAAAAAATTATTCTATCGATACTAATTTTTATCCCCTAGGCTCTTGTACGATGAAATACAACCCGCGTGCTGCACATAAATATGCAATGTTGCCGGGATTTTTGCAGCTGCATCCTCTAGCGAATGAGAACAGCATTCAGGGATTTTTAAAGTGCTTGTATGATTTGCAGGAGATGTTGCAAGAGGTGACCGGCATGAGCGCTATTTCTTTAGCGCCCATGGCGGGGGCGCAGGGAGAGTTTGCGGGTGTTGCGATGATCGCGGCCTATCATCGCTCTCGAGGGGATGCGGCGCGCACTGAAATGCTGGTGCCGGATGCAGCACATGGCACAAATCCTGCTTCGGCAGCGATGTGTGGTTATAAAGTGCGTGAAATTCCCACCACCGCAGAAGGTGATGTGGATTTGGATGCTTTGCGTGCGGCTGTGGGACCCCAAACCGCGGGCATTATGCTCACCAATCCCTCTACTCTGGGTGTGTTTGAACGCAATATTAAAGCGATTGCACAAACCGTGCATCAAGCCGGTGGATTATTGTATTACGATGGCGCCAATTTAAATGCCATTTTAGGTAAAGTGCGACCCGGAGATATGGGTTTTGATGTCATGCATTTAAATTTACATAAAACTTTTGCAACGCCTCATGGGGGCGGAGGTCCAGGTGCGGGTCCTGTGGCCTGTAATGATCGTTTGAAAGCCTTCTTGCCGATTCCCATCGTGGGAAAGACACAGGAGCACTATCAGTGGTTGACTGAAAAAGAATGCCCTAACAGTATTGGCCGTTTATCGACTTTTATGGGAAATGCAGGAGTATTATTGCGTGCCTTTATTTACGCGCGCATGCTGGGTCGCACGGGTTTAAAACGTGTGGGTGAGTTTGCAACCCTTAATGCCAATTATTTAATGAAGCATTTGGAGAAATTAGGCTATACCCTAGCGTTCCCAAAGCGGCGTGCAACGCATGAATTCATTATTACGGTTAAGCCGCTCACTAAGCAATATGGCATTAGTGCCTTGGACATTGCCAAGCGCTTGCTGGATTATGGGTTTTATTCGCCGACCATTTATTTCCCCATGTTGGTTCCCGAGTGTTTATTGATCGAGCCCACTGAAACTGAATGCAAGGCCGAATTGGATAGTTTCATTGCTGCAATGGCCAGCATTATGGATGAAATTAAAACAAAGCCCGAATTGTTGAAATCCGCCCCTTCCACGCGCGCGATAGGTCGCTTGGATGAAGTGAAGGCCGCTCGCGATTTAGATTTGGTTTATAAGGCGTCAATGGGTACTTAGGTGGGTGTCAACAAATTCTATCCAGGCCTGTGCAAGGAAAGCTGGGCTTTTCATCAAATAAATCAGCTAGCCTAGAGCCTAGGCAGGGCTTGTGTTATTGCGCCACTTATAATAATATCATAGGTGGCGCAATAACACAGATAAGGGTGTGGGGATGTCCGAACATATTGTAGGAAGACAACGGGAAATAAAGATTATTGAGGAGATGTTGTCTTCTAGTAAACCCGAATTTCTCACAGTATACGGCAGACGACGAATCGGAAAAACCTTTTTAATTAAAAATGTGGTTAAAGCAAAAGAGGTTATTTTTCTACAGGCCACAGGAATAAAGGGGGGCTCTTTTAGAAAACAAATTCGACATGTGACTGATGAAATCGGAAATACTTTTTACAAAGGGATACGTTTGGAAGTTAAAAAAGATTGGTTTGAAACTTTTTCTCTCTTAACAGAAGCCATTAAACAAGTTGAAGATAAAAGCAAAGCTATTGTTTTGTTTTTTGACGAATTTCCTTGGATGGCAACAAAAAAATCACAGTTACTGCAAGCATTGGATCATTATTGGAACCATGTATGGTCAGACAACGCGCGTATAAAATTAATTATTTGTGGTTCTTCATCGTCGTGGATTATCAGTAAAATAGTCAATAACAAAGGAGGTCTTCATAATCGTATAACAAAAAATATACGACTCGAACCTTTTAATTTAAGAGATACAAGAAATTACTTAATAAGCCAGGGTATTAAATTAAATAATACCCATATCGCTCAGATTTATATGGTAACAGGGGGAGTGCCTTATTATTTAGCGCATGTAAATAAAGGATTATCTTCTGCGCAAGCTATAGGAAATTTAGCCTTTATTAAAGACAGTCTATTGCTCAGAGAATTTGATAATTTATACAGCTCTTTGTTTGAAAATTCCGAGGCTTACATTGACCTTATGCGCATTATTTATAAAAAACGAAGTGGTATCTCACAAACAGAAATCATAGAAAAATCGAAATATTTTTCCAGCGGAGGCAGAATCACAAAAAAACTCGAAGAACTTGAGGAGTCTGGATTTGTCATCAGTTTTGTCCCCTATCAACATATCAAGAAAGGTATTTTTTACCGCATAATAGATGAATATACGGTATTTTATTTCTATTGGATTGAACCCATCCGCGCCAAATTGAAAAAATCAGATTTAGATAGTTCTTATTGGGAAACAATTCAAAAGCTTCCATCATGGAAAAGTTGGTCTGGATACGCGTTTGAGGCCGTCTGCTTTAAGCACTTATCTCAGATTAGAAAGGCGCTTAATATTGGCTCTGATGCAATGGTTGATAGCTGGCGGTATTCTCCCCGAAAAGAGGATCAAAAAGGGGCCCAGATTGACCTGTTGTTCGATAGAAATGATGATGCCATCACATTATGTGAAATAAAGTATACCAACGAGCCATTTGTACTTGATAAGTCTATAGTTTCCTCTTTAGAAAATAAGTCCAGGATTTTAAAAGAACAAACGAGAACAAAAAAACAATTATTTTGGGCGATCATATCTGCAAATGGGTTAAAAAATAATGATTATGCTAAAAAAATAATTAACGGTGTAGTCACCTTAGATGATTTTTTTGACATTTAAAAAACGTTGATTTTCAAATTTTGATCTAGCCCCGAATTCACTTTAAGCTAGGCTACTTAAGCTCAGTGTGTTTTGAAGAAAAAAGGGTCTCTTAGCGCAGTGTCCGTTTTTCGGGGCCAGATCACTTATCAATGGTTTGAATATTTTGGAGTCTAATAGGTTATGCCCTACTCAAATAAAGATTTTAAACGTTCTAGCTTGGGTAAGTGGGTTGAATATGAGTCTCCTTATAATCCTGAGTTACTCTTTGCTATTCCCAGAAAACCCAAGCGTGATGAAATAGCTGTGCCAGAGCCCCTGCCCTTTTTGGGCTTTGATTTATGGAATCATTACGAGGTGTCGTGGCTGAATGAAAAAGGAAAGCCTGAGGCTGCTGTAGCGGAAATACGCTATGACTGCACTTCGCCGAATATTATTGAATCCAAGTCCATGAAGCTCTATTTTAATTCACTTAATCAGCATAACTTTAAGAGCGCAGAGCTTGTGCAAAGAACGGTGATTCAAGATCTTGAGGCCAAGGTGCAGGCCCCTGTTTCTGTAAAAATTACGCCGATTCAGGATGTGGATGAATTAAGCTTTCGCCGAAGCTTTCAAGGCACTTGTTTGGATGCGCTTGATATAAAATGCTCTGTATATTCCGTGGAACCTTCTTTTTTAACAACAAGTGGCGCCATTGTTTCAGAAACCCTGTGCTCCAATTTGCTCAAATCCAATTGTTTGGTGACTGGCCAGCCGGATTGGGCGAGCATTCAAATTTGCTACCAAGGAAAGGCCATCGATCATGCGGGTCTTTTACGTTATTTGGTTTCTTTTAGAAATCACCCTGAATTTCATGAGCAGTGTGTTGAGCGTATCTTTATGGATATTCTGCGTTATTGTCAGCCCCAAGCATTGACAGTATATGCACACTATACCCGCCGAGGGGGCTTGGATATCAATCCCTATCGCTCGACGCAGCCAATAAAAGCCTGACACCCGTAGATCTTTTATTGACAAGCGCTGCGCTTTTCACAACAATGTGCCCCAGACTTTAACCGATCACAGGAGATAACGATGAGCGTATTAGTAGCTCGAAAGGCCCCCGATTTTACCGCCCCCGCCGTGCTGGCTTCGGGTGAAATCGTGGGTGAATATAATTTCCATAAGGCGACGCAGGGAAAATATGCATTAATTTTTTTCTACCCACTCGACTTTACCTTTGTGTGTCCTTCTGAGTTGTTGGCCTTAGATCATCGTATGAAAGAATTTACTGCGCGCAATGTGGAAGTGATTGCGGTGTCGATTGATTCACATTTCACACACAATGCCTGGCGTAACACACCCGTTAATAAAGGGGGTATTGGTGCGGTGCACTACACGATGGTTGCGGATATGAACCATGAGATTTGCCAAAATTATGGCGTTGAACATCCGAGTGCGGGCATTGCTTTGCGCGGTGCCTTTGTGATCGATAAAGATCACATTGTTCGCGCGCAACTGGTAAATGATTTACCTTTGGGTCGCGAGATGGAAGAAATTTTACGCATTTTTGATGCGCTGCAGCATAATGAGAAACACGGTGAGGTCTGTCCTGCAGGCTGGAAGAAAGGGAGTAAGGGTATGAAGGCTTCCCCTGCCGGTGTGGCGGAATACCTAGCTGAACATGGTGAAGGTTTGTAATTTTAACCTTGTATTACAGCAGCGTATTCCAGCGATTCACAATCAAACAGAATAATTCAGCCGTGCGCTCTGCATCATAAATAGCGGAGTGCGCAGCGGCTTTATCAAAAGGAATATTAGCAGCCTGGAGGGCCTTGGCGAGCACCGTTTTACCAAAGGCTAAACCTCCTAGCGTGGCGGTATCAAAACAGGTGAAGGCATGAAAGGGATTTTGATGTGCCAATTTAGAACGTTTGGCGGCGGCGTGAATAAAACTCAAATCAAAATGGGCATTGTGTCCTACCAACACGGCGCGCCGACATTCGTGTTCTTTCACAGCTTTATCGATCACCGCAAATAATTCTGCCAACGCTTCTTTTTCAGGTACTGCAAAGCGAAAAGGATGATAGGGATCAATTTGATTAATGGCCAGCGCCTTGGGATCTAATTTTCCCCCTTCAAACACTTGAATATGGTGCGCATGGGTTTCCCCGGGTTTAAAACCCTCTTTTGTATCCAGTGTAATAAAAACAGCGGCGAGCTCTAGTAAGGCATCAGTTTTGGGATCACAGCCTCCCGTCTCTACATCCACGACAACAGGCAAATAGCCCTGAAAGCGGTGCTTTAGTTTAGTGTTTTTGTTCATGAATGGGATTTATTCCGAACTGGGGTAGCTTAAGCCCTTTATTTGCCAATTTAAAATTTGATGAGCATATAAGGGCACTAATTTTTCGGTGCCAAAAACTAATTCGGCCGGAACTTTCCAGGGTTTTTTATGTAATTCAATAGGCTGAGTATTTACGGGCAGTTGATAAAACTCGGCGCCAAAGACACTGGAAAACTTTTCTAGCTTATCTAGGGCATTATTTTGTTCGAAAATCTCAGCATAGAGTTCAATCGCTGCGTGTGCACTGTAGATGCCCGCGCAGCCACAGCTGGATTGTTTTTTATGTACCGCATGGGGGGCGCTGTCTGTTCCTAAAAAGAATTTTGAATTTCCGCTTATGGCGGCTTGAATTAAACGCTCTTGATCGCTGTGACGTTTTAAAATAGGTAAGCAATAATAATGGGGGCGAATGCCGCCACTTAATAAGTCGTTGCGATTAAACAGTAAATGTTGGGGTGTAATGGTGGCCGCTAATTTGGAAGAGCTTTCGCGCACAAAATCAACGGCTGTGCGCGTGGAGATATGTTCTAAAACAATGCGCAGCGAAGGAAATTCTTTTATCAAGGGCGCCAATTCGTGCTCAATAAAAACGGCTTCTCGGTCAAAAATATCCACTTTGGGGTCTGAGCTTTCTCCATGAACCAATAGAGGAAAATCGCATTCTTGCATAATTTCCAGCAAGGGATAAATGTTACGAATATTTTTTATGCCGGCTTCCGAATGCGTGGTAACACCGGCAGGATACAATTTAGCTCCAATGAACTGAGCATCGTGCGCCGCATTGCGCAGAGTTTCTGGCGAAAGAGTGTCACGCAGATAGAGGGTCATCAAGGGAGTAAAATCACAGTCTTCAGGAATCTGCTTGAGAATGCGTTCTCGATAAGCCTGTGCCTCAGCTTGGCTGGATATCGGTGGATCTAAATTGGGCATCACCACCGCCCGTGCAAAGCGTTGTGCGGTGTCAGTCACTGTGCGTTCCAAATGAGCCCCATCACGCAAATGGCAGTGCCAATCATCAGGACGGATAAGATTAAGGGTGTTCATTCGTTACAGTCTGTTTTAAATAAAGAGCCTCATAGTAGCGGGTCGTTGGCTTAAAGGCTAGGGGAGGGCTGGCCAGTACGGTATTGATTGATGTGTTGAGTGCGTTAAGAATGTCGATGGGCGCGTTTTTAAAAAGTTGAAATATACCAGAAAAGGGATATACTGTTTATGAAAGTAGCTAAGGGGCTCATTTGGCTTGGAGATTCCCTCAAAAGATTGAGAGAGTTTCCAGAGGCAGTAAAAGATAATTTTGGTTATGCTTTACAGGTGGTGCAAGAAGGCAGGGTGCCTAGAAATATTAAACCATTAAAAAGCTTCAAGCTGCCTGTGATAGAAATTATAGGCGATTATGATAAAAATACGTATAGAGCTGTTTATACGACTAAATTGGATCGCCACGTTTATGTACTACATTGTTTTCAGAAAAAATCAAAATGGGGTATTAAAACCCCAAAGCCGGAGCTTGATTTGATTAAACAACGATTAAAAGAAGCGGAATTTATGAATAAGCTTCGGGATATTGATCATGAATAAGAATGAAATTAAATATACCAAAGGAAGTGCTAATGTTTATAAGGATATAGGCTTTCCCGATGCTGAGGAGCGTTATGCAAAGGCAAGGCTGGCCATAAGGCTCAATGAAATCATTAACGAAAGAAAGTTGAAGCAAATCGAAGTGGCAGAGATTTTGGGTATTACTCAGCCTAAAGTTTCAGCACTGATGAATGGTCATTTAAGTGGAATTTCAATGGAAAAACTTATTTATTTCTTGAATCGATTAAGCCAAGATGTAGAAATCATCATTAAGTCGAAATCGGGAAGAGCTTATACGCAGGGAAAATTAAAAATCGCTTTTGGTTAGGATTCGCCCAGTTTTTTGTATGAGCCTTTTTACGAGCCCAGATTTGCTCTAATTTTGAGCACATCCATGCAGTGCGTATTGAGCCGTATTGTAACTCGCCAGGCTCTTATATATACTGCCGCCCTCCTAGTCTGAGGGCCCCCCATGAAAAAACTATTAAAAGCCTTGTTCTGTTTCAGTGCAGTGTTGATTAATTTTTCTGCAATTGCGGCAGAAAGCTCCTCGAGCTCTGTTGCGCAAATAGAGGCGCAGAATCGTCTGATTGAAAAACAAGGGCAGCAAATTGCTCAGCTTCAAACGCAGATCAATCAAATCAAAGCAGGTGATGCGCAAATTCAAAAAAATCGACAAGCGATTCAGCAGTTGAGTAAAGAAGAGGCGGCTCAGGCTACAGAGGTTGCTCAAAGAACTTCAGAATTCCCCAATAATTTTTCACCCTCGGATAATGGCGAGCCTCAATTCTTAAATGCCTTAAGGGAGCGCATAACCATTATTAGTTCGCCTTATTTAGGGTTGCGCAGCAGTTATGATGCTAGTGATTTGATTGTTAACTTACCCTCCATGAACGAAGACTTGGTTTTATTGCAGCAGCGACAAGATATGGAAACTCGCGCGTTAAGTTTGGGGCTGCCCTATGGTGCGCGCCCTTTGATCATGGTGAGTGGTGATTTGTTGCCACAATTTGTTTTTGGTAATAGCTACCAAAATACGGGGGTGAGTCAGTTCACCTTGAGTGGTGCTGAATTGGATGTTCAGCCTATTTCAGGGACTTGGGCTGCGGGGTTCTTAGCTTTTAACTTTGATAATTCAACACCGACGGCCACAGGACAAAGTGTTTCTGCGGTGGGAAATTCTAGGGTGTATATCAGCCGAGGATTCATTACGATTGGTAATTTAAATAAAATCCCCTTTTATTTAACGGCGGGTCAAGCTTATGCGCCCTTTGGTATTTATGCCAACAGTTTGGTAACAACGCCTCTTACGCAATCAGTAGGTCGAACCGTGATTCGTACGGCGATTTTGGGCTATAGCCAGTACGGCATTTATGCACAAGCTTACGGATATAATGGGGATACCTACACCGCCAACAGCAATACCATCAATGAAGTGGGTACTAACGTGGGTTATAAGAATCGCTTTGGATATTGGAACCTGGATGTGGGCGGCGGCCTTATTTCTAACTTGGCAGATTCTCAGACCGCCCAAAATACGGGTAATACCACCACAGATCAATTCCAGGGTTTTGGGTTTAATAACTCAGAGCAGCTCCAAAATCGAGTGCCTGGGGCTGATATACACGCAGAGCTTAAATATAAGCGTTGGAATGTAAATGCGGAATATATCAGCGCATTGAAAGGATATAGCCCCGTAGATTTAACTTTCAATGGACACGGAGCCACACCTCGAGCCTCTCACCTTGAATTGGATTACAACCGCGCCTTTTTAAACAGGCCCTGGACCTTCGCTTTGGCCTATGATCATTCTTGGGAAGCCTTGGGCTATAGTTTGCCTGAGCAAAGTTATTTTGCGGTCGTGAGCGTTTCTGTATGGAAAGATACTATTGAAAGTATTGAATTTAGGCACGATATTAATTACAGCGCGAATTCGAGCGCAACGACACAGAACAGCAATGCCAATACGCCGATTACGCCCCTGGGCTCTAATCGCAATACCATCACCCTGCAGTTTGGTTTGTATTTCTAATCATATTCTGGAAACGGTTTTTTGTGGGGGCGCTTCTATGGAAGATGGAATGTTTCGTAGGGGCAATTCACGAATTGCCCTATACAGGATATTTAAAATCAAAAGCGGACGCACACAAGGGGCACCCTTACGTTTGTGAAACATCATACTAGAATTTGGATTAGGCAAGGCGATGGAAATATATAGTTATATTCCCATCGCGATGACATGGCTACAGCAATCCTAGCCAATAGACATGTACGCGCAGTCTAGCAGAGAAAAAATGTTTTTCAAGCAATTCTTTTCAAGAGATATAAACAAAGTTCGCTTAGGCATTTAACCAATCGAAGCTCATCACCTCAGCAATTTTTTGAGAGTGTAAGAGTGCCATCATTAAACGATCAATGCCGAGCGCCACACCGGAGCAATCGGGCAGTCCCTGTGTTAAAGCTAAGAGTAATCGTTCATCAATACTCATCGGAGCATAACCCAGTTGCGCACGCTGTTGTTGATCCAATTCAAAACGTTGACGCTGTTCTTTAGCATCGGCTAATTCATAAAAACCATTGGCTAACTCCATCCCTTGAGTGTAGACCTCAAAGCGATCCGCTAATTCAGGATGCTCGAGTTGTGTGCGCGCGAGCGCCGCTTGACTTTCGGGAAAATCAAAGACAAAGATCGGTTTTTCTAGGCCCAAATGAGGCTCAATCAAATGCCCCATTAAAAGATTTAGCCAGCTATCTTTATCCCAATCATCCGTATTGCTGACGATATGAATGCCTTTCAATGAACTGATTTTTTTTAAGTCGTTAACAGTGCAATTTAAGGGATCTAGATTTAAATAAGAGCAGAATAAATTTTGATAAGAGATGCGGTCAGCAGTATTAACCTTAAGAACAGTTTGCAACAAAGCATCTACCTCATCCATCAGTGCGTTCAAATTAAAGCCAGGTCGATACCATTCCAGTAAGGTGAATTCGGGGTTGTGCTGCTCGCCTTGATCCCCATTGCGAAAGGATTTGCAGACTTGATAAATAGCTCCGCTGCCGGAGGCCAATAAACGCTTCATGGCATACTCAGGAGAAGTTTGAAGAAAATATTCGTGCGATTTTCCATCAGGGCGTTGATACAGGGCGCGGATGCTTTGAATGTGGGGGCTGGTGACGGAATGTTGACTTAAGGCGGGTGTTTCCACTTCCAGCACGCCGCGCTCTGCAAAAAACTGTCGGATGGTGTGTAATACTTCGGCACGCGCTCGTAAGGCCTCTAGTGTGGCGGTAGGTTGCCAAGACAAGGGATTTATTCCTTCATTCTCGACACATACTCTCCGGTGCGCGTATCTACTTTGATGAGTTCACCCTCACCGATAAATAAAGGCACGCGCACCACGGCGCCGCTTTCCAGTGTGGCGGGCTTTCCGCCGCCACCACTGGTATCACCCCGCAGATTGGGCTCAGTTTCAACCACTTTTAGGACTACAAAGTTGGGGGGATCAATCGATAAAGGCGCGCCATTAAACAGCGTGATTACACAAACATCCTGTTCTTTTAGCCAGGGCTTGGCATCGCCTACAGCACTTTCTTTCAGCGCGTATTGCTCGAAGGTATCGTTGGCCATAAAGTGCCAGAGCTCGCCATCGTTATACAAATATTGCATATCCATTTCGACCACATCGGCGCTGGGCAAGACTTCACCCGATTTGAAAGTGCGCTCCAAAATGCGGCCGGTTTTTAAATTGCGTAATTTGACGCGGTTAAAGGCTTGGCCTTTGCCCGGTTTAATAATTTCATTGCTGACAATATTGCAGGGGTCCCCATCCAGCATTAATTTAAGACCGTTTTTAAACTCACTGGTGCTGTAGCTGCTCATGTCTTTTCCTTCTTGGGCTAAAAATGGGGGCATTATACGTGAGCCCAGGCTTTCTCGAAACCCTGAGGGCTTAGTTAGGCGTTTAAATCTTAGCTGAGCCTAAAATCGCGGGGAGACTTTCAAGCATCTCTACAAAGGGGATCAGCTCGATGGCGCCATGATATTCCCGATGTTGGCCTCCATAAACAAGATAGAGCTTTGCCATAGGATAATCTTTGGCAAATATGTTTAAGTTAGAAAAATCTTTGGTGGAAACTTTGGTTTTGCGTTTAATTTCGAAGGCGAACAATCCCCTTTCGCCATAGGCTACAAAATCAACTTCTGCTTGGTGGTGGGTGCGCCAATAGTGAAGACTAAAGCCTAGGCGACCATAATCATTGATAGCACGCAAGTGTTGTAAAAATAAAGTTTCTAATGCAGCGCCCTCCATTTCCTCGTGTGTGTCAAAGGGGCCTGTGGGTCGAATAGCGCGATAAACACCGACATCAAAAAAATAGAATTTATCCGCTGTAATTAATCGTCGCTTAGAGCGTTTGGTAAAGGCGGATAGACGAACTGCGATGAGCAAATCG
>JAKFXE010000046.1 GCA_021731545.1 Coxiellaceae bacterium
GGAAAGGGTAATTCTGTGCGAGCTCCTTGGCTCTACCATATTTCACAATCTTTGGGTCGTGGCAGAATATGGGGGAAAGCGCCTAAGTTGTGTGGATTTTTACGGTTTTTCGGGCAATTTATTTTTGAGCTAAGGGTTTTTTTTAAATTGTTAGCTCGTAGGAATGAAGATTTTGTGCTTCATGCTTGTGGGCTTTTTTTAGTTTCCCTGTTGGTTAAAAAGTTCTTAAAAAAACAGGTTTTTTTAAGACTTCCTGGGCCGCCAAATTCCCGTTTTCATTTTTACTGCTTGAGAAATAGTTCGCATGTTGTTGCAAACGGTGATGTATACCGATCTTTGAATTCTGAAGGCAAAAAATTAGAAAATTTAATTTATCTAAATGTCGGAATTGACTTTCATGTCTTCAAGTCCTCTGCGGAGAGGGAGGGGTTGAGGCGGGCACACAGTTTAGGTAAGGATGATTTTATTGTCATTTTTTCGGGTCGTCTTGTCCCTATCAAAAATATTTTCATGCTGCTGAAAGCTTTTTCTGTTCTTGTTTCACAGGTGCCTACTTCATATCTATTATTAGTTGGAGGTGGAATCTTGCTTAATGATGTTGAAAATTGGATTAATAAAAATGGCCTCCGAAGTAAAGTTGTTTGTGTGGGGGAAATAAAAGATAAGGAAGTGTTGGCGCAGTACTATGCTTTATCAGATGTTTTTTCTTTGTCATCAAATTATGACAATTACCCTAATTCAATCTTAGAGGCTATGGCCTGTGGATTGCCCGTTGTAGCCACGAACGTGGGAGGAGTTTCTCTGCAGGTTAATCATGACTGTGGAATTTTAGTGCCAAAGCAAGATGCAGATAGAATGGCGTGTGCGCTCATTGAGTTGGAAAAAGATAGAAAAAAGTTAAAGCGGCTAGGTGCTGCAGCAACCGATTATGTTAGAGAAAATTTCTCTTGGGAGTTAACGGCGAGAAAATTTTCTGAATATCTCGAAAAATCATGAATAATAACATTGTTATGCACATCATTACCGGTCTTGGAGTCGGTGGCGCGGAACGAATGCTCCTTAATTTGATTTGTGGAGATGTATCTCATCAGCATATTGTTGTTTCGTTAACGGAGCCTGTGTTTTTCGTTAATAAGTTACGAGAAATTGATGTTCCAGTATTTTTTATTAAATTTAATAAAAAAGCCTTCCTTAATTTTTATGGCGGTATTCGTTTAATAAAGTTATTGGTTCGCTATCGGCCTGATGTAGCTTTATGTTGGATGTACCATAGTTGCTTTTTAAGTATATTTCTTCGTGTATTTTACTGGGGAAAAATAAAATTGATTTGGAATATTCGACATACGCCTGACCGACTAGATTCTGAGAAAAAAACCACGGCTCGTGTTATTCGGTTTTTAAGATTTTTTTCTTGGCTCCCATCAAAAATTATTTACAACTCTGCTATTAGTGCGAATCTCCATGAAGAATTAGGCTATGCCTCAGGCAAGAGAATTGTGATTCCAAATGGCTTTGATGTTGATCATTTTAAGTCGAAGCGGTTTAAGTCTGTCACAGAGAATTTTGTGTGTGGGCATGCCGCTAGGTTTCACCCTATGAAGGATCATTATAACCTTTTACAGGCATTTAGCCTGGTTTTGTGTGAAAGCCCTAATAGTAGATTGCTGCTGTGTGGTCGAAATGTTGATTGGGACAACACCCAGTTAACTTCTTGGATATATCAGCTAAAGCTAGAAGGCAGGGTTGAGTTGCTAGGGGAAGTAGAAGATATGCGAGTATTTTACTCAAGTTTGGATTTGTTTGTTCTGTGTTCAGCTTGGGGGGAAGCTTTTCCCAATGTGGTTGGTGAAGCCATGTCTTGTGGAATTTCATGTGTTGTAACTGATGTGGGCGACTCAGGAAAGATAGTGGAAGGTCTTGGAGAAGTGGTTCCTCCCAGAAACTCTGGGTTACTTGCCGCTGCTATTATAAATTCTTTTGCAAGGATAGCGCAAATGGAGCTCCCGTTAAGCCAGGCCGTTCGAAACCACGTTATAAAAAATTATTCCTTACCCATGATTGTAGATAAATACAATGAGATTTATTAGAGCGGACACTATATGAAAAATATCCGAGAAATTTCCCATGAAATAAAAAACGGTGCCCGCTTTGAGTTTGGTAAAAACTGGCACCGCTATGCAAATAAGCTGGATGAGTCCAATGTTACTTCTGCTTTGAGCTCACTTAAGCTCATGCTTAAAATTCAAGATCTCAGTAAGAAAAAATTCCTAGATGTTGGTTGTGGAAGTGGGTTGTTTTCATTGGCTGCCAGAAAGCTCGGTGCGGAGGTTGTGTCATTTGATTACGATCCCGACTCTTCTTCTTGCGCTCAATATGTTAAAAATAAATTCTCTCCCAATGATGATCTCTGGAAAATCATGACAGGTTCTGTATTAGATGCTAATTTTATAAGTCAGTTGGGTAAGTTTGATGTTGTCTACTCATGGGGTGTATTACATCATACGGGTAATATGTGGTTGGCTATTGATAATGCCTCTTTATTAGTTAAAGAGAAAGGCTTTTTGTTTATTTCGATATACAATTATCAGCCTTATTTCTCAAGCTACTGGTTATTTATTAAAAAAACATACAATAAATCCCCTTTTGTGGTCAAAAAATTGATTGAATATATATTTTCAGGTTTCTTTATGTTTAGCTTTTTTCTGGCAGATCTTGCTAAGAAAAATAATCCCTTGCTTCGTTACAAAGGCAGAAATAGAAGAGGAATGCAGGTTTATTGTGACGTGGTGGATTGGGTGGGCGGTTGGCCATTTGAAGTGGCAAAGCCCGAGAAGATAATTGATTATTTGTATAATAAGAATTTTTCTTTGATAAAATTAAAAACTTGTGGTGGCCGGCATGGCTGTAATGAATATGTTTTTGAAAAGATTTCTTAGTGAGTGGGCCTAATACATTATGAAATTATTGTGTGTTACAGGCGACTTTTTGCCGAAAATTGGAGGAATGCAGTTATCAACACATCAGACTTTGCTGGCGTTATTTGATCAGGGAGTGAAATTGACTTTAGTTGCGGATGTTGCGGCAGGAGACCTTGAGTTTGATAAGCTGATACCCTATAAAATTTTTCGCAAAGGTTCTGGAAGCTATTTTGGCTCACTTAAGCAAATGCTTTTTGTGAGTCATTTGTATAGGTCAGGAGAATATGATTATGTGATGTTGATGGGGCATTTTCCTGAAATTGCCTATGGTTTTTGGCGGAAATTTATTCCGTTCTCGCCCATTATTCTTGCAGGGGGAACCCGCCTGCATTACCCAAATGCGAGCTTAATAAGAACATTTAGAAATTTCTTGCTGCGACGTGCTTATAGTAATAGTAAGAAAATCATTGCTATTTCTGAAGTGACTAAAAATTCTATTTTAACCAATTGTGATCCCCTGCCTCCAATTAAATGCATTTCACGCCCTATTGACGAGCTTATATGGCAAAGAGAGCGAGAGCTGAATTCTCAGTTTACCATTGTCACTATAGCCCGCTTAACTAATACTAAAAATATAAAAGAAATATTAATCATTCTGAAAGAGTTGAATGATTGTGGTGCGAGCAATTGGACCTATTGGTTGTTTGGGGAGGGTGAAGATGCAGCCGAGCTTGAACAACTAGCTTCTGAGCTAGGAATAAGCGGGCAAATCAAATTTTGGGGTGTATTGCCCCCTGAAGAATTAGTTGAATTAGTAAAACGTGCTCATGTGCATATTCTCTTGTCTAAGAGCGAAACATTTGGACGTAGTTATATTGAGAGTGCCGCTTTGGGAATCCCTTCTATTGGTTATGAAACTGATGGAACAGTTGAGTCAATAAAGCACGGGGTTAGCGGTTATTTAGTTAAGCAGGGGGATCGGGCTGAGGCTTTTCTGAAATTACATGGTTTGTATTATAATGAGGATTTACGCGCTGAGCTATCTCTGGGTGCATTGAGATTTTATAGGGAAAATTTTTCTAAGTCAAAAATAGGTCAAGAATTGGTGGAGTATATATGGCGATAAGCCATGGTATTGATTTTATTATTCGAGATGATGACCTATCTTACTTCACTTCCCCTGAATTGTTAGAAAAGCTTTATGGGCAGATTTGGCATGAATACCCTATAACTTTTGGCGCAATTCCTTTTTTAAAGGGATCGTTCACTGGCTTTATTCCTGTTGAGCATTGGCATACACAGGAGCCTTTTTTGTTGGGCAAAAACCAAGCGCTCATAAATTATTTACTTCCTTATGTTAAAGCAAAAAATGTTGATATTGCTTTACATGGAATATTTCATCAGTATCAATATACACGCGGGAGATTCATTCCAGAGCTTGCTAGCGTACAGGTTGATTTTAAAGAGCAGTTGATTAAGGCTAGAGATTATTTATCTTTATTATTTGACAAAGAAATTAATATTTTCATACCCCCTAGCAACACATTGTGCCCGGAAGCGGCCTATTGCTTAAAGTCATTAGGTTTTCATTTATTGAATTTACCAGGTGTTCGGCGTCGATCTCGATAATTTTTTTCATCAAAATATACTCTAGCGAGACTGCAGCGTATTTATTTCCATCTGAAGTATCAGTTTGATAGCCCCATCCCCCTTCGTGTTAATGACCTATGGGAAATTGGCTCTCATGTTTTGACTCCTGGCGTTAATCTTGAGCAATTGAAAAAAGCGTTTTTGTATAGCTATGCGCATGGTTATCCTTTCATTTTGGCAACGCACTATTGGGAGCATATGAGCCATTTGCCCTATGATAAAAAGAAAACTCAGTATGAGCTTCTTTTAAGGTTCTTAGATTTTGTGTCAACTTATAAAGTTAGAGCGATTACCGCCAGTGAACTTGTGAATAAATGTTAGAGGAAGGTGGGTAATGTGCGGAATTGCTGGGTTTGTAGACCCTAGAGCGAATGAGCCTGAGCAAAGATTAACCTCTATGATTCGGCGCCTTCATCATCGGGGGCCGGATGCGCATGGCATATGGGTTGATGCTTCCTCAGGCGTTGGTTTGGCGCATGCCCGCCTGTCAATACTTGATTTATCTGAGCATGGGGCTCAACCCATGCTTTCTCATTCAACACGGTATGTACTGACGTATAATGGTGAGATATATAATTTCAAAGAATTAAAAGATGAGTTATCTAAATTAAAACCAATAAGATGGCGTGGTCATTCTGATACTGAGGTGATACTGGAGGCAATAGAGCGCTGGGGTCTGAAAAAGGCGCTGAGTAAATTTAATGGTATGTTTGCCTTCGCCTTGTTTGACCGATGCGAAAGAGCTTTTAGTTTAGTGAGGGATCGTGTTGGGATCAAACCGCTGTATTATGGTTGGGTTAACAATAAATTTGTTTTCGCGTCTGAGTTAAAGGCTATAGAAATATTGCCGGAATTTAATGCACGTTTAAACCAAG
Organism: Coxiellaceae bacterium; assembly: GCA_021731545.1. Taxonomy (GTDB): domain Bacteria; phylum Pseudomonadota; class Gammaproteobacteria; order Coxiellales; family Coxiellaceae; genus CAIQCE01. The sequence goes on from JAKFXE010000046.1 coordinate 5,444, forward strand.
AAGCATTAAATCAATTTTTTATATACAAATATATTCCTGCGCCACTTTCTATCTATGAGGGAATATACAAGCTAATGCCTGGTTCTATTTTGATGTTTTCTTTGCATGAGGGATGCGTTCAAAAGGGTTCTGAAAGAGTTGAAACTTATTGGTGCGCTACCTCAGTTGCTGTTGAGGGCCAGAAATCCTTAATTGAAAATAGCAATAATGGAAATGAGCTTGAGAACTTACATTCACTTTTGGATGATGCAGTTAAGCGCTGCCTTTTGTCAGATGTTCCAGTAGGGGCATTTTTATCGGGAGGCACTGATTCTTCTTTAGTGGCGGCATTGGCTCACAAGCATAGCGCTTCTCCTTTAAAAACTTTTACCATAGGGTTTTTAGAGGAGGGATATAATGAGACAAAACATGCCAAGCTTGTAGCTCAACACTTGGGTACGCATCATCATGAGCTGTATATTGATGCCTCAGAGACTAGGAAGGTAATACCTTTGTTGCCATCTCTGTATGACGAGCCTTTTGCCGATTCATCACAGATTCCCACTTACCTTGTTTCTCATTTCGCGCGTCAAAATGTAACGGTATGTTTATCTGGAGATGGCGGTGATGAGCTATTTTCAGGATATGGACGTTACTGGAAGGCGCGAGCTCTATGGCAACGGCTACAACTTCTTCCTCTGCCAGTAAAAAAAACGATAGCTATGCTTTTGAAGCAAATAACCATTTCTTGCAGAGGGCTTTGCCTGTATTCATCTAAGCTTTCCCCCCAGTTGTTTGAAGAAAATTTCGCCGTGAAGCTGGAAAAATTAGCATTCTGTTTGACGGCTAATGAGCCCTCGCAAGTATATAGCCATTTTTTACAGGTGGGTACACCTACTGACCAGTTGGTTTATTCTAAGAGTAGAGCTGAGGAGCGCTCTTATGATCGCCATTTTAGTGAGCCTGTATTGGATATGATGCTTAGGGATTTAATCAGCTACCTGCCTGATGATATTTTGACCAAAGTCGATAGGGCTAGTATGGGTGTTGGCTTGGAAGTAAGAGTTCCCATCTTGGATTATCGTGTAGTAGAGCATGCCTGGAATTTGCCAATGAGTTTTAAATTTCAACAGGGTCAGCGTAAATATATATTACGAAAGTTGTTAAGCTTGTATTTTCCAAGTAGCCTTTTTGATCGCCCTAAACAATGATTTTCTGTTCCGATAGGGAACTGGCTGAGGGGTGGCTTGAATGAATGGGCCAGCGACCTTCTCAATGAAAGCTCTTTAATTGAGGAGGGATTTTTGAATGTAAATTTAGTTAAGAGGCGTTGGAATGAACATGAAAAAGGATTGGCTGATTGGCAGCATTGGTTGTGGAATATTTTAATGTTTGAAGCCTGGCTAAAAGATAAGAAACTACAATAGGATTTCTGAGTACGTGCGTAAAATATTATTTATTACAAATAGTGTTTCTAATGTTTTAACCCATCGCGCAGGGTTGATTTCATATTTGGTTAGTCAGCATTATGAAGTTCACGTTGCGCTACCATTCTGTAATTCAGTCGAGCGTGAAAAATTAATTCATTGTGGCATTTCAGTCCATTACCTTCCTTTGACCCGAAGAGGTATAAATCCATGGACAGAGGTAAAGACTCTTGTCTGCATAGCAAAGCTAGTTTCCAAACTTAAGCCTGATATTTTACATATGGTGGCGCTTAAAGCCATTTCATATGGAAATTTAATTGGAAAATTTGTTAGAATAAAATCAAAAGTTAATTTATTTACGGGCCTGGGCTTTGTGTTTATACAAGACCGTTTTGTGGTTTTGTTTTTAAGAAAGTTAATCATTTATTTCTTGAGAATTTCAATGCATAACTCAAAAAACTCCATTTCTATTGTTCAAAATGATGATGATGCGCGCGTTTTAATAAAGGAAAAAATTATCAAATCGGATGAGTTGCGTGTTATACGCGGCTCAGGGATTGATCCTAACTATTTTAGTTATTCACCTGAATCTGATGGATCTAAATTTATTATATTTGCTGGGCGTTTTCTTTGGGATAAGGGTATTGAAGAGTTTGTTTCGGCTGCGAAATTGTTGCGAGATCGATTCCCTGCTGTTAGTTTTGTTTTAGTGGGTGATGTGGATTTTGGTAACGCGGCCAGTGTATCAAAAAAGCAACTAGATGAATGGGTCTCACAAGGTAGTGTACAGCATTGGAGTTGGTCTGAAGACATGCGAAGCGTTTTTTCAAAGTCTCATATTGTGTGTTTACCTTCATATCGAGAAGGGCTTCCAAAGGTTTTATTAGAAGCAGCTGCCAGTGGTCGTGCGATAATTACAACCGATGCACCCGGCTGTAGAGATGTACTTGTTCATCAAAAAACAGGAATAATGGTACGTAGTAAATCGGTAAATGAGCTAGCTGGGGCAATAGCATTTTTAATTGAAGAAGATCAGCTTCGTGTTCAAATGGGAAGCTTAGGGCGAGAGTATGTAGTCCAACGCTTTTCGTCAGAAAAAATAATTGAGCAAACAATGAGTGTTTATAATGAGTTACTTACAGGGATAGGCAGGAAAAGAATTTATGATTAGATTGTCCAAGCCCAATATTTCTTCTCGTGAAGTGCAGGCTGTGCAAAGGGCTCTGGAATGCTCATATTTGGGTATGAGCACCGAGGTAAACCTATTTGAGCAAGAGCTCAATCAATATTTTGGTGCTGATGTTAAGGTGGTGTGTGTTAATACAGGAACTGCAGCACTACAGTTAGCTTTGCAGGCGGTAGGTGTTGGCAAGGGTGATGAGGTATTAGTGCCGACCATCACCTATGTCGCCTCTTTTCAGGCAATTAAAGCAAGCGGAGCCATACCCATCGCCTGTGACGTTAATCTATCTGATGTGCTTCTAAATTTGGATGACGCAAAGAAGCGTTTAACTAACAAAACAAAGGCCATCATGCCTGTCCATTATGCGGGGCACGTTGGCGATTTGAAAGCGCTCTACACCTTCGCAAAAGAACACAATTTAAGGGTGGTTGAAGACGCGGCTCATGCTTTTGGGACGCAGTATCAACAACAAAAAATTGGAGCGATTGGAGATGTAGTTTGTTTTAGTTTCGATGGCATTAAAAATATAACTTCGGGCGAGGGAGGGGCTGTAGTTTCTTCGGACCCTGCTGTTACAGAGAAAATAGCGGATCTCCGGCTTTTGGGAGTTGAAAAAGATTCGCAGAATCGCTACAAACGTGAGAGAGCTTGGGATTTTGATGTAAAGGAACAGGGTTGGCGTTATCACATGAGTGATATAATGGCGTCTATTGGACGTGAGCAGTTGAAAAGGTTTGAATCTGAGTTCAAGCCTAAAAGGATACGCTTAGCTAATTATTATCGAAAATTATTGTCGACTGTACCCCAAGTGCAATTATTGGATACGGAGCCCAAAAGTGTAGTCGCTCATATTATGCCTATTCGGGTTTTAGGAGGATTGCGCAATAAACTTCGTGAAGCCTGTATTAAGGCTGATTTTCAAGTTGGTATTCACTATAAACCGAACCATTTATTGTCTTTTTTCACTCAACCTGCTGTAACGTTACCGGTTTCTGAGCAACTTTACGGAGAGTTGTTGACCTTGCCTCTGCACACGGATTTGAACGAGCAGGAGGTGGAATATATTGTAGCTTCGATCAGAAAGGCATTTAACTCATGAAACCATTGGATGGTAAGCGCTCCTAAAATTAAAGGTGTTCGTAAGTAGAATTTTCTTATAATGTTTTTGTGATGAAATTAAGCTTATGAAAAAACCGAAATTTACGAAAATTCAACTAGTTAAGATCTTAGAAAGCAATAGAATGAAAATATTAGTAACAGGTTTCAGCGGTTTTGTAGGATCTGCGCTCTGCGAGACATTGGTTGAGGCGGGTTATTATGTAAAAGCCTCGGCTCGTATGCAGCCTTCATTTTTAGCGCATCCCAATATTGAATTTTGTCAATCTCAAGAAATTGATCAAACGAATTGGCTGCCTATCATGCGAGATGTGGATGTTGTTATTCATTTGGCGGCTCATGTTCATCAAATGAAGTCAGCTTCTAGCAGTGAGGCGGAATATCATCGAGTCAATGTCTTGGGAACGGATAAAATTTTGAAGGCGGCTTTAGCTTCTGGAGTCAAGCGTTTTGTTTTTTTAAGCTCCATTAAAGTCAACGGTGAGGAGTCATCCTTTTCGGGATTTACAGAATCAGATGCGCCTGCACCGCAGGACGCCTATGCGCGTTCAAAATGGCAGGCTGAGCAATTGATTTCTGAACAAACAAAAGGCAGCAATTTAGAGTTTGTTGTTGTACGCACCCCCTTAGTTTACGGGAAAGGCGTTAAAGCGAATTTTGCGCATTTGTTTAAATGGGTCAGTCTAGGCCTTCCTTTGCCCTTGGGCTTGGTGTGCAATCAGCGCAGTTTTATTTATATCGATAATTTAGTTTCCGCTTTGTTGTTAGTGAGCACTCATCCAGCTGCTAAAGGAAAAACTTATTTGGTGTCGGATGCTGAGACTGTTTCTACAGCAGAGTTAATTCAAGAAATCGCCAGAGCGCTTGGAAGACGTGCTTATTTATTACCTGTACCCCCTGTTTTCTTGAAGGGCTTTGCCAAGTGCATCGGAAAGCAGGCTATTGCCCAGCGTTTATTGGGTGATTTAGTCGTTGATACCTCTTTAATTAAAAGAGAGTTGGGTTGGTTGCCTCCCTATTCTCTTCGCGAAGGACTCCAAAAAGTGCTGGATCGGCAATAATTAGCTTCGCCTCTTTAAATTATTTTTCTCTTTTTGCTCGTCTTTGAGCTTGCAAAAATGGGAAGCCGCAATACCCCTTGAGTTCCCCCTTGAATCTTTGTATGATACGCCCCTTATCGATGCGGGGTGGAGCAGTCTGGCAGCTCGTCGGGCTCATAACCCGAAGGTCGTAGGTTCAAATCCTGCCCCCGCTACCAAAATGGTGTGAGTTTTTAAAGGCCCCTTTTAGGGGTTTTTTGTTATGGTGGGGTCGAAAATTTGGGAAAGGCGGGTTCGCAGTTGCAGTCGATCTTAGCCTCGGCCGTTGAGGCGGCGGGTTACGAGCTGGTGGGCTCTGAGCTGCATCGCCAGGGTCGTTACAGCGTTTTGCGGGTCTATATCGATAAAGAGGGCGGAGTGACGGCGGACGATTGCGCCAAGGCCAGTCGCCAAATCGGGGCCGTATTGGATGTTGAAAACCCCATTACCAGCGCTTATAGCCTGGAGGTTTCTTCTCCGGGTTTGGATAGGCCTTTGTATACGCGTGAGCAGTATCAGCGTTTTGTGGGGCAAGTGATTAAGCTTCGGCTTCGGGTTCCGCAAAATGCTCAGCGTCAATTTTCAGGGATTTTGTTGGAGGTGGTGGGAGATGAGATTAATCTGCACACCGAGCAGGGAGTGAAGTTATTCGCATTAAGCGATATTGAAAAGGCCAATCTAGTGCCGAATATTTAAGAGGAATAAAAGCATGAGCAAAGATATGTTAATGGTCGTCGAATCCATCGCCAATGAGCGAGGGGTAGATAAAGAGCTGATTTTCGCCGCGGTGGAAGCCGCGCTTGCCTCGGTGGCGGCTCGACGCTATGGTGAGGGCGCTTTGGCGCGTGTGGCCATTGATCGCAAAACCGGAGAGTATGAAACCTTTCGTTGTTGGACGGTGGTGGATGAAAACGAAACTCCGATTGAAATTCCAGAGCAACAAATGTCTTTGGAGCAGGCCCATGAGGTGGATCCTTCTCTGGGTGTGGGTGATATTGTTGAAGAGCCTGTGGAATCCGTTGAATTTGGTCGCATTGCGGCACAGCAAGCCAAACAAGTTATTATTCAAAAAGTACGTGAGGCAGAGCGCGCTAAAATTGTAGCGCATTATCAAAAGCGTGTGGGTGAATTAGTGGTGGGTGTGGTGAAAAAGGTATCGCGCGAAGGGGTGATTTTGGATTTAGGCGAAAATGCCGAAGCTTTATTGCCGCGTGAAGAAATGATTCAGCGTGAAAATTTTCGCATTAATGATCGAGCGCGTGCCTTGCTTTTCGCTGTTCGTGAAGAAAAGCGAGGTCCTCAACTCTTCGTGAGTCGAACGCGCCCTGAATTATTAATGGAATTGTTTAAAATTGAAGTGCCTGAAATTGGTGAAGAGGTGATTGAGATTAAAGCCGCTGCTCGCGATCCGGGTTCGCGTGCTAAAATTGCGGTTAAAACCAATGACGGCCGTATCGATCCCATCGGCGCCTGTGTGGGTATGCGAGGCTCTCGTGTGCAAGCGGTTTCCAATGAATTAGCCGGTGAGCGTATTGATATTGTGTTGTGGAACGATAATCCAGCGCAATTGGTGATTAATGCAATGGCGCCGGCTGAAGTGGTGTCTATCGTGGCGGATGAAGACTCTAAAACGATGGATATTGCGGTCTCTGAAGATCAGCTTTCGCAAGCCATTGGTCGCAGTGGTCAAAACGTTCGCTTAGCCAGTGAATTAACAGGCTGGCGTTTGAATGTTATGAATGAAACAGATGCTTCTTTAAAGCAAGAGGGTGAGTCGCATAAAGCTAAAGATTTATTTATGCAGAAATTAGATGTGGATGAAGATATTGCGGAAGCTTTAGTAGCTGAGGGCTTTAGTAGTCTTGAAGAAGTGGCCTATGTTCCAGTCGATGAGATGTTGGCCGTTGAAGGTTTTGATGAGGCCATTGTCAGTGAATTACAGCGTCGCGCAGGGGATGTTTTGCTGACGCAAGAAATTGCAAAACAAGAAGGCATGGCGCCTACGGATGATTTGTTGGCCTTGTCGGGCATGAACCCTGAGCTGGCACAGCAGTTGTGTGAGCAGGGCGTGAGTGATCGTGAGCAATTAGCGGAATTGGCGGTCGATGAGTTGGTTGAAATGGTTAAAATGGATGAAGCGGAAGCGGCCAAATTAATTATGGCAGCACGTGCGCATTGGTTTAGTGAGTAGTGTGTGAGCCCGCGAGTGGGCCATTTAAGAGGTAAGATCCATGGCAGATGTGAGTGTTAAGCAATTAGCGGAAATGGTTCGTACCACGCCCGAGCGTCTTATTGAACAGCTCAAGAGCGCAGGTGTGGAAGTCCATGATGCGGAACAACTCATTACGCCCGATCAAAAGCGAAAATTACTGCTGCATCTTAAAAATAAGCGCGCGGGCAGTGAAGAAGTGGTTGCGGCAGCTCCCACAGAAGAATCAGCTCCAAAGCCTGGAAAAATTACCTTAAAGCGGAAAAGCCTAGGGGTGGTTAGACAAGGCAAAAAAAGCGTCAATGTTGAATTTAGAGTTAAGCGCAGCTTTGCTAAGCCCACCGCCAAACAAAGTGAAGCAGTTCCTACCAGCGAACCGACTCCCACTGAAGTTCCAGTCGTCGAAAAAGCGGTGCCTGAGGTGGCTCGAGATGAAGCTTCAGTTGCTGCGCCAAAACCGGCAGTTGAGAAAAAACATGCGCCAAAATTTTCAGATCAACCCAAACCCTCGACTACAGAAGATCATAAAAAAGCGAAGAAAGGCCAGCAGCGTTGGGATCATTTTAAGCATGAGCGTGATGAATTGCACATGCCAAATCGCGACAATTTTAAACGCAAAAAGAAAAAACAATCTCAGGATTCCGGTTTAAGCCTAGAGCACGGTTTTGAAAAACCCACAGTGCCGATGATTCATGAAATTGCAATTCCAGAATCTATTACGGTGGCGGATCTTGCGCAGAAAATGTCGATCAAGGCGGCTGAAGTTATTAAGATCATGATGAAGATGGGTGCGATGGTCACCATCAATCAATTGATTGACCAAGAAACAGCAGCGATTGTCGTGGAAGAAATGGGTCATACCCCTAAGCTCGTCAGTGAAAATGCATTAGAAGAAAGTTTGGCGATGCCCGAAGAAGCGCATCCAGGTGAGTTAACACACAGAGCGCCTGTGGTTACGATTATGGGTCATGTGGATCATGGTAAAACTTCATTGTTGGATTATATTCGTCGCACCAAAGTGACTTCAACCGAAGCGGGTGGTATTACGCAGCATATTGGTGCTTATCATGTGGATACCGCTAAGGGAATGATTACCTTTTTAGATACTCCGGGACATGAGGCTTTTACTGCGATGCGTGCACGGGGTGCAAAGTGTACAGATATTGTGGTCTTGGTAGTGGCCGCTGATGATGGCGTGATGCCTCAAACCTTGGAAGCTATTCAACATGCGCGTGCCGCCAATGTGCCTATTGTGGTCGCTGTCAACAAGATGGATAAATATGAAGCGGATCCTGAGCGCGTTAAAAAAGAATTATCGCAGCATGGTGTAGTGGCCGATGATTGGGGTGGCGATTGCATGCTCCAAGCGATCTCTGCCAAAACAGGGCAGGGCGTAGATGAATTATTGGATCGTATTTTGCTGCAAGCGGAAGTCTTAGAATTAAAAGCCGTGGCCGAAGGTCCTGCGCGCGGTGTGGTGGTTGAATCCAGCTTGGATAAAGGACGAGGCCCCGTGGCTACAGTCTTAGTGACCAGCGGTATTTTGCGCAAAGGGGATGTGATGTTGGCGGGCCGAGAATATGGCCGCATTCGAGCAATGGTCAGTGACACAGGCGCTCCCTGTGAAGAAGCAGGTCCTTCCATTCCTGTTGAGCTTTTAGGTTTATCCGGAACGCCCGCCGCGGGTGACGATATGATGGTGGTAAAAGATGAGCGTAAGGCGCGAGAAGTGGCTTTATTCCGGCAGGGGCGCTATCGCGAAGTGCGTTTAGCTAAGCGCGCGGTGAAGTTAGAAGACATGATCGACCATTTTGCGAAAAATAAGCAACAAGCCTTGAATGTGGTCTTAAAAGCAGAGGTGCAGGGTTCCGCGGAAGCGATCAGCGATTCTTTACATAAATTGTCCACCTCTGAAGTTAAGGTCAATATTGTGGCCAGTGGTGTGGGCGGTATTACGGAATCGGATATTAACTTAGCGATTGCCTCCAATGCGGTTATTTTAGGTTTTAATGTGCGAGCAGATCTTTCGGCGCGGCGTTTAGCAGAGCGCGAGGGAATTGATTTACGGTATTACAGCATTATTTATAATTTGTTGGATGATGTGAAATCCGCACTGACGGGTATGTTGGCGCCGCATTATGAGGAAAAGATTATCGGTCTATCTGAAGTGCGGGATGTCTTCCGTTCCTCGAAGCTGGGCGCAATTGCGGGCTGTATGGTGATCGAAGGTACTATGCGTCGCAATTTACCCATTCGAGTCTTGCGTAATAATGTCGTGATTTATGAAGGTGAATTAGAATCCTTACGCCGCTTTAAAGAAGATGTCAGTGAGGTTCGTAATGGCACTGAATGTGGTATCGGTGTCAAAAATTACAACGATGTACAGTCCGGCGATCAAATCGAAGCCTATGAAAAGGTGCTCGTCACTCGAAGTCTATAAGATGGCCAAATCCTCCAAACGTATTCTTCAAACAGCCGATCTTATTCAGCGAGAATTGGCGCAAATCATACGGCGTGAAATCAGCGATCCGCGTTTAACACAATTAACGATTACGGGTGTGGATGTGGCTCCTGATTTAGGCTCAGCTAGAGTTTATTACACCGTGTATGATAAAGAGCAGCTGCCTGAAGTGAAGAAAGCTTTAACAAAGGCGCTGGGTTATATGCGCCATCAATTGTCCGTTGTCACCGCGTTGCGCCATACTCCGCAACTTCATTTTGTGTATGATGAGTCGATTTTGTATGGTGAGCATTTGGGCAAGTTGATTGAGGATGCCAAGTAGGGATGGATTTTTATGAACCATTTCAAGCATTCCTTCAAGCGTTCCATCAGCGGCATTTTTTTACTCGATAAGCCCGTGGGAATGAGCTCAAACAAAGCCTTGAAAAAAGTGCAATACTGGTTTGCAGCGAAAAAAGCAGGGCATACGGGTAGTTTGGATCCTTTAGCGAGCGGAATGTTGCCCATTTGTTTAGGGGAGGCGACCAAACTTTCACAGTATTTGCTGGAAGCACATAAACGCTATCGAGTTACGGCGCAACTGGGTGTGCGCACCGCCAGTGGAGATGCAGAAGGAGCGATAATTGCTGAGCGGATTGTGCCTGACTTCACTCAAGTTGAAATAGAAAAGATCTTAAATTTATTTCGAGGTGAAATCACACAAATCCCTTCGATGTATTCTGCCCTTAAACATCAGGGACAACCTTTATATAAATACGCGCGGCAAGGTGTGGATATTGAGCGAAAACCGCGTTGTATTCAGATTATGGAGCTTAAGCTCTTAGCTTATACCGAGACGCGTTTAGAGCTTGAAGTGTATTGCAGTAAAGGAACCTATATTCGTACTTTGGTGGATGATATTGGCGAGGCTCTAGGATGTGGGGCCCATGTCAGTTTCTTGCGTCGCACGAGTGTGGCAGGCTATGCGGAAGCGGAGATGATTAGCTTGGAGCAACTGGAAAAAACGGTGCAGCTGGACAGACCGGAAATACTCGATGTGCATCTGACCCCGATGATGCGCGCCTTGCCGCACTGGCCCGTGGTTGAGTTGGAAGAACACAGTGCTTTTTATTTTAAGCAAGGCCAAGCCGTGATGTCTCTTTCTCAACCTCAAAGTGAATGGGTCAAAGTGTGTGACAAACAAGGGCAGCTGCTGGGCATCGGCCAAATCGTGGATCATTTAAAGCTCGCACCCAAACGACTGTTCGGTTCTATTTAAACTTCAACGCACTTCTTTAGATTCACTCCAAAATTTTTCTGCTATGATTTTGCTCCGCGTTTTTTAAAGAGGAGAGTCCATGAATTTTTTAGAATATGCTGCGGCAGCAGAAGAGCGGAGATTATCAGAGCTGAAAATGGATCATCCATCGCTTTGGCGTATTTATTTTATTCTGGAAAAATACAGTCATTTATTAATTGCTCGAAAAGCTAAAGAGGCTAAAGAGATTTCTCGATTGATTCGAGAGCTTCTTGACTCAACAGAAGAGCCAAAAGAAGCGGGAGTTGTTTCCTTATTAGAGCATCATCTCCCCTCATTTTCGCAAGACTTAACGCCGGATGGAAATCGCGAACATGTTTTAACGGCTATTCTTTGGGAGATCGTTTCACAGAGTAGAGCTGCTTTTTCGGTTCAATCTAGCCCCCTGCTTTCCTTGATTGAGCATAGGGGCGATCTAGGTGCTTTGGGAAAAATCAGAGTTCATATTTTAGTTAACCAGAAGGAGATCAGCTTGAAAGCACTGAACGACAGCCCCACTCAAAAAATCATTGCGATTTTGCAGGCCTATAAAACAGGGGGCATTTGGCTTCCCTTTTTTGGGCACAGTCGAACTAAAATCACACAGGCAAATGAGATTATAGTGTTGCTTAAAAAAGAGGGCGCTACTGAAGAAGAAAACTTACAGGCGGCCGTAACTCAATTGGCCAAGTTTAGCCTGGGTCTTAAGCCAAGCGGTCATTTTGCAGCGGCGCTCCTTTCTATTTATACTAACTGCCTGTCTATAGAGCTTCAGACTTCCTTTTTAAAGACTTACAATGCCTTGCCAGGGGCAGCGGAAGATCCACTGACAGCCAAATTCAGCTCCCCTTCGCGTCGTTCTTCTATTGGAGATGGGGAGAGCGCTTCGAATCTCTTGGGATCCAGTAGGATGATAGTACTTAAAGTGGAAGAAAGAAGAACTCAGTCTTCGGATTCGGACTCTTCTGATGAAGAAAATCCTGCTACTAGTAAGCCTACCGAAACAACTGAAGCAACCGGACCCCGCCGTCGACCCCCTGTGTCTAGTAGGCAATAACGGCTTCTTTGCTTTATCTTGAAGCCATCAAAGCCTCGGGGTAGACTGTTGAGGTTTATGGGCCAGGGTGGCCCTGTTATAGCTCAATTGAGGTGAATGATGAAGAAAATGGGAATTTGTTTAGTGGCGCTGTGTATGGTGCTAAGTTTAGTGGCTTGTCAATCTAAGCAAGAGACGGGTACTTTAACCGGTGCGGCTTTGGGCGGTTTATTGGGCAGTCAGTTTGGGGGCGGTAGCACTAAGATTTTAACCGCGGTGGGTGGTGCCTTGGTGGGTGGTTTGATCGGGGGTTATATCGGTAAGTCGATGGATCAACAAGATCGCATCAATATGCAAAGTGCAGTAGCCAATACGCCCGTGGATCATAATGCGACTTGGACCAACCCAAAAACCAACACCACTTATGTTGTGACACCCACCAAGAATTTTAATCAAGGCAGTGATTATTGTCGTGAGTATCAAACTCAGGTGACTGTGGATGGTAAAACCCAAAAAGCCTATGGCACGGCGTGTCGTCAGCCCGATGGTTCTTGGCAGTTGCAGAGTTAAATCTTAGGGGAATTGGCTGCAGCACATTTTTGTGCTTTGTGTCGTAGGGCCAATTCGTGAATTGGCCCTACGGTTTTGGGCGGGACCAAGGGCCGCACTCCTACAGCAATAGAGAATTATGTCTTATCCTACTACGCGTTTACGTCGTTTACGCACGCATCCTGCGCTGCGGGCTTTGATTCGCACTACTGTTTTAAGGCCAGAGGATTTTGTGTACCCGCTCTTTATCAAAGAGGGCAAGGGGATTAAAGATCCTATTGCTGCCATGCCGGGTTGTTATCAATTCAGTGTGGATCAGCTCAGCGATGAAATTAAATCCATTCACTCTTTAGGTATTCCGGCGGTGATTTTGTTTGGCATTCCTGCGCATAAAGATGCCCAGGCTTCGTCGGCTTTGCTTGAGCACGGCGTGATTCAACAAGCGATCAAAGTGGTGAAAACGGCGGCGCCCGAATTGTTGGTGATTACGGATCTGTGTTTTTGTGAATATATGGATCATGGTCATTGCGGCGTTGTGACTGAAAAACCCAGTGCTGCACACACCCCCTTTGCTGTGGATAATGATCAAACCTTAAAGCTGCTGGCGCAGCAGGCGCTGAGTCATGTGAGAGCAGGCGCTGATATGGTAGCGCCGAGTGGAATGATGGACGGCATGGTTCAAGCAATACGCAGGGCTTTGGATGAGGAACATTTTCACGACATTCCGGTGATGAGCTATGCGGCAAAGTATGCCTCTGCATTGTATGGCCCTTTTCGTGAAGCGGCTGAAGGTGCGCCTCAGTTTGGTGATCGCAGCAGCTATCAAATGGATCCCGCGAACAGTGATGAGGCTTTGCGCGAAGTGGAATTGGATATTTCGGAGGGTGCGGATATTATTATGATCAAACCCGCCCTCAGTTATTTAGATATTATTTACAAAGTGAAACAACGCTTTCCCGGTGTTCCCATCAGTGCTTATCAAGTCAGTGGCGAATACGCTATGATTAAAGCTGCTGCAGAGCGAGGTTGGGTGGATGAAAAGGCCCTCATGCTCGAGAGTTTGATTTCCATTAAACGCGCGGGTGCAGATTTTATGATTACCTATTTTGCTAAAGAAGCCGCCGAAATTCTAAACCACACATGAAATCCTATATCAAAACGCTGACGATTGCAGGCTCCGATTGTGGGGGTGGAGCTGGTATTCAAGCGGATTTAAAAACCTTTTCAGCCTTGGGTTGTTATGCTATGTCCGTGGTAACGGCATTGACGGCACAAAATACTGTGGGCGTGCAAGAAATATTAACCATTTCTCCGGAATTTATCACAACGCAATTACGCAGTATTTTTGAGGATATGGGTGCCGACAGTATTAAGACAGGTATGTTGCATTCTGCAGAAGTGGTGGAGGTGGTTGCACACACATTAAAAAAACAAAAAGGTATTACTGTAGTCGTAGATCCTGTGATGGTGGCTAAAGATGGAAGTTTTTTATTGGAGCCCTCAGCGATTGTGGCCTTAAGCACACAGCTATTTCCTCTGGCGACTGTGATAACACCGAACCTAATAGAAGCCAATACCTTGCTTAATACCTGTATTGGCAATTCAAAAGAAATGGAGCGTGCTGCAAAAGCATTAACGCAGTGGGGAACCCCCGCGGTTTTGCTGAAAGGCGGGCATTTGCGGGGTGTTCAGAGTCGTGATTGCCTTTACCTAAAAACATCGAATGAGTGGCATTGGTTTGAAAGTGCTTGGATTGATACTCAAAACACGCACGGAACCGGATGTACTTTAAGTGCGGCGATAACCGCTTTTCTGGCGCGCGGTTTTTCAGTGATAGAATCTGTCGCCAAAGCTAAGCACTATATTAGTGCCGCTATTGCGGCAGGCAGCGAATACCGCTTGGGTCAGGGGCAGGGCCCTGTGCAGCACTTTCACTAAGTAGAGGGTCAGATAGGTGTCAGACACCTATCTAAGTAGAGGGTCAGATAGGTGTCAGACACCTATCTGACCCCGACTTTTACCTATCTGACCCCGACTTTTAGAGTTGGTTCGAGTCACCCTCCATGCTAGAGTGGACTCTTTTGCAGGGATTTTCCAGCATGGCTAAAAGCAAAAACATCTTCAGTTGTCAGCAGTGCGGGGCTCAATATGCCAAATGGCAGGGTCAGTGCACAGAATGTGGAATTTGGAATCAAGTGTTTGAAGAGGCGGCCATTCCCTCCAGCGCACATCGGGCTCGCGGTGGTTATACGGGAAGTGAATCTGCTTTAACCTCTTTATCTCAAGTGGATTTGGTGGCTGAAACACGCTTTGAAACGGGCATTGCCGAATTTGATCATGTTCTGGGTGGGGGTTTGGTAACGGGTTCAGTGGTTTTAATTGGCGGTGACCCCGGTGTGGGAAAATCCACTTTATTGCTGCAGGTATTATCGTATCTTGCGAAGCAACGCAAAGTCTTATATGTCACCGGTGAAGAATCCTTGCAGCAAGTCGCGATGCGTGCACAGCGCATGGAACTTAAAGCGGAGGCGTTAAATCTACTCACCGAAACCAATGTTGAGCGCATCCTTCAATTGGCAGAACCGTTAAAGCCTGAAGTCATGGTAATCGATTCCATTCAAACTATTTATACTGAATTAGTCAGTTCAGCACCGGGCAGTGTGAGTCAAGTTCGAGAGAGTGCCGCGCATTTGTTGCGCTATGCTAAACAACAGGGTGTGGCTTTGTTGCTAGCAGGACATGTGACGAAAGAAGGTGCCTTGGCAGGCCCACGCGTTTTAGAGCACATGGTGGATGCGGTGCTGTATTTTGAGGGACAAAACGATAGTCGTTTTCGCGTGATTCGGGCGGTTAAAAATCGTTTTGGTGCCGTGAATGAATTAGGTGTCTTTGCGATGACGGATAAGGGCTTGCGTCAAGTGAGCAATCCTTCGGCGATTTTTTTATCACAGTATTCACATCCGGTTTCAGGCAGTGCGGTGATGGTAACCTGGGAAGGCAGTCGTCCCTTGCTCGTGGAAGTTCAGGCTTTGGTGGATGAATCGCATTTGGCTAATCCGCGTCGAGTGGCGGTGGGTTTGGAATACAATCGTTTGGCGATGTTGTTGGCCGTTTTGCATCGTCATGCGGGCGTGGCTACCTTTGATCAAGATGTCTTTGTGAATATTGTCGGTGGTTTAAAAGTGTTGGAAACGGGAGCGGATTTAGCCGTCTTGCTCGCGATTCTCTCCAGCCTTAAAAACAAAGCATTGCCGGATAAGCTCATCATTTTTGGCGAGGTGGGTCTTTCGGGGGAGATTCGGCCTGTGCCCAGTGGCCAAGAGCGTATTCGTGAAGCTGCCAAGCATGGATTTACAACGGCTATTGTGCCGCGGGCCAATGCACCAAAGCAGTCGCCCGCAGGAATGAAAGTGGTGGCCGTTGAGCGCCTACAGCAAGCGATTGAGGCGCTTAAAACCGTAGGCATTGTGGAGACTATCCAGTAAAATGCGGCACGTCCATTTTGGCAGATGATGGGCCAATTCGTGAATTGGCCCTACGGTCATCGGCAAAGTCGATGGATTGAATGTGCAATCTGCACCTCATGAATTGCCCCTACATGACGATGTGCAGGAGGCCTATTGAACCTAAGGAAAAAGATGAATACTCAAGAATATGATCCTGAATTGTGGGCCGCGGTTGAAGCGGAGAATCAGCGTCAAGAAGATCACATCGAATTGATTGCTTCTGAAAATTATGTGAGCCCTCGAGTGCTTGAAATGCAGGGCTCGCTCTTAACCAACAAATACGCCGAAGGTTATCCACACAAACGTTATTATGGCGGATGCGAATATGTGGATATCGCCGAAGACTTAGCCATTGCGCGCGCCAAAAAACTATTCGGTGCGGATTATGCGAATGTGCAACCCCATTCAGGCTCTCAAGCGAATGCGGCCGCTTATATGGCGATGTTATCGCCGGGTGACACCTTTTTAGGAATGAGTTTGTCGGAAGGTGGGCATTTAACCCACGGTTGCCCTGTTAATTTTTCGGGTCAGCTGTATAAGGCCGTGGCCTACGGTTTGGATCCAAAAACCGCTCAAGTGAATTATGATCAAGTGGAGGCTTTGGCGCGTGAGCATCATCCTAAATTGATTGTAGCGGGCTTTTCGGCGTATTCACGCATTATGGATTGGCAACGCTTTCGTAAGATCGCGGACAGTGTGGGCGCTTATTTAATGGTCGATATGGCTCATGTCGCGGGTTTAGTTGCAGTAGGCTTGTATCCCTCTCCTGTTAATATTGCGGATGTAACGACTTCCACTACCCATAAAACCTTGCGTGGTCCTCGAGGCGGATTGATTTTAGCCAAAGCCAATCCTGAGCTTGAGAAAAAATTAAATTCCGCTATTTTTCCCGGATCGCAGGGCGGCCCCTTGATGCACGTGATTGCTGCCAAAGCGGTTGCTTTTAAAGAAGCACTGCAGCCTGAGTTTAAAGACTATCAAGAACAAGTACTGAAAAATGCTAAGGCCATGGTTGAGGTAATGTTGAGTAGAAAATATAAGATTGTATCGGGCGGCACTGAGGATCATATGTTTTTAATTGATTTAATCGGTCGGGAATTAACGGGCAAAGAAGGCGAGGCTCTCTTGGGCGAAGCTAACATTACGGTGAACAAAAACACGGTGCCCAATGAACCACGCTCTCCCTTTGTGACCAGTGGGCTGCGTATGGGAACGCCGGCGGTGACGACTCGAGGCTTTAAAGAAGTAGACGTTCAGCAGTTGGCGCATTGGATTTGTGATATTCTGGATCATCCCGAGGATAAGTCACGGCTTAGCGATGTTAAGGAAAAAGTGCTGGCCTTATGCCGTCGATTTCCGGTGTATAATAAAACCTAAAATGGAATAAGGAAAAAAATGTTCTGTCCCTACTGTAAAGCCGAAGATACCAAAGTGATTGACTCCCGCTTAGTGGATGAGGGTACTCGAGTGCGCCGTCGTCGCGAATG
>JAKFXE010000109.1 GCA_021731545.1 Coxiellaceae bacterium
TACTGAAACGACCGCTGTTCAGCTTACAGGCCTTTGGCTGGGTTTTCACGCCTCAAATAGACTTGAGCCTTCTATTTTTAATGTTGCTCTATGGATTGATTCACTTAGGGTTCTGGCAACTCCATCGCGCTGAGTTTAAAAAAGCGCTGGCGGTGGCCTACCACACTCAAGCTCAATTACCCGCACAGCGCTTTAATCCTCATCGCATTTTCCCCGAGTATGCAAAAGTTAAGCTGCGCGGCTATTATGACAATCAGCATCAGTTTCTTTTGGATAATCGCAGCTTCCATCATCAAGCCGGTTTTGAAGTACTCACTCCCTTTATCATTCCCAATCAGGCTCACATAATATTAATCAATCGCGGCTGGGTACCTCAGCAGCAAAATCGACTCGACTTGCCTAAGCTTGCCCCTGTGGCAGGCCTGCAAGAAATTGAGGGCCTGGTTAAACAGCCGCCCAGCAAAAGCTTTGTCTTAGCCCCCACTCCGGCCTCGGCCACCTGGCCCCAAGTGATTGAAGCACTGCAACTGAAAGAAATCAGCCAACTCCTAAATAAAAGCCTTTATCCCGATATTATCCTGCTCTCCCCCCGCTCAGCCCATGGCTTTGAGCGTCACTGGATACCGGATTTAGGCCTATCAGCAGAGCGTCATGTGGGCTATGCCATTCAGTGGTTTGCACTGGCTTTAACTTTAGCTATCATAGGCCTCGCGATCAGCACCCACAGAGCTCAAAGATGAAGCCTTTAAAACAACGAACCGCCGCCGCTATCTTACTGCTCATTATCGCTGTTTTTGTGATTCCCTATGTGTTCGCCTGGTTTTTTTATGAAAAAGATGAGCAAAAGCCAGCAGGAGGATTTTCTACTACAAATTATGGCTATTTAATTTCGCCGCCCTTAACGCTGAAGGAACTCGAGATCACAAACAGCAACACAACACCCATCGCTCATCCCCTCACTACCGTGAGAACGCAAAATGATTCGGGAGCAGCGCTACTGGGAAAGTGGTTGTTGTTTAGCATCATTCCCCACTCATGCGGGACTCCTTGTCAAAACAGTTTGTATGCCATGCGTCAAATTCGTTTAGCCATGAATGCCGAACAAAATCGAGTCGCTCGCGCAGTGGTGAGCTTTGGCAATCCACAGAATGATGTAAGGCTTCAACAGTTGCTGCATCAAGACTACGCAGGAACTTTAAATCTAAGAGCGGATCGAATGCATTTCCAAGAAGTGGTTAACGCGACTGTTAAACTGAACTACATCGTAGCGGAAGGAACACTCTATATCGCAGACCCCCTAGGCAATGTGATTTTAGTGTATGAACCCGGCGCGGATCCTAATAAAATATTTAAAGATCTTCATCATCTACTTCAAGTCTCACAAATAGGTTAGTCGAAAAAATGCTCTATTCTAAATGCGCACGCCTGGCTACTGTATTGGCTTTACTCGTTATCTTGCTCGGCGCTTATACGCGCTTAAGCGATGCCGGCCTCGGCTGTCCCGACTGGCCCGGCTGCTATGGAAAGCTGGTATTGCCACACAACACAGCCGCTCTAAAACAAGCTCAAAAAACCTTCCCCGCCACCCCCATTGAGCCTCATAAAGCCTGGGCTGAAATGGTGCATCGTTATTTCGCGGGAAGCTTAGGCTTATTGATTGTGGTGCTCGCCGTGTGGGGCAGCCTGCGTCGAACCAAAGGATTGAATCAACCCTTAATCACCCCATGGCTTTTAGTGGGCTTGGTTATTTTTCAAGCCGCTTTAGGGATGTGGACAGTCACCTTAAAATTACTACCCGATGTAGTCACAGCTCATTTACTCGGCGGAATGTGCATTGCAGCCCTGTTATATTGGCTCAGCTTGTCTACACGATCTACTACCTCCATTTCCGCCACAGCGCTGCGGAGTACTCGACCCTGGATTATTCTGGGTCTGATTATTACCGCTTTACAAATTTTCTTAGGCGCCTGGACCAGCACGAATTATGCCGCACTAGCCTGCGTGCACTTTCCTTTGTGCAATGGCAGCTTATTTCCGCAGGCTGAATGGGGAAAAGCCTTTAATTTTCTAAGCCCCATCGGACCCAATTACGAAGGGGGGCAATTAACGATGCTCGCGCGCACGGCCATTCAAATGAGCCATCGTTACGGAGCTTTTATCAGTTTCTTTTATTTAGGCAGTTTGAGTCTGTGCATGTTAATCCAGAAAAAGCTGCGCCCTCTGCGCCGCATCGGCCTCACAGTGTTACTTTTGTTGCTGCTGCAAATTATATTAGGCGTACTCAATGTAGAACTGCGACTCCCTATTCCTACCGCGGTTATACACAATGGTGTGGCGGCTTTATTATTACTCACGATGGTCGCGGCCGTACACCGCAGTTTTTATGAATAACACCCCAAACATATCGTTCCGCGACTATTTAGAGCTCTGCAAACCCCGTGTCGTTGCGCTGATGATTATTACCGCGCTGGTCGCCATGTTACTCGCCACGCCTGCGGGCAGCATGGTTCCCTTAAGCGCGCTGATTTGGGGCAATATCGGCATTGCGCTGACGGGATTTTCAGGCGGCGCCATCAATCATCTGATCGACAGACGCATTGACGCCAAAATGGCGCGCACTCACAAAAGACCCATTGCTGCAGGCCGCATTAAACCGCGTCATGCAATAGTACTGGCTACTGTATTGGGATGTTCTGGCTTAGCACTCTTAGTGTGTTGCGTGAATCTCATCACAGCGGTATTGAGTTTTTTAACTTTGGTGGGCTACGCCGTGATTTACACAGTTTTTTTAAAACGCGCCACCCCACAAAATATTGTGATTGGCGGCTTAGCCGGCGCGATGCCGCCTTTACTCGGTTGGACTGCGGTCACAGGACAGATCGATGCGGCAGGCTTATTGCTGGTGCTGATTATTTTTACGTGGACTCCCCCGCACTTTTGGGCACTCTCGATTTATCGACATCAAGACTATGCTAAGGCAGAAATTCCCATGCTGCCCGTTACACACGGCATTCATTACACTAAAATTAATGTGCTGCTGTATACCCTGCTCATGATCATTAGCACTTACTTACCGTTTGTGATTGGCATGTCGGGTCTTATTTACCTGATCGGCGTGAGTCTACTGAACGCTGGGTTTTTATATTATGCGATTCGACTGTATTTAAGCCAAGATATTAAGCAGGGCCTCGCCACTTTTCGCTATTCCATTTTTTATTTGCTGGTACTGTTTGTGATTTTATTAGTAGACCATTATTACTTTATTATGGCGTAATTGCATGAAAACCAAAACAGCCACCCGCTGCCTGATTGCAGCCTTTCTACTCATCCCTTTTTTATTGTTTATGAGCGCTGTTTGGCGTGCACACCACAGCACGCCTGAATTTAAGCTCACTCAGGGAAGCGTATTGCCTACCCCTAAAACATTACCCGATTTTCAACTCCAAGATATGAACGGAAATAGTTTCAGTAATCAAAATGTACAAGGACACTGGAGCCTATTCTTTTTTGGCTTTACCCGTTGCCCCGATATTTGCCCCACAACACTCTCTTTACTCGCACAGGCTGAAAAAATTGCGCACAAAACGACTGGATCCTTTCCTCAAGTCGTCTTTATTTCAGTCGACCCCAATTATGATACGCCCACCTCTCTTAAACATTATCTGATGCCATTTAGCCCGAACTTTATAGGCGCCACGGGCAGCACCGCACAGATCAATGCCTTAACCCATGCGCTGGGCGTAAGCTATGCCACTTTGTTTCAAGACAATAAAAGCAGCTTAGTACACAGTAATTTTATATTGCTGATTAATCCCGAAGGACAATGGGCGGGCCTGCTCACCCCGCCCTATCAAGTTTCAACTATTGTAAATGATGCAAATAGGCTGCCGAGAATATCTACGTGAAAAAGTATTGCATTCTATTTCTTTTTTTATTCTTAAGCGCCTGTTCAACACAACCGGAGGGCTATGACAGTCATCATCGACCTATTCAGTTAAAAGACTATAGGGGAAGGTGGCTGATCGTAAATTATTGGGCCGACTGGTGTGGGCCCTGCCTCAGCGAAATGCCGATATTGAATAGCTTTTATCAGCAGCATAAAGCCTCGGTGATGGTCTTAGGTGTGAATTTTGATGGCCTGGATGACACTGCCTTAAATCAAGTAGCGCAGCAGCGCAAGATTGATTATCCCTTACTCTCTCAACTCAATAATGCGACTCTTGCTCAGCAAGACTTTAGCGTACTGCCCATTAGCTTTGTATTTAATCCCGAAGGGAAACTCGTGCACATTTTAAAAGGCCCCCAAAGCAAGACTTCGCTCTTAGCTTCTATTTAGGGGGAAAGCAAAGGGGTGGTCTGCACCACTACTATCCTTGCTCTGCTTGATTTCGTCTGCTGTAGCAGGGCGAGCTGGCAAGCGATATTGTCGCCCCCACCCAACAAAACCAGCAATCCCACCCGTTGTTTGGGGGCGACACGCGGGATAAACATCATCATAAGGTTTCAATACTCCAGGAGAGTTTACTTGTATTTTCCCATGAGGCCGCTGCACAGCCCCTCTTTGGGCAGAACGCTGAACTGAGCTCGAATATAGTTGCGTAACAATTGATTTTCGCACCACATCAATCACCACTTCAATCAAACTAGCATTTCTCTCTCCCTGTATATGTTCAAAATGAGTCTTATATTCCTGTTCATATAAAACCCCCACTTGATTCTCCTCAATCCAACGCAAAACAAAAGGTTGATATATTTCTCCACTCTGCGCACGATAAGAAACATACATATAATCTTTAGGATTTACACCAACAGGCGCTGAGATGCTCGGCAATGGATAAAACTCCGTGATACGCACTGATTCTTCTGGGGCGAGTGCACCACGCTTAAAATGACAATCGGCTAAATACATTCCGACCGCCTTAATAAATTGATTTAATTTTTGACGCTCCTCATCTGTTGTATAATGGGTCCCCGGATGTAGGTGCTTTACAGAAAACTTAATATCCAGCTGTCTGGGTTGTACTTCAGCTTCTGTTAGAGCAGCAGCGCTTTCAGGGGTGACAACGATGGGAGTGTGTGTGCTGACAGTACGCTGTGCACTCTCCGTGATTCTTTCAGGTGTCGTAGGCACTATAGTTGCGTGTCTTGAGACCGCTCTTTCATGGGTAGGCAGTGTGGCTACCTTAGTTTCAGTCAATTCTGGTGGATATTGTGTTGGGTCTGCGTAATGAACACTCCGTGCCTCAAATGAAGCGGTAAATCTTTCTCTCTGCCCCAAAGGTACACGGAAAGAAGAAGCCAAATACTTCTCTGAATCACTCAGCCTTGGGCTAAGTGCAGCAACGCGCTGATCCAAAAGCTCTTCGCGCGATGGAACCGGAACCACCTGCCGAGTTCTTCGCCCTCCTGTAATAGCCGCCCAACACGAGCGACAGCCCTCCGCAATATGTCTCATTTTTTAACCTCAACTAGGCAACAATAGTCCTGTTACGATAACAGACGAAACTTAAGGCTTTCTTAAGGGCACCTCTCGAAATGATTATTTTGGTGTCTGGCTCCGCTGAAAAAGATTTTAACCCATTGATTTAATGTGTTGCGGTGCCTGACTCCAAAATAAAAATCAAGCATTTTGAATAAATAGAGGTGTCCTTAAAAAATTATTTTAAAAGCGCTTCTACGGCAGCCGCAAGGCTATCAAAGGCAGGAATACTAGGATAATCAGGATGATTGCCAATAAACATAAAAGGACAAGAAACCGCTTGGGCGGCCTCCCAATCACGCAAGCTGTCCCCGATAAACAGGGCCTGTCGCAAATCTATTTTAAAATCTTCAGCGATGCGCAGGAGCAAGCCTGGCTTGGGTTTTCGGCACTCACAGCCCTCTTCTGGTAAATGGGGACAAAAATAAATACCATCAATATGGCCGCCTTCTAGAGCCAATGCATCGTTCATTTTTTGATGAATTTTATCCAAAATTTCTAATGTGTAATAACCCCGACCCACGCCCGATTGATTCGTCGCAATCACAACGCTATAGCCCGCTTTCGTTAAACGCGCTATGGCCGACAAGCTTCCTGGAATTAAATGAAATTCTTCGGGAGATTTAATATACTCAGGCGAATCGTAGTTGATGACTCCATCCCGATCTAAAATAACCAACGGTTTTTGTGTATTCACTTATAACTCTGTTTGGTTTTGTTTTTATTGGCAACTACAGCCAGATGAAGTCCAATAGACAAAAGAATTTCATTGGTATTTTTTAGATGAGGATTACCATTTTCAGAGAGCGCTTTGTATAAACTCGTTCGGCTCTTATTTGATTTTTCTGAAAGCCTAGCCAGGCCTCCTTGGGCCTGAATAACATTATAAAGTGCCACTAAAAATATTTGGATATCTCCGCCATCCAGTGCTGCATTTAAATAACCGGCTGCCTCTTCCGGATCACTTAAAGAGTCAAGCAAATAATCTTGATAGCTTATGCTTTTTTTCATTGCTCACCTTTCCAAATAATCTTTCCAATAAGAAGCCGCTTTTTTAATATCTCGTCAAGACCTTATTTACTTCACCACCCCGCAAGCAATGCGCGCGCCGCCACCGCCTAAAGGCAAGGGTTGATCCGAATAATTATCACCGCCTGCATGGATGATGAGGCTATGTCCCTTAAGATCGGAGACCTTAAGACGCGGCGCCAAAACAGAGTGCGTATCTGTTCCCTTGCGCTTGATGTAAAGCGCAGGCAAATCCCCTAAATGACCCTCTTTATAAGGGCCCAAGTGCTGATTCTTAATCAAAGGATCAAAGTGAGGTCCTGCTGCATCACCTTGATTTGCGCAAGAAGGATTTTTATGTAAATGAAAGCCATGCGTTCCTCGAGGCAAATCATGCAATTTAGGCGCGATCAATAAACCATATTGAGTATCCGTAAAATGAATACTCCCCACCGAAGCTCCACGCGCTTGAACGGGCGCCGTCTTATATAATTCCACTGTGATACTATCGGCCTGAGCAACAGAGGCTATTAATAAACCCAATACTGGTACAATTTTTCTTAGATACATAAAACACCTCTTTGGATTTTATCGTAGGAACATCCCCGATGGATGCCCAAATTATAAAAACAGGTAGACACAAAGCCTAACCCTATAAAAAATATCCTTAAGACAAATGAGACAATCCATAAAATAACAACACAAGTGCCACCAATAGCTCGGTCGCGATTAACCACTTTCCACCGCCCAGTTGGTAACCCTGCGCCAAGTGCTTAACATAGCGACCACTCCACGCCATCAGCGAAGGCAGCAAGACTAATAGAATAATGCAGAAAACACCAGCATAACTCAGGCCCAAAATAAAAGCTCCGGGAAAAAATAAAGTCGCCAGCAGCGGCGGGCCAAAACTTAAAAGCATCAATAAACCAGTTCCCTGGGAGCTTGCCTTTTTAATCTTTAAACCATCGGCTAAGAAATCCACTAACCCTAAAGAGACGCCCAAAAAGGAAGTCGCCACACAAATGGCGGTGAACACACGCGCCACAAAGCGAATAATCGGACTGTTAAGTCGAAAGCTCAAGGCATTGGTCAAATCGCTGGCCGCATGTCCTGAAGTAGCCA
The DNA here is from genome assembly GCA_021731545.1 of Coxiellaceae bacterium. GTDB lineage: Bacteria > Pseudomonadota > Gammaproteobacteria > Coxiellales > Coxiellaceae > CAIQCE01. Next base: position 7,610 of record JAKFXE010000109.1, read on the forward strand.
TAGAAATTAATCCCGAAGGACCCTGGCTCTCAATGCTGCCCTGTACTGAAAAATCCCACAGCAAATAGATAGCCAATGAAAGCAAACTCCCGAGAATAATACTCCAGCGCAAGAGTCGCACATGGCCTTTAAAATAATGCCGCAAGGTGGGAATAATGCTGGCAAAACCAAAGGAAGAAAAGGTCATCATAATCGCACCAGACAATAAACTAAACTGCCCGCCCGCTAAACGATCAAAACTCACGTGTGGAATAATAAAGAGAACCAATACAGCATAGGCCACGAGCTTAACACTCAACAATCCGCGATTGGTCCAATCCACAATGGATACGCCCTGAGACACGATATAACCCAGCAGCCCCACAAATAAAATGGGATCCAACCAATGCGGAGAATGTATATTCACCAAGCCCAATAAATTATGGAGTAAATCAGAACCCCCCGCAACATAGGCAGAAATGAGGGAATAAAATAATAATAAATACACGAGCCACGTCACCGACTGAGCCCACTTACCTAAAGTGAGCTTCGCCATTGAAATTAAATTATTGCCTTCGGGTAACCAAAGACTTACCTCTAAAATCAGCAAAGCGCCCAAAGTCATGACCAACCAAGCCGCCACTAATAATACGGTGGAATGAAAAAAACCGCCGGAAGCGGTGACGACAGGCAGAGCCAACATACCTCCACCCACCGAGGTACCAATAATCAGCATCACTCCACCCACTAATTGACTTCGCATATTCATATTTCCATTGCGTTGCTCGAAAGAAAAACTATACACCACAAAATCAATATTGCTACAATGAGCCCTGCTTTTATTCTATAAGTGATCGACGGATTTTGATGAAATTGCCTGCCCCCCTACTCGCCCTATTCTTACTGCTCATAAGCTCCCTAGCCTATGCCTGGCGGCCCCACAGCATCCTTGTCTTAGGTGATAGCCTTTCCGACAATGGCAATAAATATCAGCTCTATGCGATTCCCATTTCGCCCCCCTATTGGTACGGGCGTTATAGCAATGGTCCCATCTGGGTTGAAAATTTAGCCTTTCAATTTAACTTAATCCCCAATCCACTGACCCGACCTGATTACGATCGCCATGCAAAATTAGAAAATTACGCCATGGGCGATTCCGTAGTCTCGGAAAAAGATTTATCTGCAGGCACCAAAACACGCACACTGCTGGAGCAGCTCAAATTATTTCAACAACAAAAACATGAGAACCCTCATCACACGCTGGCTATTGTATGGGATGGCGCCAATGACTTTAAAAATCCGGCCTGCATAACACACCCCTTTGTCTGCACTAAAACGATGATTCACACAGAAGTCAAAGTGATTAATGCCCTATACGATGCAGGTATTCGCCATTTTGTCATACCCACCTTGCCTAATTTAACAGTAACGCCTGCGATGCAAGCTGCCCCTCCAAAAGAAAAACAAGTGATACGAGGCCTTATAAAATATTATAACAACAACTTAGCGCTCGCCATTTCACAGCTGCAACTCGAAAAAAACGATATTCATATTTTAAAATTTAATACCAATGCCTTTATGAATGAAACTCGACCCTATTTTAAACAAGGTGGGCAATCTGCCTGCTATGATAATCACGATATTTACACTAAAAAAATGGGGGAGCCCTGCCCCCCCAATGTGCAAAATGATTACTTCTTTTGGGACAATATGCACCCCACCACAGCCGCACATTCACTGCTGGCTAATCACATCTACGATCAGATTAGAACCGCTGAGTGGTAGACAAAAGGATGCATGTAATTTGTTAGTTTGTTAGTTTGTTAGTTAAAAGCTTACATAACCCCCACCCACCTTTCTTTAGGGTTTTGGTCCTCTCTGGGCTGGATACCGCCCTTCTTCTCTTCTTTCTTCTTCTCTTCTTTCTTCTATATCTATAGCTTTATCCCAGTCATTCGGGTCATTGGTCTGAATTGCTTTTTTTAATTCCGGAAAAAGAGCACAATCTGCTGGTAATCTCCCATCCTCGTTAGCTATTGTGCGATCCGCACCATGCTCAATCAAAAGGCGGCAAACTACAGCACTATGATTAGCAGCGGTGTGTAATGGTGTCCACCCATTATTGTTTTTGGCATTTATGTTCGCCTTATGTTCAATTAATAAAGCAGCAACACGGGAAGCGCCAAAATTAGCAGCGATGTGCAGGGCTGTGCTACCAAACTCTGAGCTTTCATTCACGTTTACACCAGCAGCAATAAAAGCACGGGCTCCCTCAAGATCATCAAAATTGGCTGCATCACTTAAACTTGTGCTTTTCCTCATAGTAGACTCCTTAGTTGATTGTATCGAAGAGGGTCAATTCAAATTTACACCAAAAGTATAGTGCCTATCTCTAGATTTGCCAGCGCCTATTTTGAAATAGCAGACAACCCCCTTAATAATGGGAGGATTACTGCAGTGAATTCTCCACAACTTCAGCCCACCCCACCCAAGCTAAAATATCCTGTCCTTCACTTTATGGGGCTTTTATAAAGTGAAGGACAAAGCAATAAGTGGACTTATCCTTCACTTTATAATACCATTCAAAGGTGAAGGATAAGACAAAGAGGGCGTATGGCAGAGAATATACTGGGTAGAAAAGAGGAGATGGCGACCCTAGAGGAAATGCTGACTTCCAACAGACCAGAGTTTTTAGCTATTTATGGTCGAAGACGCGTTGGAAAAACATTTTTAATTAAGCAATTTTTTAAAGACAAAAATGTCCTATTCTTCAAAGTAACCGGCATGAAAGATGGCGCCATGCCAGAACAAATAAAAAATTTCACCAAGCAAATATCAGAAGCCTTTTATAATGAAGCGCCCCTGGAAAGTAAAAAAGACTGGAATCAAACACTTGAACTTTTGACAAACGCCATGAAAGCTACAGAAAAAAATAAAAAAATTGTTTTATTTTTTGATGAGCTCCCCTGGATGGCAAGCAAAAGATCAAAACTGCTGGAAAATTTAGATTATTACTGGAATCAATATTGGTCAGATGACAGGAGAATTAAATTAATTGTGTGTGGATCATCATCTGCTTGGATAATTAATAAAATTGTTAGAAACAAAGGTGGGTTACACAATCGTATTACGCGACAAATCCATCTCAGTCCTTTTAAATTATCAGAAACCAGAGATTTTCTTGAAAGTAAAAAAATAAAGTTGAGTAATTTTCAGGTGCTATCCGTCTATATGGTAACCGGAGGTGTCCCTTATTATTTAGAGCATATAGACAAAGGAAAATCAGCAGCTCAAATAATAGAAAAACTGGCATTTAGTAAAAAAAGCTTGCTGCTAGAAGAGTTCGATAGGCTTTTTTCCTCTCTTTTTGAAAAACCCGATAGCTATGTTGAGATATTGAGAATTATTGCAGAGTCACGCTATGGCATTGGCCAGGAAGATTTACTAAAAAAGTTGGAAAAATCTCTAAAAGGAAAGGGTGGTCTGGAACGATTGAAGGCGCTTGAGGAGGCTGATTTTATAATCAGCTTTAAACCACATCTACACAAAAAAAGAGGGATCTATTATAGGATAATAGATGAATATACCTTGTTTTACTTTCACTGGATTGAGCCCATAAAACAGACGTTACAAGAACGATCTTTGGAGAAAGGCAACTGGCAGGAACTCCAAAATACAGCTGCCTGGAATGCATGGAGTGGCTATTCCTTTGAAGCCGTTTGTTACAAACACCTCAGTGAAATCAGAAAGAAGCTTGAAATATCGCCAACAGCGATAGTCGATAGCTGGCGATATGTTCCCAAAAAAGGAGAACATGAGCATGGCGCTCAAATTGATTTGCTCTTTGATAGAAGAGACAATGCCATAACAATCTGTGAAATAAAGTATTCCAACAAGCCATTTGTACTAGTTAAAAACTATGTGGAAGACCTCAAGAGAAAGATAACTGTTTTTAAAAAGAGAACTCAAACAAAGAAACAAATTTTTTTGTCTTTCATTACAATAGATAAAATTAAGAACAATTTTTATGCTGAAGACATGGTATCTGGCAACGTTGAATTAGATGATTTATTTTCTTTTTAAATATCCTTACAGCCCCTTCCCCTGTATGAATTCTTGAATGCATTGAATTTTCTTACCCGGCCGCTGCACTTGCAGCAATCGCAAACTACCCTCTGCACACCGAACTTGAAGAATAGTCTGATCCAAACACTCGATACTGCCGGGTGCAAGAGGGGAGTCACTTTCAACCGCTAATGCTCGCCATACCCTTAAAACTTCTCCTTTAAATTCCATCTGAGCCACTGGCCAAGGATTAAAGGCCCGCACCTTATTCGCTAAATCTGTTGCACTGACATTCCAATCCAAACGCGCTTCTTGTTTTGTTATTTTAGCCGCATAGCTCGCCTGTGCAGAATCTTGGGGTTGTGGCACTAAAGCATGTCGCTCCAACTTAACCAAAGCCTTAAGTAAAGTCTCTGCACCCAAATCCGCCAAACGCAGCAAGAGTTCTCCGCTGCTTTCTTCCGGCGAAATAGTGCAACTACGTTGCCATAAAATATCACCCGTGTCTAAGCCGGTGTCCATTTGCATCACGCTAATCCCCGTTTCCGTATCCCCATGCTCAATTGCGCGCTGAACGGGCGCTGCACCTCGCCAACGCGGCAGTAATGAGGCATGCACATTAATACAACCCAAGCGAGGAATGCTTAAAACAGCGGTAGGTAAAATTAAGCCATAGGCCACCACAATCAACAGATCTGCATTAAAGCTTTTGATCAATGCTTGCGTAGACTCTTCTTTTAAACTGCAAGGTTGATATATGTCTAAAGAATGTTCCAGTGCCAAAGCTTTAACCGGACTGGCCACAATATGCCGTCCACGCCCCGAAGGTCGATCGGGTTGCGTGAACACCGCCAATATTTGATGCTCAGAATCGAGCAAGGCCTGCAAATGCGTTGCTGCAAACTCAGGCGTTCCTGCAAAGAGTATTCGAAGTGACATCGTTAATGCTTTATCCTATTTTAGCTATGGCATCTGCAGAAAGCATCACCCGAGTTTTTTGACCTACAATATCCAATAATACTTTAACACGCTGCTGACTGGTTTTTGCCTCAAATATGGCTTCGTATCCTGCCAAGGCTCCCTCCAAAATACGCACTTTCTCACCGGCCTTAAACTCTGGCATCAAAATTTTATCGTAGCCGTGCTGCTGCGTTTGCTCTTTAAGAAGGTGAATCAGCGCATCCGGCACGCGCGCAGGCACACCCCCAAAGCGCACCAAATCACTCACACCGATGGTGGAACGTATAGGCCCCCAATTATCCGTTTCTTGATTTAAGGCAATAAACAAATAGCGTGAGAACAAAGGCTCTACGACTGTTTTATATTCATGGCGAAGACGTTTACGCAGCTCCACCCGAGGAAAATAAACCTCATACTCTTGACGCAGTAAATTAAGCTCTGCCACCGCCTCTTGACGGGGCTTTGTGTAGACCAAGTACCAGGCACGATCCAATATAATATTATCGCTATTCATTTACACCGACACCTGGGCGCGATATTTTTCCAAACGCTTATCCAAGCGCTTTCGCTTAAAGGGCGATAAATAATCAATAAACAATATCCCGTTTAAATGATCCGTTTCATGTTGGAGGCAACGCGATAGATAACCTTCCGCTTCTATTTCAAACACCTTGCCGTATCGATCTTGGGCTCTCACCTTCACCCATGCGGCCCGCTTCACTCGACAAAAAGTATCTCCGGGTACCGACAAACACCCCTCAGGTTCAAAGACCTCACCCCGTTTTTCTAAAAATTCTGGATTAATCACGCACAGATTTTCATTTTGATCAGTGGCCGCAATCACAATGATGCGTTTTTGAATATTCATTTGGATAGCCGCATAACCTCCGGTGTTCTCGGAGGCAAATAAAGTCTCGAACATATCGTCGACTAATGTTTGGGTCTCAGAGCCAAAATCTGTGACGGGCTCCGCCACCAAACGTAGGCGTTTATCGGGATACTGCAGTACGGGCAAAATGGCCATCTTTCTTTCTCCTAGGATCAACCCCGGAATAATAACGGTATAGTCCCTTTTTTTGAACCTATTATTATGGGAGCATGAATCATCCCCTCCTCCCCTGGCTTATTCTTCACAAGGCGCATTCGAGCCAGCTCAAGCGCCTAGCCCACTCCCTCTCACTTCCTGCTTTAATCGATCAAGAGCCTGGCGCCTTAAAACAGCTGGGCCTAAAGCCCGAGCTGATTCGAGCCATACAGCAGCCCTGCCTTAAATCCATCGAGGAGGATTTAGCCTGGCTGGGCTCAAAAAAAGGGCGCCATATTATCCACTGGGAAGATCCCCGCTATCCCAGCTTGCTCAAAGAAATTCCAGACCCCCCCTTACTCCTTTATGTGGAAGGAAGGTCCGAATGCTTAGCTGAACCCCAATTAGCCATCGTGGGCAGCCGCAGCCCGAGTCCCTTAGGCTTAAACCTTGCCGAACAATTTGCCGATGGCCTCTCTCGCTCTGGTCTTGCCATCACCAGCGGCTTGGCTTTAGGAATCGATGGAGCCAGTCACCGAGCAGCACTGGCGGCTCAAGGCTCAACCATAGCTGTATTGGGCAGTGGCTTAAACTGCATTTACCCAAAAGCTCATGCCGCATTAGCAGCCAAAATAGCCGAACAAGGCCTTTTGCTCTCTGAATATTCTCCCCAATCCAGTCCCCTGGCTCATCACTTTCCAGAGCGCAATCGCATTATCAGTGGTCTTTGTCTGGGCACTTTGGTGGTCGAAGCCAGCCTTAAAAGTGGGTCTTTGATCACCGCTAGATTAGCCACCGATCAGGGACGCGAGGTTTTTGCGATTCCCGGCTCGCCCCACAATACCCGAGCCCAGGGCTGTAACCGATTGATTCAGCAAGGAGTTAAGCTGGTTGGCTGTATTGAAGACATTCTGGAAGAGCTTGAACCCCTCTTTCAAGCCTCTAAACCCTTACACGACACTTTCGCACAAACTCGCACACAGATCAGACTTGAAGCTGATCAAGCTAAACTGTTAGAGTGTATAGGCTTTGAGGCAAGCTCCATCGATCAAATAGCCTTGCGCAGTGGCTTCTCAGTAGCCGCCACCGCCGCAGTGTTGTTAATTCTGGAGTTACGTGGTTATATAAGCACGACCTCGGGTGGCTATATAAGGACTTTGGCTTAACGTATACGGAGTGCTTTCATGATGAAAGAACAACCCGTTCTGAATGTATTAATCTATCTATTCAAAAACCACTTGCAGAATAAATTGGAACTCGACGATTTTTCAGACGAATTAGCCCAAGAACTCGAAAATGCTGGCTTCGATATAGAAGACATCGAACAGGCTTTTGTTTGGCTGAGCAAATTAGAGCGCCACACCAGTTCTGAAGGCATGCCCCTTAATCACCATCGCAGTGATGCCTTGCGTGTCTACTCCGATTATGAGATAAAGCGCATCAGCCCAGCGGCTCGGGGATATTTAACCAAATTAGAACAACAAAATATCTTGGATCCACACTTGCGAGAAATCATTATCAACCAAGCCCTGATCTTTGAAAAAGATAACATTGACCTTAATTTATTAAAATGGCTCACACTCATGGTACTCTGCAATCAAGTTCAACGCACGGAAGCTAAACTCTCGATGGATCTCATGACACTTGAAGAGTGCCACGCAAGTCTGCAATAACCTAAAGCCCATGCCAGGAGCGTCTAGTCCTCATGTCTAAGTTAGTGATCGTCGAGTCTCCCGCAAAAGCTAAAACCATTCAAAAATATCTCGGCAAAGGTTTCGAAGTCATGGCCTCCTACGGCCACGTGCGCGATTTAGTTCCCAAAGAGGGTGCCGTTGATCCCGAGCATGATTTTGCGATGAAATACCAAGCTATTGAGAAAAATGCACGCCACATGGACGCTATTTGCAAGGCGATGAAAAAATGCGATGCCTTGTATCTTGCACCTGATCCGGATCGTGAAGGCGAGGCCATTGCTTGGCATGTATTACAGATGCTGGAAGAAAAATCAGTTCTGAAAAATAAAGAAGTAAAGCGCGTCGTTTTTAATCAAATCACGCAAAGCGCCATCCAAAATGCGATTGCACATCCTCGCGACATCTCCATGGATTTAGTCAATGCCCAACAAGCCCGCCGTGCTCTGGATTATTTAGTCGGCTTCACTCTATCACCTTTGTTGTGGAAAAAAATTCGGGCGGGTTTATCCGCAGGACGCGTACAAAGTCCCGCACTGCGTATGATCGTTGAGCGCGAAGAAGACATTGAAAAATTTGTGAGCCAAGAATATTGGTCCATTCACGCCGAGCTGGAAGAAAAAAACCAAGGCTTTGGCTCTAAACTTATCACCTATCATCATGAAAAGGTAGAGCAGTTTAGTTTCACGACTCAAGAGCAGTCTGACACAGTCACCGCCACTCTCACCCAGGCCGCTCAAGGAAAATTGCTGGTCAGCAAGGTCACCAAAAAAGAACGCAAGCGCAATCCCGCCGCACCTTTTATTACATCAACATTACAACAAGAGGCTGCACGCAAATTAGGTTTTTCCGCGCAGCGCACTATGCAAATTGCACAACAATTGTACGAGGGTATCGACATCGGCAGCGGCACCCAGGGTTTAATCACCTATATGCGTACCGATTCGGTCAGTTTAGCGCCCGAAGCGGTTCAGGAAATGCGTGATTATATTAAACAGCGTTATGGCGTCGATAATGTGCCCCATGAGATCGTGAGCTATCAAACCAAATCTAAAAATGCGCAAGAAGCCCATGAAGCTATTCGACCCACCTCTATTGTCACAGCCCCAGAAGAGATTAAGCAGCATCTGACTCCCGAACAATTTAAATTATATTCCCTTATTTGGAAGCGCAGCATTGCCTGCCAAATGATTCCAGCCACCCTAGATACCGTTGCAGTCGATTTAAGCGCTGGAGAGGGTCACGTGTTTCGTGCCAATGGCTCTGTCGTGCGTATTCCTGGGTTTATGGCGGTTTATCAAGAAGACACCGATGACACTAAGCCCGGCGAAGAAGATCAAAAATTATTACCTCCCTTAGAAGAAGGTCAGCACGTTAAGCTGATAGATATTGCGGGAGAACAACACTTCACCGAAGCTCCTCCACGCTTTACTGAAGCCAGCCTAATCAAAGCACTTGAAGAGCATGACATTGGCCGGCCCTCTACCTATGCCAGCATTATTGCAACCCTTAAAAGTCGAGAGTATGTGGAAGTCGATAATAAGCGCTTTAAACCCACCGATGTGGCGCGTGTTGTTTGTCACTTCTTAACCAATTATTTTACTCAATATGTAGATTATGATTTCACGGCAAAATTAGAAGATGAACTCGATGATATCGCGCGCGGTGAAAAAGCCTGGGTGCCTGTACTGAAAGAATTTTGGTTTCCCTTCAAAAAACAAATCGGCGCCATTGGTGAAACCGTACAGCGCAGCGATGTCACTCAAGAAAAATTAGAGGAGGCCTGCCCCAAATGCGCAAAGCCCTTATCTATACGCCTGGGTCGACGCGGTCGTTTTATTGGCTGCACCGCCTATCCTGAATGCGACTATACCCGCAATTTAAACGATGACCCCAACGCAGCCCCCGAGATCATTGAAGATCGAAAATGTTCTGATTGTGGCGGAACTTTAGTTATTAAACATGGGCGCTACGGAAAATTTATCGGCTGTGGAAATTATCCTGAGTGCAAACACACTGAACCCTTTGAAAAACCCGCGGACACCGAGGTGGAATGCCCCCTCTGTCACAAAGGGACTATTTTGCAGCGAAAATCCCGCCGCGGAAAAATATTTTATTCCTGCAGCCAATACCCCACTTGTGCCTATGCCATTTGGGATGAGCCCATCAAAGAAGCTTGCCCTCAATGCAAATGGCCCATCTTAACGATTAAAACCACCAAGAAAAATGGTCGTGAAAAAGTGTGTCCTCAAAAAGAATGTGGCTTCAGCGAAGCCTTTCCGGAAGATTAAGACTTACAAAGCCTCGCGTTAAACCAGCCGCACTAATTCAGAATAGGCTTTCAGTGTTTCATCTGCTGTGAGTAACACCAAAGGCTCGCTCAGGGCCTGAGCCATAAGGATTCGATCAAAGGGATCTCTGTGTAAATTAGCTAATTTATATACTTCAGCGGCATGCCTCATGGTCACGGGCAGCTCTAAAAATCCACTTCGGGCCGTGACATCAACAAGATCAGCTACATCAACATCCATTTTTAATTTTCCCAGCTTGGCTTTTATCGATATCTCTAAGATAGAAATGCTGCTTACATACACTTTAGAAGCCTCTGTCATGAGAGATCGCGCCACAGAAGAAAGCTTAGGATCATTTTTGATAGCCCATATATAAATATGAGTATCTAGCAATAATTGCATCAATCATCGCCCTCAAAAGATTTTAAGACTTCGTCGGGCAAAGGTGCATCGAAATCATCACTGATGCTAATTTTGCCTTTTAGTAAACCCAGCTGTAGCTTCTTCTGAGCACTTAATGATACTAACTTCACCACGGGCTTTCCTGCTTTAGCGATAATCACTTCCTCTCCTTGCATAGCTCTATCAATCAGCTTAGAAAATTGAGTTTTAGCATCATGAATATTGACTGCCTTCATGGGATTCTCCCTAAATAGACTAAGCTTAGTCTAGTCTGTATTAAGGGAAATTGCCAATCCAAGGCTAATCCCGATAAAGCCTAAGCCCAAGCAGTATCATTTTCTATACCGTAATCATTACACTCCCTGAAGAAGACAAGCCCCTTGCTTGAATTCCCTGCCTTTGTAAAGGGAGATCGAGTGGCTACCATGAGAGTGGGCAAGGGTCCAGGACATCTCTTTAGTAAAACAACAGAGGTCTGTGTGGATATGGCGAGCTCCAATGTAAGAAATGCCTTTATCAATACCGCTTCTAAGTAAACAAAAAATACCGTATCTGCGAAAATAATTTTTCGCAGATGAGCCTAAAACTGCTCCTCGATAAGCAATTTTCATGTAAAAATTGCTTTTTTGATGCTTAAGCTCTGGATTCCACCCAAGCCCTAAGTCAAGCTGCACTGGAATTCAGTCGGGGGCACTGTATACATAAGCCCTTTCAAACATGCTATTGTAGGCAAGTTTTTGACTCAACCTACAGAAACAAAGCATGCAGATTCCCTCCCATACCGACATCCAACAAGCCGTCCACTGTCTAACGCTCGGCGGTGTCATCGCTTATCCCACCGAAGCCGTCTATGGATTGGGTTGTGATCCTCTGAATACCGAGGCTATTGAGCGCTTACTCCAACTGAAACAACGCTCTAAAGAAAAAGGTCTTATTTTGGTAGCCGCGGATTGGTCACAATTAGAAAGTTGGGTGCAGCCCATTCCCCCCAAAATATTAGCCAAAATACAGCAGAGCTGGCCAGGGCCTCACACCTGGATTTTTCCAGCCCGCCCTGAGGTGTCCGAATATGTGCGCGGCAAACATTCCGGCATTGCGGTGCGCATCAGCGCGCATCCGATCGTGCAGCAATTGTGCCAAGCCTATGGCTCTGCCCTCATTTCAACCAGCGCTAATGTGCACACACAACCACCTGCTCGAGACCTCAGCACCCTTAAAATGATGCTGGGTGAACAGATTGATTTTATCGTGGCGGGCGAGCTGGGCCATCAACGGCATCCCACTGAAATTCGAGATGCGATGACGGGCGAAATAGTGCGCGCTGGGTGAAATTTGCGTCGTTTTAGGCGAGCAGGTACACTGCCTTTTCCTATGAAAGAGCTCATCACCTCCTTATTACGGCAAGCCTTAATCCAGCTGGGGAACTCCGCTCCCCTTCCGGTTATTCAAATTGATCGCTGTAAAGATCCCGAACACGGTGATTTTGCCAGCAATATTGCCCTGCTTTTAGCCAAAGCTTTAGCTAAAAATCCTCGAAATTTAGCTGAAGAAATCGTAGCGCTGATTTCACCCCATCCCGCCATTGCGCGCATTACGGTGGCAGGTCCTGGTTTTATTAACTTTAGTTTAAGTGCCGAAGGAACCGTGCAAATTATCCCCGCTATTTTAAGCGCAGGAGATCACTATGGCCACTCCCAGCACGCCCAAGGCAAAAAAGTATATCTGGAATACGTTTCTTCAAATCCCACCGGACCTTTACATGTGGGTCATGGTCGAGGAGCCGCCTATGGATATTGCGTTGCAAAATTACTCACCGCCGTGGGTTACGCTGTGCATCGCGAGTACTATGTCAATGATGCAGGCCGCCAAATGCAGATCCTCGCACTCAGTATTTTCTTGCGTTATTTAGAAAGTGGGCATGAGCCTATTGAGTTTCCCATTAATGGCTATCAAGGCGATTACGTTATGGCGCTGGCTAAAGACTTGCGCTCAGAACATGGGGAAGCCTTTCGAATAGACTATGCGGCACTTAAAAAACAACTGCCGACGGAATTCAATAATGAAGAGCACAAAGAAATCTATATAGATGCGCTTATCAAAAGTGCGAAAGACTTCATCGGCAATGATTCTTTTACTACTATTTTGAATTTTGGTTTAGACCATATCCTGCAAGATATGCGCGAAGATCTCACTGAATTTGGCGTAGTCTTTGATCGCTGGTTTCCTGAAAGTGAGCTCTTTAAAGAAGGCTCGTTTCAAGCGGGCATTGAATTGCTAAAATCCCAGGGACATACTTTTGAAAAAGAAGGAGCGCTGTGGTTTAAAGCCACGGATTTTGGCGATGAAAAAGATCGCGTGCTGATTCGAAAAAATGGAGAGCCCACCTACTTTGCTTCTGATGTGGCCTATCATCTTCACAAATACAATGCGGGTTACGATCAAATCATCGACATCTTTGGCGCAGACCACCACGGTTACTTGCCTCGAATCCGTGCTTTTTTAACCGGTTTAGGCAAAGATCCCAATAAACTCAGCATTCTTCTGGTTCAATTTGTAACGCTTTACCGAGGCCCCACTAAAATATCCATGTCGACTCGAACGGGGGAATTTATTACGTTGCGCGAATTGCGCCGCGAAGTGGGCAATGATGCCGCACGCTTTTTTTATATTATGCGCAAAGCAGAACAACATTTGGATTTTGATTTGGAACTTGCCAAATCCAGCTCCAATGAAAACCCTGTTTATTATATTCAATATGCCTATGCGCGCATTTGCAGCATTGGGCGCCAATTAAAAAATCGCGATTTAATCTGGGACCGCACCCAGGGCGAACACAGTTTAAATCTACTGACCCATCCTCATGAAAAGAATTTGATCTTAAGCTTGGCCAGCTATCCCGAGCTTATTTTACGCTGCGCTGAGCAACAGGAACCCCATGCTTTAGCCCATTATCTACAAAACCTTGCTACGCTGTTTCACAGTTATTACAATGCCGAACCATTTATTATAGAAGATGGCTCTTTGCGCAATGCCCGACTTTGCCTCATTGAAGCAGTGCGTCAAGTGCTGAAAAATGGCTTAAGCTTACTCGGATTGTCTACTCCCGAAGAGATGTAAAATGCCCATTCAAGACTATGCTAAACGACAAAATAGAAAAGCTTCCCACACCTATTACAAATTTTTATTAATTATTTGTATCCTGCTCAGCCTTGCAGGGCTCGCTTATCTGCTGAATGATTTAATCCATGCCTATCAAAACAAAACCCTAATACCCACCACTGAAGTTCAAAAAGCAGCGCCAAAACCCGCAGAAAAGAAAGCACCCAAGGCCGAGGAAAAACCTGAGCCTTCATTACCCCCCAAACCTACCTTTGATTTTTATACTCTGCTGCCCAAAATGACGATGGGCTCTGTGATCGAAAATTCTCCCACCGCTTCACTTAATGCCAAAGCCATCGCCACTCGTCGACCAGAATATTTCGTACTGCAGATCGCCAGTCTACAAAATGCCAGTGCTGCAGAAGCACTGATCGCACGCCTTAATGCACTCGGTGTCGAGGCCACTGTGCAAAATGTCCAGCAAAATGGGGCATCCTGGATGCGCATAAACAGCAAGCCTTACTCCAGTTTCAACGCAGCTCAACAGGCCCAAGATCGCCTGCATGAACATCAAATTGAAAGCCTTTTGGTTAAAACTCAAGGGGCGCCATAAAAAAATTTTAAGTTTTTCTAAAGCTAAGTGGATTACCCTCACCAACACTGAAAAATCAGTGTGTCATCAAGTAGCATCGAACTGCTGGGTCCAGAATTTTGTATTCCTTGTTTTCATTCAAGTAAATAATGTCTTTTTCTAAAAGCGTATCAAATGATTGCCGCATGCTTGATAAAGAAATTTT
>JAKFXE010000094.1 GCA_021731545.1 Coxiellaceae bacterium
TCAGCCGATTCTTTAAAATATCGCAATTTATCAGCCACATTCCACTCTGCAGCTAATACTCTTTTTTCACTATCTCCCAAAATCTTGGCTACATCACGCGCATCCCTGACCAAGATCTCTAAACCTCTGCGCTCAAGAGAAGCCGACTGATCTGAACCATACATAGCGCGATCTAAAGTAATGTGTCGCTCAAGTACTGTTGCACCACAAGCCACTGCCAATACAGAAGGAAGAATACCCACTTCATGTCCTGAATAACCAATCAGGCACTGATATTTTTGACGCAAAGCAGGAATCATTTTTATATTACAATCCTCGTCACGACAAGGATAAGTGGAAACTGCATGCAATAAAGTGTAAGGGCAGTTAACCTCTTTGAATATTTCTAAAGCGGTATCAATTTCAGAAAAAATACTCATGCCCGTTGAAATAAAAGTATGCTTTCCTTCGGCTGCAATAACCTTTAATAAAGGAAGATGCGTTAGCATAGCTGAAGCGACTTTATTATAAGAGCAATGATATTGCTGCATGAACTCTTGGCTTTCAACATCCCAGGCTGATACAAACCAAGCGATATTTTTTTCACGACAATAACGATCTATTTCATCATATTCCTCTTTACCAAACTCCAAGCCTTCTTTTTGTTCACGCGTAGTAGTTCCCCAAGGACTTTCACGCGGAATATCCAATACTGCCTTGGAGTAAACCACATCAATGGCGCGTTTTTGAAATTTAACCGCATCACAGCCACACTCTTTTGCCATATCAATTAATTTTTTGGCAATGGAAAGATCTCCATTATGATTGATGCCAATTTCGGCAATAATAAATACTGACATTCTCTACTCCTCTGTTTGACAATAGCTCAGGTGTTCAGCAAGCTCTTTGATAACACCATTACCACCTTCTGCTCTCGTGATTAAAATAGCTAATTCTTTGATGGATGGGTGAGCATCATGGGGCGCTATAGGAAAACCCACTCTTTTCATACACTCAAAATCATTTAAATCATTACCTACAAAGGCAATGTCAGATAAAGCAATATTTTTAGTGGCACAATAATCTTGTAGATTTTCATGCTTATTTTTGCAGTTCTGAATAACTGGAATCCCTAATTTATTAGCTCGAGCCTGTACCACAGGATTAGCTTCTGTACTCAAAATAATCTGCTCAATACCCAAAGAACGAATCATATTGATGCCTAAGCCATCGGCTCGATCTGCGACTATTGCTTCCGTTCCATCCTGTAAGACCAGCACCTTGTTATTAGTCATCACCCCATCAAAATCATAAACAATGAGCTGAAGTTTCTTGGGGTGCAGTCTTGATCCAGACTTAGCCAACAATTTGGTACGAAAATAATAGGAACAAAGCTCAATATCCTGCGGGCTGTCAATTTCATAAGACTTCCAAAAGGACATTTCAAAAGCTTCCACCCTCCCACCGAGACGATTGTTATGCTCTCTAAGAATGCTAGGTTTAAAGACGTAGAGGGAACCATTTTCAAGGAGCAGGGACTCGCGATCTTGACGACGCCCTCGGTTTAAAGGGTCATAACTAAGCCCCTTCAATTTCCCCGCTTCTTTCTTCCAGATACAAAAATCTTCTAAAGCGGCATAAGAAAACAGTGAGTCTGCTGCAGTAGTCATGAGCCTTTCAATAGCTCCATCAATATCGGCGGACTCACGCAGCGGTGAGGTGGCCTGCAGAAAGACCACTAAATCAGGATCTTTGCCCTCTGCCTGGCGGATCTCATCTAAGGCGTGCAGCAAAGCTGATTCCGAAGTGGCTATATCCGTTGCCAATTCAGGGGGACGTTTAATGGGGTGAGCACCGAAGTGTTGAGCTGTTTTTAGAATTTGCTCATCATCGGAAGTGACATAAACTGAGTTAACCCGCTCAGATTCAATTGCTTGCAAGACGCTCCACACTAACAGGGGTTTTGTGCAAAAATCGATTAGATTTTTATTGAGAATCCCTTTAGAACCAGCCCGGGCCGGGATAATTGCAACAATATTCATAAATTTCCACTTAGATAAGCATCTAGCGGGCTCACAGAGCATTCTGTGCCAGAATAATGCAATATGCTGATGGCAAAATCAACCAAACAGTGAGTGCGTCAACACAAACAGGGCTCCGGGGAGCACGCCCAGCACCATGACTCCAAGGCCGTTGACACTAATGGCTACTTGTTCTTCGCGCGTATAACTTAAGGGTTGAGGGATATGGGGCTCTTCAAAATACATGACTTTTACAATTCTTAGATAGTAGTAGGCGCCAATGATGGCGAATAAAATCGCAACGACTGCAAGCCAAGTGAGTTGAACCTGAATCAAGGCTTCGAGTAGACCTACTTTAGCAATAAAGCCCACCAAAGGGGGAATTCCGGCCATGGAAAACATAATCAATAACATCATAAAGGCTAACCAAGGGTTTCGACTATTAAGCCCCGCGAAGTCGCTGATGGCTTCGGGATCATAGCCTTCTTTACTCATTAAAACCAGCATCCCAAAGGCACCCAGAGTCATTAAAGCATAACTAACGATATAAAACATGGCAGCGGCATAACCATTGGGCGTGCCACACGCTAAACCTAAAATCATGTAACCGATATGAGCAATGGAGGAATAGGCCAACATACGTTTAATATTGGTCTGAGCAATCGCAACGATATTCCCCAAGGCCATGGAAAGCACCGCGATGACAATCAATATAGGTTGCCACTGCACATGCAGGGTTGGCATAGCATCCACGAGTAAACGAATCGTCATACCAAATGCGGCTAATTTAGGTGCCGCACTGATAAATAAAGTCACAGAAGTCGGCGCACCCTCATAGACGTCGGGCACCCACAGATGAAAAGGCGCTGCGCCAAATTTAAAGGCCACCCCCGCTAAAATAAAGACCAGGGAAAGGCTAAGTAAGTGCAACTCATCCGCCGGATGCTGTGCAATCATATGCGCCACCTGCATTAAATCTAAACTTTGGGTGATACCAAAAAGCATGGAAATACCGTAGAGCAGCAGTCCGGACGCCAGGGAGCCCATCACAAAGTATTTCATGGCGGCCTCTAAACAACGCGGATTTTCACGCTCTAGGGCTACCATGGCGTAGATGGGCAGCGACATGAGCTCTAATCCTAAATATAAAGTAATAAAATTTCCGGAGGAGACCAGAATGAGAATGCCTAGGGTGGCCAGCAAACCTAATACATAATACTCCCCCTTGGGGATGCGCTGCTCCCTGACAAAACGTCGTGAATACATAAAACTTAAGAACACCGCGATTAAGCTAAATACTTTTAAGGAAATCGCTAATTTGTCTAAAACGAAACTGCCGTTGAAAAAATACAGGGTTTCATCGGGAACACAGCACACGCTGCAGAGCAAGGCGGCCAATAATCCAAATTGACACACGAAATAGGCAGCTTCTGATTTTTTCCCCACAAAAACATCGGCTAATAGGGCAGCACACGCCGCGACCAGCAGAATGATTTCAGGCAGTAGATAGATGCTGTTGAGTAGTTCGTTCATTTATATAAATCCCCAAAAAAAATCAAACCCCCCACCCTAACCCTCCCCCACAAGGGGGGAGGGAATAAAGACTTCTACAATCTCGAACTCAAACTCAGGGTCACCAACTGACTCACGGAGGCATGGAATACTTTTAAAATCATGTCGGGATACAAACCAATCGCGAGCACAAAAAAGGCCAACACGCTAAACACAAAGAGCTCGACGCCGCGCACATCGTGTAGCTGTTGAATGCGTGCATGCACGATGGGTCCGTAAAAAACACGTTTGTACATCCACAAGGTATAAGAAGCCGCAATCACCAGGGTCGAGGCTGCCAGTAAAGTAATCCAAATGCTGGCCTTATAGGCACTGAGAATCACCATAAATTCACCGACAAAACCGGAGGTGCCGGGCAGTCCCACATTGGACATGATGTACACCATAAAAAAGGCGGCAAAGAGCGGCATACTTTGAGCAATACCCCCAAAGTCTCGAATATTGCGCGTATGCAATTGCCGATATAAAACACCAAAAGCCAAAAACATCGCCCCTGATCCAAAGGCATGGGTGATCATTTGCACCATGCCGCCTTCTAAACTCAAATAGGCATCTTCCAAACTGCCGCTACGATCGACAATCCAATAAATCATAAAGCAACCTAAAGTCACAAAACCCATGTGCGCCACAGAAGAATAGGCAATCAAACGTTTCATATCGGTTTGAGCCAAGGCAATAATGCCCACATACACAATGGCAATCAACGAAAGCACGATCATTAACCACGCCAGCTTATGACAAGCATCCGGCACAATCGGCATACTAAAGCGCATAAATCCATAGGCGCCGAGCTTTAACATGAGGGCTGCTAAAATAACAGAACCTCCGGCCGGCGCTTCGGTATGCGCATCCGGCAACCAAGTATGCAAGGGCCACATCGGCACCTTAATGCCAAAAGCCAATAAAAATCCGATAAATAAGGTCATTTGTGCCGGCATCGTGATGTGCAAGCTGTAAAAATCGCTGATCATAAAACTGTGTGCACGCCAACGCAGATATAAAATAGCCACCAGTAACAAGGCCGAACCCAAAAAGGTATACAAAAAGAATTTAATCGCCGCA
Organism: Coxiellaceae bacterium; assembly: GCA_021731545.1. GTDB lineage: Bacteria > Pseudomonadota > Gammaproteobacteria > Coxiellales > Coxiellaceae > CAIQCE01. Next base: position 4,635 of record JAKFXE010000094.1, read on the forward strand.
TAAGAGCGCCGCTCACCACCCCAAATACCGATGCTCAAGTACATAGGGATCAACATACCTTCCCAGAAAAAATAAAATAACATGGAGTCTGTGGATTCAAAGACTCCCACAATCATGCCTTGCATAATGAGAAAAGCTGCCAAGTATTGAGCGACTTTTTCCGTCACCATGGTCCACGAAGTTAAAATCACCAAGATAGTCGTGACATTCGTGAGCACGACTAAAGGCATTGAAATGCCGTCCACGCCTAAGGCATATTCAATTTTATAACTGGGGATCCACTCGGCATGTTCCACGAACTGCATGGCGGCCGTGTTGGTATCAAAAGCGGCCCACAAGGGGACACAGAGCGCTAAACATAGGATGGAAATAATTAAAGCAATTCGACGCGCGCGATGAGCATTCTGATCGCCCCCCATCATCAGCACTAAGACAGAGCCTGCTAGAGGTAACCAAATCAATGCACTTAAAATAGGAAAACTGGCTAACATATTTTACCTTAAGCTAACAACTGCCAACTCAAAATGGCCACTAAAGCCAATACCATGAATAATACATACTGGTTTAGAAAACCGGACTGAAGACGCTTGGCTAAGTGCGCAATGCGCTCAACCCCTCGTCCAGAGCCATTCACAAAAAATCCATCGATAAGCTTCATATCCGTCACATGATAAAAAAAGTGGCTCAGGCGCTTTAGGCCAATCACAAACACCCAGTCATTCAAGCGATCAAAGCCATATTGTCCTATCAATATTTTTCGCAATACGCTTAAGCGACGTGCAAAAGCCGCGGGAATGGCCGGGAAAAAGAGATAACACAAAGCGGCTGAAAAAATACCGGACAGCGATACCCAAAAGTTTAGGCTAAGCGGCGCCTCAAGTGCCAACTGAAGCGCACCTTGATATTCAACACGCAAGGCATCCATTCCACGATTCATCAACTCCACCGTATTACCTAATAGACTCTGTTCCGATGCACTGTAGAGCATGGGTCCTGCCATCCAAAAACCTAAAACAAGCGAAGGAATGGCCAACAATACCAGCGGCAGCCAGGCCGTCCAAGTAGGTTCATGCAGATGAGACTGCGTTTGCCGATCAAAACGTGGCTTGCCGTGAAAGGCCATAAAAAAAGCTCTGAAAATATATAAGGCAGTTACATAAGCGCCGATCACCAAACATGCATAGGCGTAGTGTGCAGACGCTAGCGTCGAAGCCTGAACCATTTCAATAATCGCATCCTTAGAATAAAAACCAGAAAAAGGAGGAATGGCAGACAAGGCCAAGGCCCCCACTAAAAAAGTGCCATAAGTGATGGGCATATACTTTCGCAAACCGCCCATATTTCGCATATCTTGCTCATGATGCAGGCTTAAAATGATGGAGCCTGCGGCCAAAAATAAAAGCGCTTTAAAACAGGCATGGGTAAACAAGTGGAACATCGCAGCCGAATACGCGGCAGCCCCATTAGCGGCCATCATATAGCCCAATTGTGACATCGTAGAATAGGCAATCACGCGTTTAATATCATTTTCAACGAGGGCCAGTAATCCTAAAAACAAAGCGCCCGTTGAACCCACCACGAGAATAACATTGAGCGCTACTGTTGATAAATCATAGAGAGGAGACAAACGCGCCACCAAGTACACGCCTGCAGTCACCATCGTTGCGGCATGAATCAGTGCTGAAATCGGTGTGGGGCCCTCCATCGACTCTGGCAACCAAATATGCAAGGGAATTTGTGCGGACTTAGCCATAGCGCCCACAAAAATTAACAAAGCGATTAAGGTGATGGCTGAACAACTAAAACCCGGCCACAACTGAACACTGATTGCACTCAACGCAGGCAGCTGCGCAAACAAGGCTGAATAATCTAAGCTGCCGCAATAGCCTAAAATCATCGCCAAGGCGATGATAAAAGCAAAATCTCCCACACGATTCACTAAAAAGGCTTTTAAACCTCCGGCTGCGGCTGAATCTTTTTTAAACCAGAAACTAATCAGCAAATAAGAGACTAAGCCCACCCCTTCCCAACCAAAAAAGAGCTGTGCAAAATTATTAGCGCTGACTAACATTAACATCGCAAAGGTAAAAAGAGACATATAACAGAAGAAACGAGCATAGCCGGGATCGTCTTTCATATAAGCAATGCTGTAGACATGCACCAAGAGCGAAACAAAATTAACGAACACCATCATTAATACACTGAGGCGATCAATTAAAAAGCCCACTTTAAATTGAAAGCCTCCGCTGACCGCCCATACATAAAGGGGACAATCGTAAATAGGCACCTGATCTATAATGACGAGTTTGAACAAAGCCAAAGAACACAGCCATGAAAGCGCCATGCCCGTAATGGTCACTCGATGCGCGGTTTTATCGCTCACAAACCATAAGCCTAAACCCACGATCAAGCTGCCGAATAAAGGGGCCAGCACCACGCCCAGGCTTACATATTTTAATAATGCATTCGTGTCTAGCATATTAACCCTTCAAAATATCCATGCTTTGTACATTAATATCACCACGCCGCCTAAAAATTAAGACCAAAATCGCCAAACCAATGGCCGCTTCTGCAGCGGCCACCGTTAAGATAAAAAAGACAAAGATCTCTCCGGCCTGCGCATTTAAGTAATGGGAAAAAGCCACAAAATTGGTGTTAACGGCCAGCAGCATCAATTCAATGCACATGAGCAGAATAATCAAATTTTTTCGATTGATAATCACACCGGCAAAGCCAATAGAAAACAATAAGGCTGCCAAGAATAAATAATGGTTGAGATTAATCATGTTTTTCTGCCTTCATCTTAATAATACGGACCCGATCTTTGGGCTGAACGGCGTGCTGCGCTCGAATATTTTGACGCTTAGCATCTGGCTTTCGCCCGTGAAAGGCGAGGCTAATCGAAGCTACAATCGCTACTAATAAAATCACGCCGGCAATTTCAAAGGGATAGAGATACTCTGTAAACAAGAGCACCCCTAGACTTTGAATATTGCTCGCCTGATGGCCTTCCAGTGGAACTGCCAGTTGAGCTAAATGTTCTGGCCAAATCGCAAAAATCATCAGGCCTATTAAAATAGCCATCACTACGAGACCCAACAGCAGATAACGCGCAAAACCTTCACGCACACTGACAATATCAATATTGAGCATCATCACCACAAAGAGGAAGAGGGTCATTACCGCACCCACGTAGACAAAAATCAGCACCAGCGCCAAAAATTCTGCCTGTAACATCATCCACAATATGCTGCTCGCAAAAAAACACAGCACCAAGCTCAGTACGGCTTGTACGGGGTTTTTGGCCACAATCACCCACACAGCAGAGGCGATTAACAAGCCTGCAAAGCAGTAGAAGACGATGGCGTAAATGGGTAGAGCATCAAACATACTTTTCCTTCCAAAATCAAAAGCGGGCGCGCACAAGGGGCGCCCCTACGAAACAGTCCGTTGTAGAAATTTAAGTGTTACCCTCCATGGAACTGTCCAGCCCCGCCATCCCTGGCGGGTCGTTACGCCTGCTACGCAGGCTCACCCCCTGCGGTTGTATTAACGATATTTCGCATCCTCGGCGCGATCTTTTGCCATCTGCGTTTCGTAAATATCCCCGATCATCAATAATTTTTCTTTGGTTAAAATGTTTTCGCCTCGATTTTCCATGTGGTAATGCATCTCAGGTGTTAAAACGATGGAATCCACAGGGCAAGCCTCTTCACACAATCCGCAGTTAATGCATTTGAAGGCATCGATGTCAAAACGCGTTGTGCGGCGAGAGCCATCTTCAGCCCGCGGACCTGCTTCAATCGTAATTGCCAGGGCGGGGCAAACCGCTTCACATAATTTACAGGCAATGCAGCGCTCTTCACCATTGGGGTAACGTCGCAGAGCCAACATACCGCGAAAACGGGGTGAAATAGGTGTTTCTTCCTCAGGATACTGAATCGTGCTTTTCTGTTTAAAAAAATAGCGACCCGTTACCGCCAGGCCCTGAAAAAGCTCCCAGAGCGTAAAGGTTTTAATCACCTGTTTTATACGAGTCAACGTCATCACTTTACCTTCAACTAAACCAAGGACCTATTTTAAATTGTATGGCCACGGCTTCCAGCACAATCCACACGAGAGTCACGGGAATAAGTACCTTCCATCCCAAATACATCAACTGATCGTAACGATAACGTGGGAAAGTAGCACGCAACCAAAAATAGAGGAATACAAAGATTCCCGTTTTTAAAAAAAACCACAGAATCCCCGGTACCCAGGCAAAAGCAGCCTCTAAGCCCGGTATTCCTTGAAAGGGTGAGAGCCAGCCTCCTAAAAACAATAAGCAGGCAATAGCGCCCACTAAAATCATATTGGCGTATTCCGCCAAAAAGAATAAGCCAAAACCCATGGCCGAATATTCCACATGAAATCCTGCCACAATCTCGGACTCGCCTTCGGCCACATCAAAGGGGGCTCGATTGGTTTCAGCCACTCCAGAAATCCAATACACTACAAACAAAGGTAATAAGGGCAGTGCATACCAATGCCAAAATCCGCCTGCTTGCTGCAATACAATAGTTTCTAGATTCGTACTTCCCGCTACGATCAATACACCCACAAAACTAAAGCCCATCGCAATCTCATACGAAATTACTTGGGCCGCACTGCGCATAGCACCTAAAAAAGCATATTTAGAATTAGAGGCCCAGCCTGCCACCAAAATGCCATAGACCCCTAAAGAGGTCAGCGCCAAAATGAACAGCATGCCCGCATCAATATTGGATAAAACCCAATTCGGCATAAAGGGAATCACGGCCCACACGGCCACAGCCGGCACTAAACTTAAAATGGGCGAGATTAAAAACAAATAACGGTTGGAGGCCGTGGGAATGATGAGCTCTTTTAAAATCAATTTAATCGCATCGGCAATGGGCTGCCCTATGCCCTTAATACCCACACGATTGGGACCAATGCGCCCCTGCATATAACCAATGACTTTACGCTCAGCCATTGTCGTATAAGCCACCGCACCCAACAAAGGCAAGACAATGACAATGATCTTGAGCAAAATCCATCCTAAGGCTATGAGCTGCTCGATCATGCGGCACCTCGCTCAAGCTGAATGGGCGCAAAGGCCGCACCAAAGCCCGCCGTGTGCGTTAAACCCAAAGGCAATAAAACCATTCCATCCGCTAGGCCAGGATGAATCGATAAAGGTAAGGATAAACTGGAGTTTCCTTGAATAGCCGTTACGATTTCACCCGACTTCAATTGATACTGATCCGCCGTGGTTTGATTCACCGCAATGCTGTCGATCTGTGGCATTAAAATAGTTTGCGTGGCTTGCAAAGCGGCGGAACGTCGCACCAACGCATCGGTGCGATAAATAGGACAAGGCGCAAAACGCGTGAGGCCTTGAATAGTGCTAAATTCAGTGAGTTGGGTGGCTGTTGTTTTAGGCTCTGTCGTTTCAGGCAGCTGTGTTTTAAGCTCATCCCTGAGTTCCCGAACATGCTCATACTCAAAGCCCGGCAACTCCATTAAATTGGCCAAGACACGCAGTATTTTCCATGCAGGCCTGGATTCACCGTGTGGCACACTGGCGGCGGTAAAAGACTGCCACTCCCCTAAAGCATTCACAAACGTGCCTGAGTTCTCACTAAAAGGCGCCATCGGCAAAATAAAATCGGCATACTCCAGCATGGCCTCGGATTTAAACGCACTAAGACACACCACCAATCCTGCTTTTTTGAGTGCTGCTAAAGCCACTGCAGGATAAGCACTGTCGTATTCCAATTCTGTGCCCAATAAGTAATAAGCACGTAAGGCTTTTTCACCCAACATGGCTTTCGCATCTAAGCCTTGTTTCACGCCCTCCTGTGTGAACGTACGGTGCGGCACAGCCCCCGCCAACCAAGCGCCTGCGGTATTAGCCCCTAGGCTAAAAGCACCATAAGAAGCGCCGCTGAGCTCGGCAATGACTTGTACTAAATAGCGCAATTGAGAGGCTTGCGGATGATTAATCGCTTCAGCTCCGATAAAAATCGCGCTGCGCTCCGCCTTTTTTAAGCGCTCTGCCATCTGCTGTGCCACAGGGCTAATACTTATTTTAGGTAGGCTTAAACTTTTGCCCTGCAGTTGCGCCAGTGCCCAAGCCACTTCCGCTAAAGACTGAATAAGCTGTGTGCTAGAGACAATCAAGGTATGGCTCAGTGCATAACTAAATTCTGTCTCCATTGAAGTGATCGCCATCACAGAGGCGCCACGCTGATGTGCTTTATAAAGACGAGTCGATGCTAAGGGCTGTTCATGCCGCAGATTGGAACCCACCAATAAAACCGCATCGAGCTGATTCATCTCATGCAAGGGCATTCCCAGGCCCCACTCAGGTTCATCACTTAAATCTAATTGCGTCAAACGATGATCTACATTTGAACTGCCCAGCGCGCGCATATATTTTTGCAAGAGATAAAATTCTTCTAAGGTCGAACTGGGAGAAGCCAAGGCCCCTATTTCTTCGGCTCCTTGCAGCTCCACAATCGCTCGCGTGCGATCGGCCACTTCCAATAAAGCGGCTTTCCAATCAATCGTGTGCCATTGGCCTTTACGCTTCACCATGGGCTGGAACACACGATCTTCGTGATACACGCCTTCATAACTAAAGCGATCTCGATCGCTCAACCAATTTTCATTAATGTTTTCATTTTCGCGCGGAACCACTCGCATGACGCATCGCTGTGCCGCATTATCCAAGGCACGTGTATGAATAGAAATATGTGAGCCCAAGCAATCGTGCGGCGCAATGGAAGAATGTTCACGCATCTCCCAAGAGCGCGCGTGATAGCTAAAGGGTTTAGAGGTCAAGGCCCCTACGGGACAAATATCAATAATATTTCCAGAGATCTCTGAATGCATAAAGTGTTTTACATAAGTTCCAATATGCATATCTTCGCCACGATCGGTGGCCCCTATTTCAGGAAGCCCTGCGATTTCATCACCAAATCGAACGCAGCGCGTACAATGAATACAGCGCGTCATTTCCGTTCCAATCAGGGGGCCTAAATCATCACTGCTGACAGCTCGCTTGCTTTGATTGTATTCTGAGTCTGCCTTACCATAACCCATCGATAAATCTTGTAACTCACACTCACCCCCTTGATCACAGATGGGGCAATCCAGAGGATGATTGATTAACAAAAACTCCATTACCGATCGTTGAGCTTCTAGGGCTTTTTCTGAGGCGGTCAAAACTTTCATTCCGGCGCTAACCGGTGTAGCACAAGCGGGCAAAGGTTTAGCCACACCTTCTACCTCTACCAAACACATGCGGCAATTAGCCACAATGCTTAATTTTCGGTGATAGCAAAAACGCGGGATATAAATACCCGCTTGGTCTGCGGCCTGAATCACCGTAGCGCCATCGTGGACGGTGATTTTCTGGTGGTTGATTTCAAGTTCTATCATTTTTTTCCAAACATTTTTAAAGACGAAACAGGTGTCTGACCCCGAAAGCTTAAAAGCGGGCGCACACAAGGGGCGCCCCTACACAAAAAAATCATGTCAAACACTTTCCATGTTCCACATGATAAACAAACTCATCGTGGAAATGCCGTAAAAATCCGGCTACGGGCCAAGCAATCGCTTCACCAAAAGCACAAATCGTGCGGCCCTCAATACTCTTGGCAATTTTCGCTAATTTGTCCACATCACCCGGTTTTCCTTTACCCTCTTCAATATCACGCACCAGACGATGCACCCAACCACTGCCCTCGCGACAGGGTGTGCACTGACCACAGGATTCATGCATGTAAAATTGCGTTACACGCGCCAAGGCTTTTACCATACAGGTGGACTCATCCATCACCATCACGCCACCGGTGCCCAACATCGATCCAGCCTTAATCAAACTATCAAAATCTAAATTCGTTTCCATCATGATGTGCGCAGGCAATACGGGCATGGAAGTTCCACCCGGAATCACTGCTTTTAATTTGGCTCCCTGACGCATACCCCCCGCTAATTCCAATAGGGTTTTGAAGGGTGTTCCCAGGGGTATTTCATAATTACCCGGCTTGTTCACATGACCGCTCACGCAAAAAATTTTAGTGCCTCCGTTTTTGGGAGGTCCCAAATCTGCAAACCATTGCCCCCCTTTTTCTAAAATCAGAGGCACAGAGGCATAGGTCTCGGTATTATTAATAATGGTAGGTTTTCCATACAAACCAAAGTGTGCCGGGAAAGGCGGTTTAATGCGCGGCATCGCGCGCTTTCCCTCTAGGGAATTCAAGAGCGCCGTTTCTTCACCACAAATATAGGCACCCGCCGTGCGATGGTTATACAAATCGATATCAATTCCGGAACCTTGTATATTCTTACCTAAAAACCCGGCCGAATAGGCCTCTTTTAAGGCAACTTCACACTGCAAAAAGGCTTCCCAAAATTCGCCGCGCAATAAGTTGTAACCCACGCTGGCTCCAATCACATAACAGCCAATCGCCATACCTTCTAATAATTGATGTGGGTTGAATAATAAAATATCGCGGTCTTTAAAAGTGCCCGGCTCACTTTCATCCGAATTACAGACAATATATTTTTGACCTTGAACAGTGCGCGGAACAAAACTCCATTTTAATCCCGTGGGGAAACCCGCGCCTCCACGCCCCCGTAAACCCGAGACTTTTATTTCTTCAATAATTTTTTCGGGTGGGGTTTTCTCAGCCAAAATACGCTTTAATACCGAATAACCTCCCAGGCTTTCATAGGTTTTGAGTGAGGCCGGTTGAGCTAATGGCATCGTGCGCAAACACACTTGATTCAGCATAATGGAGTTTGAGTGCATCATGATTTGGCCTCACCTCCCAGTTGATCCAATAAATCATCGATACCCTCGAGCGTTAAGTTCAGATGATACTTTTGATCATCTACCTGACACATCGGCGCGCCCTCACAAGCGGCCAAACATTCTGCTTCTCTTAGGCTAAATTGACCATCGGCACTGGTTTCACCCAAGCCACAGCCTAAGCGCTTTTTAAAATGCGCCACCACCTCATCCGAGCCGCGAAGCTGACAGGAGAGATTGGTGCAAATCGAAATCTTATGCCGGCCAATCGGTTTTAATTCATACATATCGTAAAAAGTGGCCACTTCATAAACCATAATGGGCGGCAATTCTAAATACTCTGCCACAGCATCCATAGCCTCTTCGCTCAACCAGCCTGCGTTTTGCTCTTGCACACACAACAGGGCGCTGACCACAGCAGAGCGCTTTTGATCGGGCGGATATTTAGACACCCAATGATCGATTTCTTTTTTATTTTTTTCGGAAATCACAAAGGCCATTAGCGATCTACCTCACCAAATACCACATCGATACTGGAAATCACCGTCACTAAATCCGCCAACATATGTCCACGTGACATCTCTTCCAGGGCGGCCATATGCACAAAACCTGCGGCACGAATTTTAACGCGATAGGGTTTATTCGCGCCATCACTGACAATATAAACCCCAAACTCACCCTTCGGATGCTCAATCGCAGCATAAGCTTCTCCTGCGGGAACACTATAACCCTCGCTGAAGAGCTTGAAGTGATCAATGGTCGCTTCCATTTTTTCCTTCATCATCACACGAGGCGGCGGCACAATTTTATGATCATCGATGATCACCGGGCCTGGATGTTTGCGCAACCAATCTACACATTGACGCACAATGCGATTCGCTTGGCGCAATTCTTCAACACGCACTAAATAACGATCATAGCAATCTCCATTAACGCCGACTGGAATATCAAAGTCCAAGCGATCATAGACTTCATAGGGTTGTTTTTTACGCAAATCCCACTCAATGCCAGAACCGCGCAACATGGGGCCCGTAAAGCCTAGGTTTAGGGCACGCTCAGGGGATACAATACCAATATCAACGGTACGCTGCTTCCAAATTCGATTGTCCGTAAGCAGGCTTTCATATTCATCGATCAATGCGGGAAAACGCTGCGTGAAGTCTTCAATAAAATCCAAAAGCGAACCTTCACGATTGCTATTCATTTGCTTTACATCTTTTTCACTGTGCCAGCGCGAGGCTTTGTATTTCGGCATTGAGTCCGGCAAATCTCGATACACACCCCCAGGTCGATAATAAGTCGCGTGCATACGAGCACCGGATACCGCCTCATAGCAGTCAAATAAATCTTCACGCTCGCGAAAACAATAGAGAAAAACGCTCATCGCACCCACATCGAGCGCATGTGCACCTAACCATAATAAATGATTTAAAATGCGGGTAATCTCATCAAATAGAACTCGGATATATTGCGCTCGAAGGGGTGGCGTTATCTTGAGTAGCTTTTCAATCGCCAACACATAGGAGTGTTCATTGCACATCATCGATACATAATCGAGTCGATCCATATAACCAATGCTGTGATTATAAGGCTTGGACTCTGCTAACTTTTCTGTGGCGCGATGCAGCAATCCAATATGAGGATCAATACCCTGAATGACCTCGCCATCCAGCTCCATAATCAAGCGCAAGACTCCATGAGCCGCTGGATGCTGTGGCCCAAAATTGAGGGTACAGTTTTTAATTTCCGCCATGCACAATGCCCTCATTCAATGCTTCGGGGATATAGCGATTATCTTCCCGTATGACCTTGGCCACCGTTACACGCGGTTGGATACTCACAGGTCCATAGACACACCGTTTTTCGGTGGCATCATAACGCAACTCTACTTGGCCAATCAGAGGAAAATCTTTGCGGAAGGGATGACCCTTAAAACCATAATCCGTCAAAATGCGACGCAAATCCGGATGTCCATCAAAGGTGATTCCATACAGATCAAAGGCCTCTCGCTCAAACCAATTGGCCGCCGACCAAACACCTACCACAGAAGGCACCAGCAAAGATTCAGAGCTGGCAAATACGCGCAAGCGTAAACGTATATTGTGTGTCAACGACAAAAGATGATACACCACGGCAAAACGCGGCTTATTCCAAGGTGTGACGCGCTCATGCGCCTCAAGATCAGTGGCTCGACTAAAACCGGTATCGGTGGTTTCTTCAGTGCGCCACTCCGATACCCCATAGCTTAAATAATCCACCCCACATAAATCGATCAACTGCTCAAACGCAAAGCGTGCATCGCTCTGTAGTTTTTTGGCTAACTCCAATAGATTCAAAGCAGGCACTTCGAGCGTGACCATATCCGAATCATTGCACAGATAGTCCATTGAGGTTTCAAACTCCTGCTTCAAGAGCTCAATCAATGTTGGTCTGCTCATAGACGATGAATAATGCATAAGTCTTCTTAAGTGCTCGGTTTACGTTCAATTAATTTTTTACGCTTAATCTTATTTTGCAGCTGAATAATGCCGTATAACAAAGCCTCTGCTGTAGGAGGACAGCCGGGAATATAAATATCGACGGGAACAATGCGATCACAACCTCTAACCACAGAATAGGCATAATGATAGTAACCACCGCCATTAGCACAAGAACCCATTGAAATCACCCAACGCGGTTCAGCCATTTGGTCATACACTTTACGCAAAGCCGGCGCCATTTTATTACACAAGGTTCCTGCCACAATCATCACATCCGATTGACGGGGGCTCGGCCTAAAAATCATGCCAAAGCGATCGATATCATAACGCGCTGCGGCTACATGCATCATTTCCACCGCGCAACACGCCAAGCCAAAAGTCATCGGCCACATCGAACCGCTTTGAGCCCAGTTCACCAAACTCTCAACAGAGGTTAATAAAAAACCCTGTTTTTTCAGCGCATCTATTCCCACTCTAAGGCCCCCCGCTTCCACTCATAAATAAAGCCCACGGTTAAGATTCCCAAAAAAAGCATCATGGCCCAAAATCCTGTCCCACCCAGATGACGCAGGACTACACCCCAGGGGAATAAAAAAGCGGTTTCAAGATCAAAAATGATAAATAGGATGGCCACAAGATAGTAACGAACATCGAAGGGAATGCGCGCATCCTGGAAAATTTCAAAACCGCATTCATAAGGAGCTAATTTAGCCACATCAGGACGCCTGGGCCCCAAAATAAAAGAAAGCAACAGAGGAACCGTGCCCAATACAACACCCACGGCCAAGAATACTAAAATTGGAAAATAATTTTCTAACATCCTTGGTTCCTTGAAAATGTTTTCATGCGTCTACCTTGGATAATCCACATTTTGATCCATTGATATCTGGGCCCATTCGTGAATTGGCCCTACGGTATCATGATTATGGTGCCGAAGGCCGGACTCGAACCGGCACGACTTGCGCCACCGCCCCCTCAAGACGGCGTGTCTACCAATTCCACCACTTCGGCTAATTTTTTTTCTGGGAATCTACAGGCACTGTCACATCAGAAGCTACGGATTTAAGCGCATCCTCCCACGTATCCGAATGCACCACCTGCGCCTGTGCATGGTAGGCCATATATCCCAAACATAAACTGGTGCTGATAAACAATGCAGCAAAAACTCCGGTGACCTTCACCAGAAAAGGCGTGCTGCCTTGGCTGCCAAACATGGTATTCGAAGCCCCGCTCCCAAAGGAAGCTCCTGCGTCGGCCCCTTTGCCATGTTGCATCAACACAAGGCCAATGAGGCAGAGTGCGAAAATAACGTGTAAAACTAAAATTAAAGATTGCATGCTGCTTGACCTATGGCTATAAATTGTTCCGCTTGTAAAGAAGCTCCACCCACTAAGGCACCATCAATATCGGGCATGGCAAATAATCCCGCCGCATTTTCTGGTTTAACGCTACCGCCATAGACAATGCGTATTTGATCCGCCACGTCTGATCGATGAGCGTGCAGCTGAGCTCGAATCGCTGCATGCACTGCCTGAGCCTGCTCAGGGCTCGCATTTTTTCCAGTTCCAATCGCCCATACAGGTTCATAGGCAACCACGAGCTTCTCAAAATTCGGCAGATTATCATCTAATGCCAAAGCGGCTGCAAGTTGTTCATGAATAACTTTTAGGGTCAGCCCTGCTTCACGTTCTTTTTCCGACTCTCCTACACACAAAATGGGATACACGCTCTGCTGCAGGGCTGCAAAAAACTTCAAAGCCACTTCTTGATTTGTTTCTTTAAAAAGCTGGCGGCGCTCAGAGTGGCCCACAATTACATACTGACAAGCAAACTCTTTTAACATATTGACTGAAATTTCACCTGTGAATGCTCCATCGCCTTGAGTACACACCGTTTGAGCACCCCATAGAATAGAACTATCTTTTAAATGTGCGGCACAAGATTCCAAAAAAACAAAGGGCGGAAATACAGCCCACTCCACAATCTCCGTTTTCGTGAGTGTGCTGAGCTGCGATTTCAAGGCCAACAAAAGTGACTCGACGCTGGCTCGAGTTCCATTCATCTTCCAATTACCTGCGATGAATTTTCGACGCATGCCTAACCCTAATTGGCTAAAAAAGAGCGCCCATTCTAACGAACAAGGGGGGGTGTGACAAGGAAACAACCCACGAAAAAAAGGCGCCTCGGATGGGCGCCTTTAAATGTACATCTTCAAGAATTAGGGGTCTGCTACGGGCATCCTTGCCCAGTGGTTGTATCCCTACCTTAGACAGACCTTAAACCGCCTTAGTTTTAATAAGGCATGTATGGGTCAGAACTTCCTTTAAACCATCCTGGTTCAACTTGGCCTAACAATCCTTGTTAGAGGGTTCTGAACTATACATTCCCAATTACGGGTAAGAGAAACTCTAGCATAATGCTTGGGGCCCTCAATGAGTTTGTTATTTATCTGAACAATTTGGCAGAGAGCTCCGCAGATCACAACAAAATATATTTATTTTAAATCAATAAGATATAAAAATATCAGTCCAGCCTGTCCAGAAAAAAAACAGCATATTTCTGTACCGGCGTGTAGTGAATATCTTACAAAGTGGCGGGATTCGGGCTTAGTATGCTTGAGTGAATTAGGACAATTTTTTAATTTTAATCTTGGCCTGATCGATAATCCCTTTTTCATAAAGGCGCCGCTCTAACTCACCCGCATAAGCACTCATCTGTTTTAACCAAGTCTCTTGCTCCCTCTGGTTTAAATGAGCATAGGAGCCGGGTTGATAAGATAACACCTTGAACACCGCATAATTTCCCTCCGGCAATGAGCTCATAAAAGCCTCAGATGTTTTCGACAAATTCACTCTAAAGACCGCTTGCACTAAGGGCCGGGGTAGTGACTGATCGTCTATACTAATGCCTGGCTTCAACACCCACTGCAGATGATATTGCCGAGCCAGCTCTACCTGACTTTTCCCCGCATTCAAAGCTTCTTGAATTTTTTGCGCCTGCGCATAGGCCTGCTCTTGTGCCTGCTCTCGTTTAATGTGAGCCACGATCTGTGTCTTCACTTGGCCCAAGGGTCGTGCTTGTGCAGAGTGATGCTGATTCACACGCAGCACTATTAAACTACCGTTTTTAAGCTCTATAGGATTGCTGTTGTTTTTTTGCTGTAACACTTCCTCACTAAAAGCCGCGGCCACCACCTTGGGATCTGATAATATCCCCGATCCTGTTGCGTTCTGATCAAAAAACCCTGTGTGCTGAATGGGCAACATCAAGGTGTTGGCCGCAATCTTCAGATTATCCGGATTGGTGTACGTTAAATTAGAGAGCTGCTCACTTTTTTCCGCCAATAATTGCTCTGTTTTTTGCTGAGTCAATGCCGCTAAAATCTTTGGCTTTACCGCTGAGAAGCTTTTTGAGGCGGGAAAGTTGGCCTTATGGTCCTCGTAATATTGATTCAATTCAGCTGCGCTAAAGCTAAGCCCCTTAGCCAATGATTTGGGTGATAATTGAATATAGGCAATGCTCACACGCTCGGGCAACATAAATTCTGTTTGATGATCTTGATAATAACGCTCAACTTGCTCTACGCTCGGCTGGATTTTAGCGGCCAAGGGTGCGCTGGAAATAACAAAATAACCGATGCTTCGATCTTGGTGTAATACAGCATAATCCTGTTGAGCCAACTCCATCGGAACAAAGGCGCTGAGCTGGAGCGCATTTTGCAGTTGATCCAAGAGCAGGAATTGACGAATCTGATCTTCAAACTGTTCAACACGCGTTCCATTAGCCGCCAGCAGTTGTTTAAAACGCTCCACCGAAAAACGACCCTCACTTTGAAAAGCGGGCATACTCAATACAAAGGATCGAAGTTCATCCGCATTCACCACCAAACCCATTTTGCGAGCGGCTTGTAAAAGCGCCAATTGATTCGTCAAATGTGTGAGCGCCAAATGCTGTAGGGCTGCAGAGTTCTCTACATCCATCGAATGCGCGGCAGCGGATTGTTCCAGCAAATGATGATAGGCTTCTTGAAACTGCTGGTGTGTAATTTTTTCCCCATTCACCGTTGCAACACTTGCAGTACCGGAATGGCCCGATTGAAGATAGGATTGAATGCCAAATAACACGAAAGACAGGGCGATCATTGCAATGATCACACCCGCAAACCAACCTTGAATCTGTTCTCGAATTTTTTGCAACATAAAATAAACGCGTGTCCCTTCAATCGTTGATGGGAATTTTCCTTAAGGCATCTCTTGGGGATGCCTCACTTTTATCGCACTGCTTTAAGAAGCAGTGGAGCTATCTGGCGGAGCGGACGGGACTCGAACCCGCGACCCCCGGCGTGACAGGCCGGTATTCTAACCAACTGAACTACCGCTCCAGTAAACTGTTTGATTCCACCGACCTACAAAGTGGTGGGTGCTGAGGGGATCGAACCCCCGACATTCGCCGTGTAAAGGCGACGCTCTACCAGCTGAGCTAAGCACCCTAGAACTTTTATCGCTAAAACAAAATCGCCCCAGTCGCTGTCGACGACTGAGGCGAGTGAAAATAGCCTAAATGTTTGGGTTAATCAAGTAAAAAACCCACTGGATTAGTTAACAGCATCCTTGAGTTTCTTAGCTGCTTTGAACTTAACGCTCTTAGACGCAGGGATCTGCATGCTGGCGCCCGTTTGTGGGTTGCGACCGGTACGGCTGGCACGCTCACTCACTACATAAGTACCCCAATCCGCAACAGCGACTTTATCGCCACCGGCTACGGCTGTAGTAATAATTTCATGCATTAAATCCAGCACTCGACCTGTTTCTGCCTTAGACAAATTACAAGCTTCTGCCAACTTCTCAATTAATTCTGCTTTATTCATGTGTGAAATCCTTGCTGGTTTTAGAGCCCAAAGTCATCCCCATCAACTCTGGAAGACCGCTGTTATACCAACTGCTTCGAAGCAGTGTCAAGCAATTTACCCCTAATCAGAATCTTCGCACACACACTACAGTGATCAACCCAAAAGACGTGAGCAATCTTTGATCAAATCCCACCCACGGTGAGGGCGTCGAGGGATCACCGCAAATCTAGTCAAATAAATCCGAATGTGAACCCGTCCTTGCGAATAAAATACTGTCCTTTTCTATTTTGTAGATCAACAACCAATCAGGCTCTATATGGCATTCCCGATAATTGACATAATCTCCCCTCAAGGAATGGTCTCTATATTTCTCGCTAAGCTTCTGTTTGGAAATCAGTAGCTCCATAAGCTTACGCAGCTTTTCGAGCTCTTTGCCCCGCTTTTTTGCTAGTTTTAGATCTTGATTAAAGCGTTTTGTGGTAATAGCACGCAACATTTACAAATCCAATTTTTTAAACATGTCTGCATTGGATTTGTAATGAACCAAATTTTTTCCTTCATTCGCTTCATCCAAGACTTTTTTAGTCTTTTTATTCGGGCGACTATGAACTTTCAACTCCAAGGGAATGCCTCCCGTCATCACTATTTGCTTAAGATAGATAGTAATCGCATCCGATAAGCTCAAACCTATTTCATGAATAATAGATTCAGCCTCTTTTTTAAGCCCCAAATTTATTCGAGTTTGAATGGTTGCCGTTTTCATAGAATCTCCCAATGCCTGCTAATGTAAGTACAATGTAGTGATAATAGCAGTACATGTCAAGTTATATTAAGGTGGGCTGTCAGTAGCACGCTAATTGTCCGATTTAGGTAGCACTCCAATTGTCCGGTTTTTAAGATACTGATTTTCAGCCAATGGAGGTCAGTGATGGAGAAAACCCAGGTACAACAGGAGATCCGGCGAATG
>JAKFXE010000010.1 GCA_021731545.1 Coxiellaceae bacterium
AACCCGGCCGTATCGGCCTTAGCTAAGGCATCATTGATGGCGACTATGCCAAGCTGCTCACCCTCTTCATCAATTAAACGAACCTCAGGTACCTTTATTTGACTATTGGTACGCGTCTTCTTATCTCTGATCTTAACTCTCCTATTCCCACCCTACCGCGCCCTACACTCAATGAGGCACCCATAAGCGCACAACCGAGGGATTTTAAAGCCGATTGCCCTAATCCACAAGCAGAAATAAAGCTTTTGGGGCACTTTTTCCAGATTTCAGAAGGCATTCATCCAATGTATAGCGATTGAAACCACTAAAAACTGGTAGGCACGAGTGGGATTGAACCACCGACCCCCACCATGTCAAGGTGATGCTCTACCACTGAGCTACGCGCCTATAGACCCCTGCATGAAGGGCGAGAGAGTAGCACTCTCAGATATTGAGCACAATAGCGTAGGCTCAAAAACCATCCTTCCGGTCTGCTTTACCTTCCCTCATCTCAGGATCTGTGCTAGGGTGGCGAAAATTTTGTCCGTGCATGGAAGCTTACGAAAAGTCCTATACAGAAATTTCGTATTTAATATTTCCTTAACCTTGGCGTGCTAGGATAAAATGATGAACTTTTTTAACAACTTAAAATTAGCATTGCCCTTGGTTTTAATCACCACACTCGCAAGCAGCATGAGCTTACTTTCATTACCCGCACCTCATGCGGAAAATAATGCCTGCGCCATTTTTAAAGAGTATCCACAGTGGTACAGCGATGCACAGCAAGCTCAAAAAAAATGGGGAGTTCCCATCAGTACACAATTAGCGATTATTCAACAAGAATCGCATTTTGATGCAGACACTAGGCCCCTGCGTTCCACGCGACATAACACAACCAGCAGCCCTTATGCTTCTAGCGCCACAGGCTATAGTCAAGCCCTGCACAAAACCTGGAATCATTATTTAGCCGATAATAATAAATTTTACGGGGATCCTCGCAACTTTGCAGACTCTGTAGATTTCATTGGCTGGTATGTAAATCAAGTGCGTCATGCGCTGGGCATTAGCGCTAACAATACGCGTGCTATTTATATTGCCTACCATGAAGGAGTGGATGGTTACAAATCCAAAACCTATCTTAACAAACACCCCTGGTTAGAATCCGTTGCCCATAAAGTACAGCGGCAAGCCAATCTATATCAATCACAATTAAATCGCTGCGTTTTGTAAAAAACCTCTAGCGTTTTCGAAGCTCTCGATACAATACTTTTCCAATGGCTGACTTTGGCAGAGAATCTACAAACTCAACATACTTAGGCATACGATAACCCGTGAGCTGTTCATGGCAGTATTTCAGTAATTCTTCTTTCGTCAAATCCTCTTGCCTTTTAACAACAAAAGCCTTAACGGCCTCTCCCGAAACCGGATCTTCCACTCCAATCACAGCCGCTTCTGCCACCTTAGGACAACTTTCCAAAACATCTTCGATGCTTCCTGGAAATACCTTAAAACCAGATACCAAAATTAAATCTTTTTTGCGCCCGACGATATATAAAAAGCCCTGTTCATCCATGCGCACCATGTCTCCGGTGGCCAACCAACCCTCTGAATCAATGACGGCACGCGTTTCCGCCTCATTTTGCCAATAGCCTTTCATGCGCTGCGGCCCACGCACATATAACTCACCCGCCTCACCCAAAACCACTTCCTGGCCTTCCTGATCACGCACACTGACCTCTGTATTGGGAAGCGGAAGGCCAATGCTGTGATTAAATTCTTTCATCGTCGTGGGGTTAATGGTGACAATAGGACTCATTTCCGTTAAACCATAACCTTCCAAAACAATAGATCCCGTTACTTTCTCCCACTCTTCCGCGACTTCTTGGTGTGTTGGCATGCCTCCCGCCACAGTCAATTTGTACCCATGCGGGGCCTTAGAAAAGGCCGGGCGCATCAACAGACTATGAAACAAGGTGTTTAAGCCTAAAAAAATACTCACGTGATAACGATGCAAGGTTTTAATCAAATCTTTAAGATTTCGAGGATCTGGAATTAATAAACCTCGAGCCCCCACGCACATAAAACTCAAACAACACACCGTTAACGAAAAAATATGATACAGGGGCAGCGCCACTAAAACGGTTTCCTTACCAGGCTCTAATACTGAACCCACCCAAGCAACACTTTGCAAAGTGTTGGAAACCAAATTGCGATGCGTTAACTCTGCACCCTTGGGAGTGCCGGTGGTTCCACCCGTGTACTGTAATAATGCGATATCATCGCCCTGTATCGACATTGGTTTTGGCTGAAGGGCCCCTCCTTTTTTCAAAACCTCTCTGAATTTAAGGGTATTCTGTATAGACCAGATTGGAATCATGCGAGCCACATAGCGAATGTAACTGTTCACTAAAATTCGCTTAACGCTTGGAAATAAATCAGCGAGCTCCGTTATAATGACATGTTGAACTTGGGTTCCTGGTAATGCCTGTTCAAGCAGGTGAGCTGAATTTTCTAAAATGAGAATCGCTCGAGCTCCACAATTCTGCAATTGATGGTGCAATTCTGGAACCGTATAGAGCGGATTAATATTGGTCAGGATTAATCCAGCCTTCAAGGCCCCTAAAAAAGCCACGGGAAATTGCAATACATTAGGCAGCATAATAGCAATCCGATCGCCCTTCACCAGACCCAAAACCTGCTGTACATAATTGGCAAAGGCATCGCTTAAGTCCGTCAAAGCTTGATAACTTAAGTGAGCGCCCATTTGAGTAAAGGCAGTACATTCGGAAAAACGTGAGGTGGCATCACCAATGAGATCCACTAAATTTGCATAGCAATCAACATCAATATCGGCGGGAACGCCTGAAGGATAGTTTTTAAGCCAAATTTTTTCCATTATTAAAGCTGCTCGGGTAGAAAATCATCCACAGCAATCACCTCTTGCCGCACAGCATTCAATTTTTGCAATTGCTGCATCTCAGCTTGGGTTAATACCTGCGCTATAACCGCCGCTTCCAATTGTTCTCGGTAGGTCCTGCCTTTCACCAAGCCCTTGCGCACAGCTTGGTGAAGCTGGTGCTCTAACATTTCACCCGAGACCATTTCAGCCAAAACAGCCTCCATCCGGCCCACCAAATTATTAGGCTCAGGGCTCATATACACACAATGCGCAATACGTCGACGCAATTCAGAAGGTGCGACTAGCAACTCAGCTACCTCAGAACCCAGATGATCTGAAGGTGGTTTACACACAAAACCTCTAGGAAAAATAATAAAACGAAAGGCTTTCGCATAGGGTAGGTTTTGAAACAATGCCTGTATGCTGCTCTGAATTTTAAAAAATAAATCCTGGAGCACCCACTCCACCACAGGCAACTCTTGCCTTGGATTTTCACTGTCTCGAAAATAATTCAATACCGCAGAAGCCATATATAAATAGCTTAAGATATCGCCCAAACGCCCTGAAATTTTTTCTTTGAACTTCAACTTCGAACCTAAACTAACAACAGCAAAATCCGATAACAGGGCAAAGCTGGCTGAAAACCAATCTAAGTAGTGATAATAGCGTATTAATAAATTTTCAGGGCTTGCGGCTGTATTTCCCCGAAACACGGTAGCCGAGAGGTTTTTAACACTAGCGCCCAAGGCAAAACTACGAACAAAATTACTGATCACAGAGCCAATATGCGCAAAAAAAGCCTTATCAAAAGCCACTAAATCCTGCGCTTTTGCAGCCCTCATTTCAGTCAATAAATAAGGATGCCCACGCAAAGCTCCCTGTCCAAAAATGATCATTGAGCGCGTTAAAATATTCGCACCCTCTACCGTAATACCAATCGGTGTTTCAATATAGCCTTGGGCTAAATAATTGTTAGGGCCCATACAAATTCCCTTGCCCCCATGTACATCCATGGAATCACTGATGATTTGTCGACTGAGCTCTGTGCAATGATACTTACTGATTCCCGCGGCAATCGCTGAAGGGGCTTGATGATCCAGCGCATTCACCGTAAATACACGCGTGGCCTCCAACAAATATACGTGTGCCGCCATTCGGGCTAATACTTCTTCTATTCCGCCAAATTCCTCGATGGCCACATCAAATTGACGACGAATACGTGCATAGGCCCCGCTCGCTAATGCACTTTTTTTAGCGCCCCCACAGGAAAGCGAAGGCAGTGAAATACCCCGACCCGCAGCCAAACATTCCATTAACATCATCCAGCCTTGACCTGCGCGATCAAAGCCGCCAATGATTCTATCTAAGCTAATAAAAACATCTTCGCCCTGAGTAGGCCCATTGGGGAAAATAGCCATTAGCGGTATGTGACGATGACCAATGCGAATACCGGGAAGATCCGTGGGAATCAGTGCACAGGTAATACCTAGATCTTCTTCGGCCCCCATTAAATGCTCAGGATCATATAACTTGAAGGCCAAGCCCAAGAGCGTTGCAACAGGCGCCAAAGTAATATAACGCTTGTTCCAATTTAAACGTATTCCAATTTCAGATAGGCCATCACGAAAACGACGGCACAGTACACCACTATCAATAATGCTCCCTGCATCTGAACCTGCAACGGGACTCGTCAATGCAAAACAGGGGATCTCTAAACCTTGAGCCAAACGCGGTAAATAATAGTCTTTTTGCTGGTCTGTGCCATAGCGCAACAACAGCTCGGCAGGCCCCAAAGAATTGGGCACACTGATCACCGTTGCCAAGGCTAAATTAAGGCTCGCTACTTTAGAAATAATTTCAGAGTGTCCCAAGGCTGAAAATTCTTTACCTCCATAACGCTTAGGGATAATCAATCCAAAAAAACCATGTTGCTTAAGAAAATCCCAAACTTCTGTCGGGATATTATGCAGCTCATGGTTCATCTTCCAAGAATCCGTCATGCGGCAAAGTGTTTCAACGGGGCCTTCGATAAAAGCCTGCTCTTCTGCACTTAATTTGGGCGAAGGCATCGCATGCAAAATATCCCAATTGGGCCGCCCTGTAAAAAGCTCAGCCTCCCAACCCACACCCCCAGCCTCCAAGGCTTCTTCCTCTGTTTTGGAAATAGCCGGCATGAGCCGTTGATACAAACTAAAAAGTCGTTGGGTCAAGACAAGGCGTCGAAGCTGGGGCAATGCAAAAACTAGTCCCAAAACTAAGACTACTGCGCACAGGGGAATCACAATGGCTAGGCTAAAACCCGAGAGAAAGAAAAAACAAAGGCCGTAAAAAAGAAGCGCAATACCTGAAACATTCACTGAAGCCCGCTGATAGGCCAGCACCGCAAGACAGGCCATGAACAAGCCTGCCCATAGAAAAACAATCATAACAACCTCCGTGTTAGCAAGACTTCGCTTTTTCCACCTGTTGAGAAATGGTTTTATACGATTTCACCCAAGGCTGCAGTTTTTGCAAAGCACTGGGTAATTGCTTCAAAGCCTGCATCGCCGCCGTCCTGCTGGCATAGTGACCATAAATTAAGATATACCAAATTTTTCCATCAATACAAGTCTTATAGTACCCCGCTTTTCCCTTCAAGTGATGGACCACCACAAATTCCTGGAGACGAGGCAAATTAACGGTGGCCGCCAATTGAATGCTATAGGAGCGATCCAATGAGACTGAGACTTCAGTAGCAGGAGGTGTCGAACGAGAAGCTTTTTTGACGGCTTTCGCAGCGGGTTTATGCGATGCGGCTGTGGGCGCCGCATCGCCAGAGCTCTGTAATAATCTTAATGCTTCCATGGCTTGAGGCTGACCTTGTGCTGCGGCACGCCTCATCCACAATTGTGCTGACTCTACATTTTCTCGCGTGTTGATCCCATAGTAATACATATAGCCTAGGGCATATTCGGCGTCAGCATCTGATTTTTGTGCCGCCTGCTCCACCGCTTTCAGCGAACACTGGTATTTCAACAAGACTTCATTCGTCTGGCAGGCCTGCATCGCCTGCTGCGATAACTGAGGCTGACGATGAGCAGAACAGGCCCCCAAAAAGCTCAATATCAATAGGGGCGCAACCCAGACAAAACCCCTTTTTATTTTTGTAGAGCTCAGCAACATACTCAATATCCTTTTCGGTAAGATGGGAACAGGCCCGCAGACCCCCCTATGCAATTCAATTCGTTGAAATCCGGTTTTTAAGACAGGATATTGTGCGCCAAGGGAATGCGATTGTGCAAGCGAAATTCCCCTTGCAGAAAATGCACAAATAAGCACCGGAAGCGCAGGCTCGACACAGCGGATGCGCAAAAATGACTTTTTAACAAATGATTAAAAAACCCATTACTGTGCGGAGACAGTAATGGGTTAACGGATGTTTCTAGGACTAGGACGCTTTAATTGATCATAAGATAGGGTTGAACGTGGGGAGCATCGCCCAAATAGGGATTATAGGTTGCTCCTTGAAACACAGCCAACATACTGGTCGATACCAATGCTATGAAAGCAAGAACAGCGAAACTCGCGATAGCACTCTTCATACTGATCCTCCTTGATCGTTATGTTAATAGTGAAATTGAGCCTTTTGATCATTTTTTAGAGCGCAAAGTACTTCTTAAGTTCCTTTTAAGAAACACCGAGCTGAAGTGACTAAAGGGTATTGTCAAGAATACGGATCCTCGATCGTTTAGCAAGCACTCCCTTTTCGAAGAAAGGAAGATCTGAGATCATCAAAGCCCAGTGAAATTTTTTTAGCACTATTTTTCAATGAGTTGAGAAAACATCCTGTACAAAAATTGTCAATTTTTTACTGAAATATCTTACAAGGCTTTGAGGCAATTCGCCTAAAGATAGCTTAACCAGTCCCGATGAAAATCACTCTTGCCCCGCACCAGACGGTGAAAAGCCTCCGATAACTGACGGGTGATAGGGCCCCGGAGGCCATCCCCAATCAAGCGTCCATCCAGCTCGCGAATGGGGGTCACTTCAGCGGCCGTGCCCGTGAAGAAGGCCTCATCTGCCAGATAGACTTCATCCCGAGTGATGCGTTTTTCTTTGACCGTAAAACCTAAATGCTCTGCCAGCTGACAAATAGTATCTCGAGTCACCCCTTCTAATACGGCTGTAAGATCAGGCGTGCAAATCACCCCATCACGCACCAAGAAAAAGTTCTCAGCGCTGCCTTCTGCCACAAAGCCGGTTTGATCCAGCAACAAGGCCTCATCAAAGCCTGCGGCCAAAGCTTCGTGCAGAGCTAAAATGGAATTCATGTAATTGCCATTGGCCTTGGCTTTATTGAGCACGCTGTTTACATGATTACGCGCGTAAGAAGAGGTACACACCCGAATGCCTTTTTCCGCGCTCTCTGGTCCCAAATAAGCACCCCACTCCCAAGCGGCAATCATGACATGCGTTTTCATACCGCGCGCGCGCAGACCTAAAGACTCAGCTCCGTAGTACAGCATGGGACGAATATAGGCTGTTTCTAATTTGTTAATGCGCACCACTTCCAGCTGTGCTTCATTTAATTCCTCTTTGGAAAAAGGAACGGGCATGTTGAGTAAATGTGCGGAACGAAATAGTCGATCTGTGTGATCGTGCAGGCGAAAAACAGCCGTGCCTTTTTCAGCTTTGTAAGCCCGCACTCCTTCGAAAACCCCTGTTCCATAATGCAGGGTATGGGTGAGCACATGCACCTTCGCATCTTGCCAAGGAACCATTTTTCCATCCATCCAAATAAAACCTTTCTTTTCGAGTAAGGACATCAGGCACTCCGTTTATAGTTTTAAAACATCATTAATGATGGCTTGTGTCATCAACAAAATAATCAGTAACAATCCCGCCCGCATCAACAACGCCTGATATCGCTCAGGAATCGGTTTGCGCAACACCGCTTCAATCAAAAAGAACAGCAAATAGCCTCCATCTAAGCAGGGAATCGGTAAGAGATTAATAAAGCCCAGACTCACGCTCACAAAGGCCATAAAACTCAAATAAGCACTTAAACCCAGCTGTGAGGCACTGCCCGCGGTTTGAAAAATTGAGATAGGCCCGCCCAAGGTATGCAAAGAAATTTTAGCACTCAGCATTTTAACTAACATGATGGCATTAAAGAGGATGAGCTCCCAAGTTTGTTGGGCGGCCTTAGGTATCGCTTTGATGAAAGAATAGTGCTTCTCTTCCATCATGGCGGCAGGCCAAACAGGCTGCTGGATGCGAACACCCAAATAACCACTCTTACGATGATCCATTTTGAGGTGCGTACTGTGCGCCCTCAGAGACTTCACAGTGCCCGCGCGCTTCACTTCAACTTGAATGGCTTGATCTGGATGTTGTTGCAAAAACTGAGCTACGGCAAACCAATCCTGCATGGGGTGATGATTAATCGCTATAATTTGATCCTGCGCTTTAAAGCCGGCTAGAGCCGCAGGCGAATTGGGCTCCACACCCTCAACCACTGCAGGAACCTTCGGTTGATAGGGCCAAATGCCTAAACTTTGAAAAAGCTGCGGATCCTCACGATTGACAACCCACATATCTAAATTTAAGCGATGCGAGCGCAATACTGTACTATTTTTAGGTGTAAGCACAACCGTCAACTCACCCTGATCGCCCAAATGATATAAAAAAGCCATCAAGACACTTTGCCAATTATTCACGTTCATGGAGCCAATTTTTTTAAATTCATCTCCGTGGCGAATACCCGCTTCTGCTGCAATCGAGTGGGGAGTCACCCTGCCTACCACGGGACGAATGTGTTGAACACCCAACTGAAACACAATCCAAAATAAAAAAATGGCTAAGACAAAATTAATAAAGGGTCCCGCAAAAACCACCGCAGCGCGAGCCCATAAGGGTTTGTAATTAAAAGCACGTGCTTGATCTGCAGGAACAATAGACTCATGCCCCTCTCCCAACATTTTCACATAGCCGCCCAAGGGCAAAAGACACAAAGTATAATGGGTGCCTTGACGATCATAACGCTCCCACAAGACCTTACCAAAACCAATTGAAAAACGCAGAATCTTAATACCACAGCAGCGTGCCATCCAAAAATGGCCCAGCTCATGAATCATGATAATCAGCAGAATGGCGAACAAGGCACCCAGGATAGCCACCACACTGTGAAAAAATGTGGCGCTGGCAAAATACTGAAGGATATTCATGGATGACAAACCTTAGCTCAGTCGATATAGTCTGCGCATTCTATACGTATCAGCCTCCAATGAAAACATGAGTAACTCTAAAATCTCTGTCCGCATTGAACGCCTCAGCCATGATGGCCGCGGCATTGCCCATATTAATGGCAAAACGACTTTTGTATGGGGAGCCCTGCCGGGAGAAGAGGTCCGCTTAAAGCCCGTACGCTCTCATCGCTCTTATGATGAGGCACAGCTCGACGAAGTTCTGCTGAGCTCTCCTGAACGAGTAGCCGCACGCTGCCCTCACTTTGGAGTTTGTGGAGGCTGCAACTTGCAGCACCTCTCATCCACCGCACAGATAGAACACAAACAAAATGCCTTTTTAGAACTGCTCCAACATCAAGCCGGCGTTCAGCCCAAAACCTTATTAGCGCCTCTCATAGCGGAGCCCTGGGGCTATCGTCGTAAGGCACGCATCGGAGTCAAGCACGTTCTCAAAAAAAATAAAGTTCTGGTGGGATTTCGTGAACAGAATGGCCGCTATATTGCCGATTTGTCTCGCTGTGAAGTCTTAGATCCCCGCGCAGGATTGCTGATCGAAGCCTTGAGTGAGCTCATTCACTCTTTAAGTATTTTAAATCAGATTCCGCAACTTGAAATAGCCGCCGCTGAAGACGCCTGTGCCGTTATCATACGACATCTTGTCCCCTTTTCAGAAGAAGACCTCAACAAGCTTAAAACTTTTTCAAGCTGGCATGCTCTAAAAATATATTTACAACCCGGCGGAGCCAATACAGTTCAGTTATTCTATCCAGAGGCAGAGAGCAGCTTGCTCTCCTACTCATTGCCAGACTATGCACTCACATTTAAATTTCATCCCACACACTTTACTCAAGTAAACTTTGCAATCAATCGACTCATGATTGCGCAGGCTCTACGCTGGTTAGAGCTTCGCCCTGATGATGAAGTACTGGACCTCTTCTGTGGTATTGGGAATTTTTCTCTGCCCATCGCCCAAACAGCAACTAAGGTCGTGGGCGTAGAAGGAGATCTTTCTTCTGTGGCACAAGCCAAAGCGAATGCTGTGCTCAATAAGATCACGAATACCGAATTCCATTGCGCCAATTTATTTGAAGCCACGCAGGAGGCCGCCTGGGCCCAAGCATCTTACACTAAAATATTACTGGATCCTCCCCGCGCAGGCGCTCAGGAGATCATCGCCCAGATGAGCCATTGGAACCCTCAGAGAATTGTGTATGTCTCCTGCAATCCCGCCACCCTAGCGCGAGATACAAAATTATTGATCAAACAAGGTTATCAACTCGAAGCGGCGGGAATGATGGATATGTTTCCCCACACTCAGCATGTGGAAGCCATGGCGTTGTTTACAAGGCAGGCGCACACAAGGAGCGCCCCTACGGCACAAAGCACTTAGGATGTGCTGCAGCCATTGGCCCTATGTAATCTCTAGTTTCTAGTTTCTAGCTCCACCCACTCCACATCAGCCTCCTGCAAAGGCTCGTTGAGAAAATAACGAGCAACGCGTGCAAAGCGCGCCGGGGAATCGGTCACTAAAAAAGTGATCTGGCTGTTATGACTTAAGCTCATTAAATTCTTTTGTTCCAAAATTTCTTTAACCGCTTCAGCGGTGGTTTGCGCAGAATCAACAATAGTGACTTCTTTTCCCAGCACAGCGCGAAACACGGGCAATAAAGCGGGAAAATGCGTACATCCCAATACTAAGCAATCCGGTTTTTCATCCCCCGAAAAGAGTGGACTTAAATAACGCTCCACAATGGATTCTGCCACCGCTCCTTCCAACCATCCTTCCTCCACCAAGGCGACCAATAAACCACAGCTTTGCGTCACCACTTCAGCATGGGGTCGAATTTTTTTAATGGCATGCTGATACGCTTGAGATTGAATAGTGGCTTCGGTGGCAATCACCGCGATTTTTCCTTCTTTTGACAAGCGACAGGCAGCCGCCGCACCCGGCTCTAAAACCCCAATAATAGGTATCGTATTAAACTGTTGTTGCAGCAAAGGCAATGCTAAGGTCGTTGCGGTATTACAGGCTACCACCAATGCTTTAATGCCCCGAGCGATTAAAATTTTGCTGGCTTGTTCTGCATAACGTTTTACCGTATCAGCACTTTTGGTTCCATAGGGAAGGCGAGCGGTATCTCCCAAATATAGAAAAGACTCTTCAGGCAAACGCTCTTTTAACGCTTTTAAAACCGTCAGCCCTCCGACTCCTGAGTCGAAAACACCGATGGGCAATGTGTTATTGTTTTTCATAAAAAGCTTCTGTGCTCCAGGGTCCATAGGGGCGCCCCCGTGTGCGCCCACCTTTGCCTTTGGATGGATACAAAACCCACCCTACAAAAGACAGCAAAAGCGCGTACAATCTAGGCTTTCTGCCAAATGGGGCCCTACCTTAACATGAGCTCTAGCAAAACTAAATTAAATTTAAGCGGGGATTATTCCCAACGGCTTCAGGAAATAATAAGCCAATTCCCTGAGCTCGATGGGGAGTTGCTCAAGCAAGCCTGTGAATATGCTCAGGGATTAAATTCCGAGACAGCTTTGTTTTTCAATGAAGCGCCGATGGCGATGGGTTTAGCGATTGCCGATGAATTGCTGGAATTAAACTGCGATAGCCATTGCATTGCGGCAGCCATTGTCTACCCCACTGTTTTAACTCACTCACTCCGGGCTGAAGATCTGGAAACAGCACTCAATCTTGAAGTCGCTAAACTGATTAAGGGCGTTTTGTTGATCGATAGCATTCATTTGCAAAAAAACAAAGAACGTGGTCCCAAACAAACCGATACCTTCCGAAAGATGTTATTGGCTATCGTCGGTGATTTGCGCGTTGTTTTAATTAAATTAGCCGAACGACTCATTGTGCTTCAGAGTCTCAGAAATGCCAGCGTTAAAGAACAAAAACTCATTGCTCAAGAAGTGATGTCTATTTATGCACCCTTAGCCAACCGCTTAGGCCTGGGCCAACTCAAGTGGCAACTAGAAGATTGGAGCTTTCGATACTTAAATCGAAAGGCCTACGAAGATATTTTTAAAGCCCTAAAAATGCGCCGAGGTGAGCGCGAAGCCTATGTCGCCCATATGATTGATCATCTAACAAATTTGATTCACTCCACCCACATCAAAGAATCCAAAATTACGGGACGTGCCAAACATATTTACAGCATCTACCGAAAACTACATCAAAAACAAATTACTCTGAGCAAAGTACATGATGCTATTGCCCTGCGAATCCTGGTTCCCACTCTGCCAGACTGCTATGCGGTTTTAGGTATTGTCCATGCGACCTGGCCTCATCTTCATTCAGAATTTGATGATTATATTGCTCATCCCAAGCCCAATGGCTATCGCTCGATTCATACTGCGGTGATGGACAAAGAACATCACACCATTGAAATCCAAATTCGCAGCATTGAGATGCACCAAGAAGCAGAGCTCGGCATTGCCGCTCACTGGATTTACAAAGAACGCGTAACACCCTCTGGCTATGAACATAAAATTAATCTCTTGCGCACCGTCTTAGATTGGCAAAAAGAGCTGAAAGCCGATTCTGTCAGTGCACATGAAAAAATATTAAACGATCACGTCTATGTATTTACGCCCCAAGGTGAGGTGATCGATTTAGAACAAGGAGCGACTCCCTTGGATTTTGCTTACCACATTCACACGGACTTAGGGCACAGCTGCCGCGGCGCTAAAATCAACGGCGCCCTGGTTCCACTCTCCTATGTCCTGAAAACAGGCGACCAAATCAGCATTCTCAGCACCAAAAACGGGCACCCCAGTCGCGATTGGCTAAGGCCCTCTCAGGGCTACCTGAAAACACATCGAGCCCGACAAAAGGTGAGTGCCTGGTTTAAAAAACAAAGCCTGGAAGCGCATATTGAAATAGGACAGGCCGCTTGGGAAAAAGCCTGTCGACATAAAATAATCCCTAAAACAGAACTGGCAAAAGCTGTCAAACATTTTAATTTTAAGGATGCTGAACATTTGTTCGGCGCCATCGGCGCGGGTGATTTAAGAATAGGATCCATTTTTAATTATTTAAAAATAGATCATCCCGAACTTGAGCATCAAAAGCAGGAGGCCTCAGAATTTATTAAGCTGCCTCATGCCCCAAAAACGACTCAATCCAGCATTATGATTGAAGGCGTGGGCAATTTGTTCACTCAAATTGCTCGCTGCTGCAAGCCTATTCCAGGCGATGAGATTATTGGTTATGTCACGCGCGGCCGCGGCGTCACCATACATCAAAGGCTGTGCAACACCATCGTGCAGTCGACTCAAAAACGACCTGAACGCACACTGAAGGTCGAATGGGGAACACAAAAAGCACAGCATTATGCCATTGATCTTGTGATTGAAACCGTGGATCGACCCGGCATCAGTCGCGACATCAGCAATCTGATTGCCAATGAAAAACTTACTGTACTGAGCTTTAATGCCAAAGCTGATGCCCATCAAAATCTTAATCGCATTGACCTCACTCTAGAAGTGGACAATGTAGCCACACTGCAACAGCTATTAAATCAGCTCAAACAGCTGCCCGATGTGATGGTAGTCAGAAGAAAGTAATTCACTAACCATCTACCCCACCCTCTTGTATTGCCCTAAAAGCCTAGATTAATGGGCTTAAGGCTTTATTATAAGTGGGTAGAAATACTGATATGCCTAAACTTTCATAAAATAACTTGACGCCCCTTCTTAGGCCATGTTAGGGTTTTCACGTACTATCTGAAAAAGCAGTCGACTATGAACAATATCTTAATAACAGTTCCATCGAGCATCCCCCACCTCACCGGCCTGACTTATTCTTATTTTAGCCATTAGGCTAATACTACTTTATTTTCACACAATTCATTTTAAAAACCCGCTAAGCCGATAGCGTGCTTAGCCGTATTTTAATACAAACGAGGGCGAATCCATGATGAGCAACGAAAATTGTTTATATGATCCTTTAAACCTAACAAATTACACGAACAAGCTCAGCCCTTCTGAACTTACACGACGTGAACTGGAGGTTTTGCGTTATGTGATTTTGGGTTATACCGCCAAAAAAGTGGCCCTACGTTTAAATATTTCCTTTAGGACCGTTGAGAAACATATTTCCAATATAAAAATGAAACTCGGCTGTTTTACGAAGGGCGATATTATTCAAAAGGCCATTACACTGGGAGTAATTACGTTTACTGTAGCTTGGGCTGAATAATCATGAAGCCCAGCTTCTAACAATCTCGAATCTTCATCACCATGGCGCGCAGCTCCGCATCGTTGGGAGCTGCTAAACCATAGAGATATTCTTGCAGCACAGGATCAGGCGCTTCGAGCAATTGTTCAAAAGTACCTTGATCTTTCAGTGATAGGTCCGAAAAGTGTTCATCAAAAAACTTGAGGAGAAGAAGATCAAGCTCCAGCATGCCGCGACGGCATTTCCAACGAATGCGGCCCGGATGTTCAATCACGATAACTTTCTTTTAAAAACAGGCCCAGCGCAGCTGAAACAACCATGGCGATGGGAATGATAACCAAAGCCCTGTGAAAATCTAAGCTGCTGTACACTCGAATACCTTCATTATAAGTTCCATTCCAAGACCAATCCAGCAAAGTTCCCACCAAAGGTTGCATCACCATTCCGCCCAGCATAATCAATAAATTGGTAAAACCAATGGCCGTTGCCGCTTGTGGCAAGGGCGTGCTTTCACGCGCCACTGCAAAACATAAAATCTCATTACTGCAAAAAAAGCCAAAGGCAAATAAAAATCCTGCAAAAAGATAAGGATTTTCAAAATGAGCCATTAACAAGATCGAAAAACACAGCGCTGCCAAAAGACTTCCTCCCACCAGAGGAATTCGGCGCGATTTTAAACGATCTGACAACCAACCACTAAAGGGAGAACCAATCAACCAACCCAAAAACACAAAAGCATTAAGCTTGGCCGCTAAAGCATGATTAACCCCACTTAAACTGTCTAAAAAGGGGATGCCCCAAATCTCGGCAAAAGCAGATAAGGATAAATACATCATGCAACCAATAATACCGCTAATCCACAGTTGCGCATTATGAATCATTGCCACTAAGCCCGAGAGCAATTGTTTGAAGGATTGACTAACCGCAAAATGAACTTCAGAATCTTCATGTTTTTCAATCACGCAAAACCAGAAAATAGGAATGAGCACAACGCCCACTAAGGCGCTTCCAATCAAAACATGCCTCCAGCCAAATTCTGAAACGACGTATTGCATACCCACATCGCCCACCATAGCGCCCAACATACCCAATCCCGTTGCAATACCCGCAAACAAAGCAAAACGATTCGCGGGCAACCACAAAGACGCTAATTTAAGTGCGCACACAAAGGCAAAAGAGCTTCCCATGCCAATCAGTAGTCGCCCAAAGCCTGCGATCATGACATTGTTCGTAGCCGCAAACATCCAGCAACCCACAGAACACAGCGCCAAGGCCATTACCAATACCTTGCGTGGACCCCAATAATCGGTGCTAATACCCACCACCGCTTGCATCGGCGTATAGGCGTAATAATACATACCTACTAACCAACCAAAACCTTCGGCTCCAATATGAAAGCTGTGCATCAAGTGCGGCATCATCACACTAGGCTCTATCCGCAATAAATATTCATAGCAATAAAATAAAGCTCCCAAGGTACACACAAAGATACCGTAATGTTTATACTTGGGATGAATCATATGTTTTGGGCTCATGCTCTTTTCCTTATGCAAATACACGTTCCACTCGAGCCGTAATACCGCTGAGCATTTCATATGAAAAGCCATCGGCATTCGCAGCAATTTCTTCTATGGGTAAATTCTCGCCCCACAATACCACCGTTTCACCCACGTGTGCTTTGGGATAGGGTCGAAGATCAATGGTAATCATGTCCATTGAAACCCGCCCTACTACAGCACAACGAACGCCATTAACCAATACCGGAGTTCCATTTTTAATCGACCGAGGATAACCATCTCCATAGCCAATGCCCACCACCCCCAACAACATATCCTCAGGACACTGCCACGTGCCACCATAGCCAACCCTATCGCCTTTGCGCAAGGGCTTAATTGCCATAATACGTGCCTGCAAAGTCATCACCGGACGTAATCCATACTCCGCCCCATGCCGCCCCGGAAAGGGTGAAACCCCATACAACATAATGCCAGGACGCAACCATTCGCCCGGATAAATCAACTCAGAATCCTCCAAGATAAAGGCCGAATTGGCTACGCTTTTGGGGCCTTCATGTCCTGCAGCCAGTTCATGAAAGATCTGAACCTGCTGGACCGCAAAAGAGGAGTTAAGCCAATCTGCTGTCGCCAAATGCGTCATCAAGCCTATTGGCTTTTGAACCAAAGCACAGGCTTGCAGACGTTTAAACGCTTCTGGAAATTCCTCGGGAAAAAAGCCTAAGCGGTGCATGCCCGTATCGATTTTTAACCAAACTTTAATCGCTGCTGCGGGCGCGTGCTGCTCCAAGAGCTCTAACTGCCAAAAACTATGAACCACACTGCTCAGTTGATGTTGGATAGCTAAAGAGAGTTCAGAAACATCCTGAAAACCGGCCAATAACACAATGTCCTGATCGATGCCAGCGGCTCTTAAAGACAAGGCTCCTTGCAAGGTGGCTACACCCAAAGCATCTGCTTGCTTGAGCGCACGAGCCACTTCTACTTCCCCATGTCCATAGGCATTGGCTTTCACCATCGCTAAAATCGGATGTTGGGGAAATAGCGTTTGAACCACGGAGAAGTTGTGTTTTAAGGCATCGATTTTAATCGTTGCCAAAGTCCCTCGACTCATACTGAGCTCTCAAAAGGAGCCCTGGACGCCACAGAAGCAAAATTTTCAAATCGAGTGAACTGCCCCAAAAAGGTTAAATTCACTTTACCAATGGGGCCATTACGTTGCTTAGCAATGATAATTTCCGCCACTCCTTTTTCAGGGCTGTCTTCGTTATACACCTCATCACGATAAATAAAGGCAATCAAATCTGCATCCTGCTCAATGGCACCTGATTCTCGCAAATCCGACATCACAGGTCTGCGATTTTGTCGCTGCTCTAAACTTCGATTGAGTTGTGAGAGCGCCATCACAGGAACATGTAATTCTTTTGCCAAGGCTTTTAAGGAGCGCGAAATCTCAGAAATTTCAGTGGTGCGATTCTCTTTGGTGCCAAAAACCTGCATCAATTGCAAATAATCAATCACTACTAAACCCAAACCACCGTGCTCACGCGCCACGCGCCGAGCTCGTGATCTTACTTCTGTCGGCGTTAACGAAGGCGTATCGTCAATATACATTTTCACTTCGGACAACATACTGATGGCTGAAGTAATTCGCGGCCACTCGCTGTCATTTAATTTACCCGTACGCACACGATGCTGATCCACGCGACCCAAAGAAGAGAGCATGCGCATGACCAAGGATTCAGCGGGCATTTCCATGCTGAAAATTAAAACGGGTTTTCCACCTTCTTTGGTGCTGTGCATGGCGGCATATTCCGCGATATTCATCGCAAAGGTGGTTTTACCCATCGAGGGTCGACCCGCTACAATAACCAAATCACCGCTTTGCAAGCCGGAGGTCATATCATCAAAATCAATAAAGCCCGTCGGCAATCCCGTAAAGGCATTGCCTGCATGATAGAGGGTATCAATACGATCCGCTGTTTTGGCCAGCAAATCATTAATCGGGATAGGCCCCACGCCGCGCGTGCGCTGCTCGGATACTTTAAAAACCCGACGCTCGGCCTCATCCAACAACTCTTTGGTAACACGACCGTCTGGATTAAAAGCATTTTCTGCAATATCTGTTCCTATCTCAATCAACTGCCTTAAGACGGATCGCTCGCGCACAATTTCTGCATAAGCCACTACATTCGCTGCTGTAGGTGTATTGTTCGCTAATTCAAACAAATAACTTTCGCCGCCCACGCTTTCCAGCTGCCCAAATTCTTTTAAGACTTCAGCGACGGTGAGCATATCAAAGGGGTGAGAGCGCTTAGCCAGCTGCTCCATCGCCGTAAAAATCAGACGATGTTCATTGCGGTAAAAATCTAAGGAAGAAACATGATCGATAATGCGATCCCAGGCACGATGATCCAACATCAATGCACCGAGCACAGATTGTTCCGCCTCTTGGGAATAAGGCGGAACCTTAACAGGGGTGTTTTTAACCAGGGCTTTACTCAAGACTGAACTCCCTTTAGTCCTTGAGTGGAACGATCTCCACTTTAATTTTAGCAATCACATCACTGTGTAAGTTCACAGTCACTTCATGCTCACCAATCGTACGGAGTGGGCCTTCGGGTAAATCGATTTCACGTTTAGCCACTTCAACACCCGCCTGGGTCATGGCCAAGGCCACATCACGCGCAGCAACAGAACCAAATAATTTACCCTCATCGCCTGCTTTAGCGGAAATAACCACTTTCAAAGCATTTAAAGCGGCCAAACGCTTTTCTGCCGCCTGCAAATTTTGCGCTTCGGCTTTT
This sequence comes from Coxiellaceae bacterium, assembly GCA_021731545.1. Classification (GTDB taxonomy): domain Bacteria; phylum Pseudomonadota; class Gammaproteobacteria; order Coxiellales; family Coxiellaceae; genus CAIQCE01. Next base: position 18,615 of record JAKFXE010000010.1, read on the forward strand.
TCTAATTCAGCACGACGCGTTTCAAAAACAGCGATATTCGCAGCGGTCGCTGGAATAGCCTTGCTTTCAGGAATTAAAAAATTACGACCAAAGCCTGGTTTGACTTTCACCTGATCACCTACTTTGCCTAAGTTAGCCACTTTCTCTAATAAAATAACTCTCATTTTCTAGCCCTCATATCAAAAAAACCTCGCAGATTAAAACCACTGTCGATAACACTCAGTAAAGCCAAGAGTAAAGCCAGCAACCAAGGTAAAAACAACAAACCCACATAGGCCACTGGCAACACAAAACGAAGGACCTGCGTCAAGCCTCGCTTTCCAGGCACGCGGCCCCCTGCATTGGCCCCATAATGCAGCACACTGAAGCCCGCCACCACACAGGGAAAAAGCAGCACCGGCAAGAGATCCAGAGCCATCTCCACATGAAGCGCCCATGCTACCACAGCCAATACTATTACCCCAGAGTCAATCAGACTCAAGCGTATAGCACTAAACTCCTTTCTCAGGCTCCCCGGGCTAAACAAAGCCGATTGCCAGCCACGCGCCAAAAGCAACTGCAAAAACACCAAGGCCAAGCCCACCACAGTCGTTAAGCCCGTCGCCATCGGGACGATTTGCTGGATAAAATGCTGAACCTGATCGGCGCTTAAATTCCAAAAAGCCTGATCTTCAAACTGTTTAAAGTAAGTACTCAGCAGCTTCGTCCACCACTGAGGAAGATTGGCTAGCAGCATATGAAAGGCCAAGACCACACCCACACCCACCAGGGCCTCAGACTCTAAGACCCAATGCCAGGATAAACGCTGATTTAAAATAACGGCCAAGGCCCACAACAGAACACAGCGCACCAAGAAAAGATCCAAGCCCGCCAAATGATGCAAATACAACATGCAGAGGCTCGGCAAAGCCACCCAAGCCAATACGATTAAACCCGAGCGCCATCCCTTGACTAAAGTAACCAGTCCTAAAACAATCGTTGCAAAAAAACCACCGGGCAAACCCAAAAAAGGCAGCAAAGCCAACAACAGCGCCACAGCAGAAGCATTGCGGTTGTTGGCTAATAAAAAATGGCCGATTTTTCGCAGCATGGATTCAGAAAATTTAGTGATTATCGCAATACGGTAGCAGCGCCAAATAACGCGCTGTTTTAACCGAACTGGTTAACATGCGCTGATAACGCGCGCCCGTACCCGTAATGCGACTCGGCACAATACGACCCGATTCAGAAATATAGCCTCGTAACAATTCTAAATCTTTGTAATCAATTTCTTTACCACTGGCACTAAATTCAGCGGGCTTTTTACGTCGAAAATATCCTCTCATATTCTTAACCTCAGCTTATTCGTTAACTGCACGATCTTCATTAGATTCTTCAACGACTACTGCCTCTTCTTCTGGCTTAACTTCAGCACGTCGAGCCTCTTGGCGCTCTTGCTGTTGACCGGCCTTCAAAATAGGAGAAGCCCCCGTGATCGCCTCATTACGGCGAATAATTAAATTACGCAAAATAGCATCGTTGTAACGAAAAGCATCTTCCAACTCATTTAAGGCTTTTTGAACACATTCGATATTCATCAAAATATAGTGAGCTTTGTGAACCTTATCGATAGGGTAAGCTAACTGACGACGACCCCAATCTTCCAAACGGTGAATACGCCCCTCCTCCTGCTGAATAATCGCCTTATAGCGATCTAACATAGCCGGAACCTGAGCACTTTGATCGGGATGAACTAAAAAAACGACTTCGTAATGTCGCATGGGCATAAAAGCCTCCTCTTGGTTTGACAGCCCCCTGGTTACAGGCCAGTGGAGCAAGGATTTAAAGCGGGGCCATTGTAGGGGAAAAGAGGGGGGATGGCAAACTTATCTTGGGGGATTACAGGGCAAACGCATCTAAATTTGTACAAACTGCTTGAATATTAACGTAGCTAGGTAAAGCTATCCCCTTTTCACGGATTAAAGGGTAGCGATGGACAACGTTTTTAGTCGAATGTTAAGAACCCTGTTTTAAACAAATAAAAAGTTATTTTTACACCCACAAGCTCTGATAAAGTATAAAAATGCCTGCCCAATAAAAGCCCATAAAAACCTCAAGCATCGGAGAACGAGCTTGAAATTGTAAGCCGCGACCAGGATTAGCGCATTGACTTGATCGCCTTCCTTACCTTTTAGATAATTTCTTCCCAATCGCCTTTCATTTTTGAGATGCCCAATGAGGGGTTCAACAGCACTTCGCCGTTTCAGCTCCCATTTTATAGCAGCCGTCACTCCTCGCCTCTGTTCTGACATGAACACCCGATATTTTTTAGAATGCTTATACCCACGGTAACCTTTATCCACATAAAAAGGTTTGTTCGTAATACCGGCCTGTGTTTCTAGTTTGGCCAATCAAAGGGTTCTGCTTTTGATTCAAGAAAACCCAAATCAATCAATTCGCCTAAGCTCACCAGCTCATGGCGCAGATTAATAATATTATCGAGACGGGAGCGAAATAGGTCATCTTCAACTGGGCATTC
>JAKFXE010000131.1 GCA_021731545.1 Coxiellaceae bacterium
AAGGCCATTAAAAGCTACTGAATTAAGATCCAATTACTGATCTTATAAAAATTTACCCTTTTCTTAAGGGAAGCGTTTATGAAAACTGACCCTAAAAAAATTGATGATTATCTCGAAAGGCTATACTCAAGGTATACAAGATGCTGCCATAACTACTCCATCTGGCAATCTCTCGAATCAGCAAAATTGAAGACGGATAGCTTAAAAGTTATCAATCAACATAAGGATTTTTTCATTCCTATTATCGACTCGATACGGCTCGGATTTATCTTAGAGCTATCAAAATTTTTTGATTATAGTAAGAAATCTTTAAGCATTAAAAAAGTCATTTCTCTCATGAATAATAATCTTAAAGAGCTGTCTAACGAATTCAAAGATTTAGAAGGAAAACACAAAACTATCTTAAAGAAAATTAAGCTTGTAAGAGATAAATATTTGGCTCATGATGATATTGTTAAAATAGAGCCTATACTAAGTGGGATGGCAATAATCGATTTGTTTAAAGACCTAGAAAAAATTTTAAATGGCCTTTCCAGTAAAACAAGTTCAACTACAATAGCTTTTGACTACCCCGCTGAAAAAAGCAAAAGTGATACAGATCATTTATTGAGCCGTCTGATCGGGTCAAATAAAAAAGCTATTGATCAAAATGCATTATTGGTGCCCGGGGCCGGAGTCGAACCGGCACGAAAGTTGCCTCTCGAGGGATTTTAAGTCCCTTGCGTCTACCTGTTCCGCCACCCGGGCGGGTGTGTGAATCCGCCAGCAGATGAATTTAGGCGGAGCGGTTACTCTATAAAAAAGGCTGGGGTCGGAATCGAACCGGCGTCCACGGCTTTGCAGGCCGCTGCATAACCACTCTGCCACCCAGCCAGGACTCAGCTAACAATCTATTTAAACAGAAAAAAGCAGGCACCCACGTGGGGCGCCCCTATACATAAAAATTTATTTTGGAGCGGGAAACGAGATTCGAACTCGCGACCCCAACCTTGGCAAGGTTGCGCTCTACCACTGAGCTATTCCCGCACATTTAAAAAGCCGCCTATTATTACCCTTCCCTCGATAATGTCAAGTCTGGCCAGGCAGCCTTTAGGTAGATAAGCATCGTCCATACTGTGAGCAAAGCTGCGACATACAACAAGACAATACCTAGCCATAAAAGAAGAGGATACATCCCCTGAGTAAAGCCCAGCAAAATAGCCACAGCCGTCATTTGAAAAGCTGTTTTTATTTTGGCAATTTGGTTTACGGCCACCTGTGTACGCTTACCCAATTCTGCCATCCACTCACGTAAAGCGGAGATAACAATTTCACGGCATACGATAATCGCGGCGGGAATAAATAATAAAGCCACCTGTACTTGACTCACTAAGACCACCAGCGTTACTGCGACCAAAAGTTTATCCGCTACAGGATCTAAAAAAGCACCCAGCCGAGTAGACTGAGATAAAGAACGGGCTAAGTAGCCATCCAACCAATCCGTCAAAGCGGCCAATACAAATAGGGTCGTGGCGGTTAAATGGGCCCCTCTAAAGGGCAGAAAATAACAAATCACTATGAGGGGGATTACGGCAATTCGTAGCAGCGTTAGCACAGTGGGCAGGTTAATATTCATAGCATTCCCTCGCTCTAAAATGGAAGGACTATATCATAGATAAAGGGGGTCCTGTAGAGGCAATGGCTTAACGCAGTGCCTCATAAATCTTCTCTGCAAGAGATACACTAATTCCTTCCACCTGGGCAATATCACTTACACTGGCGTCTTTTAACTGCTGCAGACCTCCAAAATGACGTAGTAATTGGCGTCGGCGCTGCACCCCAACCCCTGAAATAGTTTCTAAGAGAGAATGGCGGCGTGATTTAGCCCGACGTTGACGGTGTGCCGTAATAGCAAAACGATGCGCTTCATCGCGAATAAATTGAATCAGATGCAAAGCAGCCGAATCAGAAGGTAATTCTAGCTTAACTCCCTGTAACCATAATTCTTCTTCGCCTGGCTTGCGCGTGGGCCCTTTTGCAACCGCTAATAAGGGAATTTCAGTTAATTGCAACTCTCCTAAGACTTCAGTCGCTACCTTTAGCTGTCCCCTGCCCCCATCAATGATGATGAGATCCGGCAACACAGCCCCCTCCTCTACTCTTTTCTGATAACGGCGCTGCAGGGCCTGTCGCATAGCGGCATAATCATCACCCCCCGTAATATTTTCAATGGTGTAACGGCGATAATCGGATTTTAAGGGGCCTTCTGTACCATAGACTACACAGGAGGCCACTGTAGCCTCCCCTTGAGTGTGGCTGACATCAAAACACTCAATGCGCTCTAAGGGTTCCGCTTTCTTTAATGCCTGCTGTAATTCATCGAGCCTAAAATCCAAATTTTTTACCTGCAACAGCTCCTGCTCCAAGGCATGACGTGCATTAGCCTGGGCCATTGCCAACCATTCACGATTTTGTTCGCTTGATCTTGAAATAATGCTCACTTTTTTATGCAGGCTTTCTTTTAAAGCCGCCTCAATCCAAGCCCTATCTTTAATTTTTTTATCAATGATTATTTTTTCAGGTAGAGCTTCGTGGCGCAGAGGGTCCAGGTAATATTGTGGAATAAAGTCCCCCATTACATTTTCATCCTTCCAATTTAGGGTCAGTAAAAAATTTTTATTTCCCAGCAGACGGCCTTGCCGAATAAACAAGACTGAAACAGCAGCCCTGGAAGATTTGATGACCGTTGAAATGACATCTACATTACAGTCTTTTCCATATACAAATTGTTGGGTTTGAATTTTTCGTAAGAGAGCAATTTGATCTCGATAGTAGGTAGCCAGCTCATAGTCTAGTTTTTGAGATGAAGCCTCCATTCGGTCAGCCAATGACTTCAAAATTTCGGTATTTTTGCCTTCCAAGAACAGAACAGCATCCTTCACTTGTTGTGCATAATCTTCTTGATCGACATAAGCCACGCAAGGCGCTGTACAGCGTTCAATTTGATACTGCAAACAAGGCCGAGTACGATGCGCGAACATAGAATCCTCACAGGAGCGCAGCTTAAAAAGACGTTGGATTAATAACAAAGTTTCACGCACAGCCCCACCGTTGGGATAAGGGCCAAAATAGCGCCCTTTTTCACGTTTTGCCCCTCGATGAAAACTTAAGCGCGGAAAATTTTGCTCTGAAGAAATAAAGATAAAGGGATAGGATTTGTCATCGCGCAATAAAATATTATAGCGTGGTTTATGCTCTTTAATTAAATTGGCTTCTAATAACAGAGCTTCATTATCGCTGCGCGTAATCGTAATTTGAATTTTTACAGCGCGCCTCATCAGGGCGTGAGTTTTAGAAGTATCTAACTGAGCTCTAAAATAACTGGCTACGCGTTTTTTAAGATTACGTGCTTTACCTACGTATAGGATTTCATCGGATGCATTGAGAAACTGATAAACGCCAGGGCGCTCTGGCATAGATTTGACTAAAACAGCAGCATTTGAGGTGGAATGCAGGCTCAAACTACGCCTTTGCTTCTTCCGACTCAATTAAGCCGTGACGAATGGCCAGCAAAGTGAGCTCAACATCATTTTTAATGGCTAATTTTTCGAAGATGCGGTAACGATAGCTGTTAACGGTCTTGGGACTTAAATGTAATTTTTCAGCAATTTCCTGAACTTTCATGCCTTTGGTGATCATAATCATCACTTGCAATTCGCGTTCAGACAAGCCATCAAAAGGAGATTCCTCCTGATCATTCACATGACGGAAGGCTAATTTATTAGCAATATCGGGACTGATATAACGTTGACCCGAATGCACCATGCGAATGGCGTGTACCATTTCATCCATGCTAGCACCCTTTGTCAAATAACCGGAGGCACCCACTTGTAATAAACGTGAAGGATAAACATCATTATCGCAAACACTCAAAACCAATACTTTTATGTCGGGATCTAAACGCACGAGTTTGCGAGTTGCCTCAAAGCCACCAATGCCCGGCATTTTCACATCCATCAAAACCACTTGAGGCTTTAATTCACGGGCTAATTTTACCGCTTCTTCACCTGTGCCTGCTTCACCCACCACTCGAATACCGGAAACTTCAGACAGCATTTTTTTAATGCCCGTACGAACTAAATCATGATCATCCACCAGCAGCACATCAATCATTCACAGCTCCTTTATTAAAGTTTAAGCGTACTGGCGGAGAGACAGGGATTCGAACCCTGGGAGGGAGTTACCCTCAACGGTTTTCAAGACCGCCGCATTCAACCGCTCTGCCATCTCTCCCTTATCCCCTTCCACAAGACCAGCCTAGGCCAGGGCGGGGGCCATTATAGCCCATCTTGCTTTAAAAGTTAGAACTATTTTCCATTTTATGGGTATAATCCCAGGTCTGTTAACCCTGATACGAGGTCAAAGCATGAGATCTAAACTTGAAATCGCCGTTCCAGCAAACGAAAATAGCCTAGTCATTAATGGAGTACTTCGCAAGACTTATTTGCTCCTGAGCTTAACGCTGACTTTTAGTGCTTTCACAGCGCTACTTTCAATGACCCATCATGCGGCACCCAATATAGCGGTTGTGCTGATCGGGATGTTTGGCTTTTATTTTTTAACCGTTGCTTTGCGTAACAGTATTTGGGGCCTCTTGTCTATTTTTGCCTACACCGGTTTTATGGGCTATACGCTGGGACCCATCCTGAATCTGTTTATTCAAAACTATGCTAATGGTACTGAATTAATTGCCACCTCCTTGGGTGCCACAGGAGCTATTTTTTTAGGGATGTCCGCTTATGCCCTAGTTTCGCGGAAAGATTTTAGCTATCTGGGTGGCTTTATTGCCATTACCAGCATGGTGCTTTTCTTGGCTGGACTGCTGGGCCTGTTTTTTAGTATGCCTATTTTTCAGCTTTTAATCTCAGGCGGTTTTGCGGTTGTTTCAGCGGCTTTTATACTTTTTACAACCCATCAAATCATCAGCGGCGGTGAACGCAATTACATTATGGCGACTATTTCGCTCTATATCGCTTTTTTTAATCTATTTGTGAGCCTGTTGCGCATCTTAGGTGCTTTTTCCGGCAACAGTCGAAATTAGGAGCTATACTAGTAAAGAATGCAGGGACTCGCTTTTTTTATGTATACAGAGCTGGAACTATGCGACTAAAGTTAAAGAAAAATAGTGTGCGCTTTATGAGCACCCTTCTTTTGGGCCTCTTTATTGCGGCAAACGTTCAAGCATACTCATCCAATTTGCAGGTTAATGGCTTGAAGACTAAAGTCCTTAACTTAGCGCTTCACGCCTATGACTGTGCACGCTTGGATGGTCAAATCAAAAACCCCATTTTGAGTATTGTGGATTATTCTTTACCCTCCACTCAAGCCCGCCTCTGGGTGATTGATATGGAGCAACACAAAGTTCTTTATCACCTTTTTGTCGCGCATGGAAAAAACAGTGGTAAGCTTTACGCCACCCATTTTTCAAATGAACCTGGCAGTCTTGCCTCTAGTTTAGGCAGTTTTGTAACGCACGAAACCTATCAAGGCCATCATGGTTACTCACTTAGCTTAGAGGGCCTAGAGCCTGGGCTCAATGATAAAGCCCGTGAGCGTCACATTATCCTCCATGGCGCGCCCTATGTGAGTAAACAATTTGCAGCACACAATAATTACATGGGTAGAAGCTGGGGATGTTTAGCGCTTAATCCGAGCAAAACCCCTCAAGTTATTAACACCATCAAGGGAGGTAGCTTAATCTTCGCCTATGCCCCCGGCGAAGAGCATGACCCCTATCTTAATCAATGCGGTATAAAAGGTCATGCTACCTAGCTCACATATCAGCCCCATGCTAGTTCAAAAAACCTTAGCTAGTCTTAACCAAGCCCCTTATTTTCTAGAACAGTTAAATTCTCAAGAAACACCCACCACGCATCGCAAAACCTATTCCTTTGGGTATAATTATTTTTCCATGACCGATGAAAATTTTTTCTTTACGCATATTCCAGATTATCTTACTGAACTTTGCCAAGCCTGCATTGATTCTTTTCCTAAAGAATATGCCTTAGGCAAAGGCAGTGACTATCAAAATGTGATTGTCTCCTTCTATGAAGCGGGATATCAATTGGAGCCGCATGTGGACGTAGATAGTGATCGCTTTGCCGAGGGTCGCCCTGTTCAATTTCATTTCGGTGAAAATATCATCGGAGTTGTGCTGGAGTCAGATCCCACGGGAAAACTTTATGTAGTCAAATCGAAAAATGAAGCCTTACGCTTTAAGGCCAAAAAAGTGTTTGAGTTAGATGAGAAGTCGGGGGTCAATTATCTCATGCGCGGAGTCTATCGTCATAAACCCTACTATCATGGAGTCAGTAAAGTCAGCCGCTCCCGCATTTCCGTGACCTTTCGCAGCGTCATTTTGAATGAACGTCTCCCCCACCACATTAAATAACTTCAATTCCAGCCATATAGGGTCTTAAAACTTCCGGAACTTGAATACGTCCGTCGATCTGTTGATAATTTTCTATAATCGCCACCAAAGCTCTTCCAACAGCCAAACCTGAGCCATTAACGGTATGTACAGGCTCTGGCTTTTGATCCATGGCTTTTTTATAGCGTGCCTGCATACGGCGCGCCTGAAAAGCTTCAAAATTACTGCAAGAAGAAATTTCACGATAGGCCTTTTGCCCCGGAAGCCATACCTCTAGATCATAGGTTTTGGCCGCACAAAAACCCACATCCCCTGCGCACAAGGCCATAACACGATAGGGTAATTTTAAAAGCTGTAAGGCCTTCTCCGCATGGGCGGTGAGCTCTTCCAGTGCTTGATAAGAATCTTCAGGACGAACAATCTGGACCAGCTCTACTTTTTCAAATTGGTGTTGACGAATCATGCCTCGAGTATCTTTACCATAAGCACCCGCCTCACTGCGAAAACAAGGGGTAAGTGCCGTCCATTTTTTGGGTAGTTCTTCTTCATTAAAAATAAACTCTCGTGCCAAATTAGTGACGGACACTTCAGCGGTGGGAATCAAGCTTAAATCCTTATCACCCTCTATACTAAACAAATCTTCTTTAAATTTGGGTAACTGGCCTGTGCCATATAAACAAGCGGAGCGCACTAAATAAGGGACATAGACTTCCTCATAACCATGTTCTTGGGTATGCAGATCCAACATAAATTGACCCAGAGCTCGCTGTAATTTTGCCAAGGCTCCATGCAAAACCACAAAGCGAGCACCAGATAATTTAGAGGCCTCTTCAAAATTCATTAAGCGGCTGTTCTCACCCAATTCAATATGATCCAAGGGTTTAAAATCAAAGGATTTAGGCTCTCCCCAGCGGCGTATTTCTTGATTATCGGCCTCAGATTTTCCAGGAGGAACGCTTTCATGCAATAGATTGGGAATCTCCAGTTGAAAGGCCTCAAGTTGTTTTAAGAGCTCCTCCAGTTTAGCTTCATTGCTTTTTAACTCATCGGAAATCAGAGCGACTTCTTGCATCAATCCATGAGTGTCCTTGCCTTGCGCTTTAGCCACACCAATAGCCTTGGAGGCCTGATTGCGTCGATTTTGCAATTGCTGCGTTAAGTCTTGAACATTTTTGCGTTGCTCTTCTAATTGAGTATAATATTCAACATCCAGCGAATAGCCACGGCGCGACAAGGCTTGCACCACTTCGGTTAAGTGATTACGTAATAATTTGGGGTCAATCATGTTTTTTCCTTATTAAGCGCTCTTAATTTTGTTAATTTTTCCAAAATCTGAATTTCAAGGCCTCGATTAACGGGGCGATAATAGTGTTTGGCTTTCATTTCATCAGGGAAATAATGAACGCCTGCTGCAAAGGCGTTGGCTTCATCGTGTGCATAACGATACTCCTTTCCATACTTTAAGTTTTTCATTAATGGTGTTGCTGCATTTCGTAAGTGTAGGGGCACCTCAAGACTTCCCAAGGTTTTTGCATCCTCCATGGCCTCCCCGTAGGCCACATAAACCGCATTACTTTTAGGAGCAGAGGCTAAATAAAGAACCGCTTGAGCCAGAGCCAACTCGCCCTCAGGCGAGCCTAGGCGCTCATAAGTTTGCCATGCATCCAAAGCCAGGTGCAAGGCCCGAGGGTCTGCATTACCCACATCCTCTGTGGCAAAGCGCAGCACTCGACGTGCCACATAATGAGGATCACAACCGGCCTCTATCATGCGCGTAAACCAATACAAGGCGGCATCAGGGTCTGAACCACGCAGGGATTTATGCAGGGCCGAAATTTGCTCGTAAAAAAGATCCCCTTTATTGTCAAAGCGGCGTACATCCGAACTTAAGACCTGCTCTAAAATTTCCTCAGAAACCCCCCGTCCTTCTTCAGTAAAATCCGCCAAAATTTCTAAGACATTGAGTGCCTTTCGCGCATCACCATCCGCAAAATCCGCAATACGTTTAGACAATTCAGCGTTTAAGGAAAGCTTCTGTGTACCCAGTCCGCGCTCACTATCCTGCAAAGCCTGTTCGATAATCTGTAATAATTCAGTGTGTGTTAAGGACTTCAGCACATACACGCGCGTACGTGATAGCAAGGCATTATTTAATTCAAAGGAAGGATTTTCCGTTGTGGCTCCTATTAAAATTAACGTGCCTGCTTCTACATGAGGTAAAAAAGCATCCTGTTGGGCTTTATTAAAGCGATGGACTTCATCCACAAATAACAAGGTGTTTTGCTGATCTTCCTGGCGTGCTTGGAGGGCGCGCTGAACAACTTCGCGTATTTCTTTGACTCCGGCGAGTACTGCCGACAATTGCTCAACCCGTGCGGAAAAAGCCTGTGCCAACAAATAAGCCAAGGTGGTTTTTCCAGTGCCGGGGGGTCCCCATAAGATCATCGAATGAGGTCGATGCTGTTCAATTGCCAAACGCAGCGGTTTCCCGGGCCCCAATAGATGGTTTTGGCCTATATACTCATCGATAGAGCGCGGACGCATACGGCTGGCCAAAGGCTTTAAGAGAGTTTCACTCATTCATTTACCAAAATATCGACCCCTTTGGGTGCTTTGAAGTCAAAAGAAGAGGCTTTCAAGGAAAGCCCCGTTTGAAGTTTTGAAAATTGAAAGTCGCTTAACTCACCCAACTCATTCCTAAACTGCATCGCAAACAATGTGTTCCGCTTGAACTGTAGTCGAACCCACTGAAAGGGAGAGTCCTGTGTTTTGGGTTTTAATAAAAAACTGCTTAAAGTAGGATTATTTTCCCGAATAATCACAAATTGTTTTTCTAAGGCCACAACAGAACCACTTAATAATTCAGCGGGGCTCAACTGACCTGCGCGACTCAAGGATTGTTGGCTCACTTGTTGCAAGTCTTCATCATAAATCCACAGCGTTTTACCATTAGTGATTAAAAGCTGTGGATTAGGCGTTTTTATCTGCCACTTAAAATGTCCTGGACGCAAGAGCTCAACAGAGCCTGTGCTCTCTTGGATTACGCTGTGCTGAGCATCATAAAGGCTTTGCTTAAAGTCTGCTCTAAGGGTATTGGACTGATTCAGCAACTGTGCAAGCTCCGCGCTTGCCGATAAGCTAGCCTTAGCTACAGAGGCAGAACCTATGGCGGCATACAGCAGCAGTATCCAGGCTAAAAAAAATATTCGAGTGGTTTTTATCATGATGATCAGTGGCTAAAAAAATTAAGTTTCCTGTGCAGGAGTAAGCACATCACGTATACCATTCCCCTCTGAGGGGCTGCTTACAATACCCGCAGCCTCCATCGCCTCGACGATGCAGGCCGCGCGATTGTAGCCAATTTTAAAGCGGCGTTGAATGCTGGAAATAGAAACGCGCTGGGACTGCACAACCGCTTCAACGGCTTGGTCATAGAGAGGATCTTGTTCGGCATTGGCGTACTGAGCCCCTTCAGATTCCCCGAGAAATTCACTGCTAAAATCCTCTTCTAAAATTTCATTCAGATATTCAGGACTGCCTGTTTGACGCAAATAATCCACCACGCGGTGTACTTCATCATCGCTCACATAAGCGCCGTGAATACGCACAGGCACTCCGGTTCCAGGAGCCAGGTACAACATATCACCATAACCCAGCAATTGTTCAGCACCCTGCTGATCCAAAATAGTGCGTGAGTCAATTTTAGAGGACACCTGAAAGGCAATACGCGTTGGAATATTTGCCTTAATTAAGCCTGTAATAACATCTACCGAAGGACGTTGAGTCGCAAAAATTAAATGGATGCCTGCCGCACGCGCCTTTTGGGCTAAACGCGCAATCAATGTTTCTACTTTTTTACCCACCACCACCATCATGTCGGCAAATTCATCCGCCAAGACCACAATTTGTGGCAGCTCCTCTAGGCCCGGAGCTTTTTCACCTGAGTCTTGATCGGCACTGGCATAAAAAGGATCGGGGATCGCTTCACCCTTCGCGGCCGCTTCTTTAATTTTTGCATTGAATCCCGCTAAATTACGCACACCGAGTGAGGCCATCAATTTATAACGGCGCTCCATTTCAGCGACACACCAACGCAAGGCGCTGGCAGCATCTTTCATATCGGTCACCACCGGCACTAATAAATGAGGAATAGCATCGTAAATCGCTAGCTCCAACATTTTAGGGTCAATCATAATCAAGCGTAATTCTTTGGGGCTGGATTTATAGAGCAGGCTTAAGAGCATGGCATTCAAACCCACGGATTTACCCGAACCGGTGGTACCGGCCACTAATAAATGCGGCATCTTCGCTAAATCAACAATCACAGGATGCCCGCCAATGTCTTTACCTAAACCTAAGGTCAAAGCAGAATTAGAATTTTGATACTGCTTAGAGGCTAAAATATCTTTGAGGCTCACCATTTCTCGTCGCTCATTGGGTAGTTCCAAACCAATGACGGATTTTCCGGGAATAACTTCCACCACGCGCACGCTGATAACAGAGAGCGAACGCGCTAAATCTTTAGAAAGGCCGCTGATCTTGCTCACCTTTGTTCCAGCAGCCAGCTCTAATTCAAAGCGAATCACCACAGGGCCTGGATTAACTCCCACCACTTGCACATCTACATTAAAATCCGCCAGGCGGGCTTCCACTTCACGTGAGCGGGCCTCCAATTGTTCTGCTGAAAAACTAACTCCCTGTGCAACGGGTGTTTCATCCAGTAAATTTAAATCGGGTAAACTACCGCTGCTGCTAGAACTCAACTTGGGAGGCTTAGGATTAGCAAAGCTGGTTTTTTTCTCGGGCATCATCGGCTTAAGCATCTCTAAGACATGATGATGTTCCGAAGCATCCAAACCCAATTTGGGTTCCGTGCGCTGCATATTAAAACGAGGCTTGTTTTTTGCATCCACGCCGAGCTCTGCTTTATTTAAGTCTTGCGTTTCAGACGATTTAAATAAAGCAAAAATCTTGATACGCACGAAGTGCAAGGCTATTAAAACCCATCCCCCTATACGCTCAAAAATACCCACCCAGGAAATACCGGCAAATAAGGTAAAGCCCATTAAGGTCAAGGCACCTGCGAATAAAGTGCTGCCGATCGGATTAAATAAATGCACTAAGTAAGCTGAGAGGCTATAACCCAAAACACCGCCTGCGTTAAAAGGAAGATTGAGCTGAGTGGACTTAACAAAGAGAGTCACTAAAGTACAACCACTGGCCATGACCAAGGCAAAACCTAAACTGCGCATTAGCAATAATGCCCGCCGCCCCTGGTGTTGCTCAATCAAATGACGATGACGGTAAAATATCCAGGCGGAATAAAAAATCATTAGGGGTAAGACATAGGCCAAATAGCCAAAAGCGTAGAGCAAGAGGTCCGCTGTCCAAGCCCCTACACGCCCCTCGAGATTCAGCACTTCGGCTCTACCCACGGAATGAGACCAGGAAGGATCTGAGTGGTGATAGCTCACTAAAGCCACTAATAAAAACAGGGAAACAAAGCTCGAGAAAAGCAAAAAGCCTTCCCGCAATCGATAGTGAAAATGGACACGATACAGCGAAGGTTCCTTCTTCAGGGTAGCTGCCTTACGAGACTTCAAAATAACCTCACAACTGCTTAAATTTTCGATGCTTTTATTATAGAGGGTATAAGCGCTGCCTGCCAGTATTTCCCGTGGCCTCAAATTAGATGTTACTTTGACATGGGGTCAGATAGGTGTCAGACACCTATCTGACCCCGACTTCTTTGAGGCAATTCGATTTAAAAATCATGGCTTGATAAGATTAGCCTATACGCTAAGATAGGCAGTTTAATCGAAAACCCCAGGAATCTTATGCCCAACAACGTATTGTACCATCGTTTAATTATTTTGGGCTCAGGCCCTGCCGGCTATACCGCAGCCGTTTATGCCGCACGTGCCAATTTAGAACCCTGCTTGATTACAGGTCTTGCTGCCGGTGGGCAGCTGATGACAACGACCGATGTCGATAACTGGCCCGGCGATGTGGAAGGCCTACAAGGTCCCGCCCTGATGGAGCGCATGCGCGCACATGCGGAGCGCTTTGCCACCACCCTCATCTCCGACCAAATCAATACAGTCGATTTAAAGCAAAAGCCCTTTCGCTTAGTGGGCGATAGCGCAGAATACAGCTGCGATGCCCTGATTATAGCTACAGGCGCTTCGGCTCAATATTTGGGCCTTCCCTCCGAGCAGGCGTTTATGGGCCGCGGCGTTTCAGGTTGTGCCACCTGTGATGGCTTCTTTTATAAAGGCAAAAAGGTCGCTGTCGTAGGCGGAGGTAATACCGCCGTTGAAGAGGCCTTATATCTGGCTAATATTGCGGCTGAAGTGACCGTGATTCATCGACGCGATAAATTTCGTTCTGAGAAAATATTAGCCGATAAACTGATTGAAAAAACACAGTCCGGAAATGTAAAGATTGAGTGGAACCACACTTTGGATGAAATCTTAGGTGATGATTCTGGAGTCACCGGCATTCGCATTAAATCCACGGTGGATGAAAGCCTAAAAGAATTAACGCTGGACGGTGTTTTTATTGCCATCGGTCATATTCCCAATACACAGATTTTTGAAGGCCAGCTTGAGATGAATAATGGCTATATTAAAGTAAAAAGCGGTCTTTCCGGTGAGGCCACCGCCACCAGCGTGCCCGGCGTTTTTGCGGCCGGTGATGTAGCCGATCATGTGTATCGTCAAGCAGTAACCTCTGCCGGAACCGGCTGCATGGCGGCACTGGATGCGGAAAAGTATTTGGATAATCTTTAAAGCAGGCCTTGTGCGCGCCTTAAAATAAACGTAGGGGCGCTCCTTGCGTGCACCTGCTTTTGTTTTTGGGGGCACGAGACCCGCTCCTACATTTTTGGACGGGACCAAGACCAGCCTCTAAGCTTCTTCCACCGCGATGCGCAAGCAATAAGCACTGACCAGCGGCGCTAAAATCAATAAAAAAATAAGCAAGGCTCCGAGCAGCGCATATTCAGCCGCCGCAGACTCGCCCACACCCGAATGAAGAACGGCGCTCGTGGCGAAAATTAAAATAGGCACATAGAGCGGCAATAAAATCAGGGCTAAAATCAGACTGCTATTACGCAATCCCAAACTAATACTCGCCGCAATGCTGCCCAATAAGCATAGGCACGGCACACCCAATACTAAACTCCAAATCAAATGCGCAATAGCCTGCGAAGATAAATGATAGGCCACGGCCAAAATAGGTGAAAGCAGAATAAAGGGAGCTCCCAAGAACAGGCAATGCACCCCTACTTTAATGAGGGTTAAACAACTTAAAGGGCGCACCCTTAACAGTAATTGCTCTAAACTGCCATCGTGATAATCCGAATAAAATAAATGGGGTAAGGATAAAATGGCTGAAAATAAAACTGAGATCCAAATAAAGCCCGGACCCACTTGACTTAATAACTGTGGATTTGGACTCAAGGCTAAGGGAAACACACTGACCATCACAATAAAAAAAAGCAAGGGATGCAGGCATTCAGAAGGGTTGCGAATTAAGAGCAAAATTTCGCGATGCCACAACTGCTGGGCTTCTTTAAACATCCTCCACCCCTTGAAGCCTCAGTGTTTTAAGCCCTACATTAAGCGCCAAAGCCCGATGACTGCTTAAAATAATCGTGCCTCCACTTACGCGACGCTGCTCAATCAAGGCTTGCATTAAATCAAAGCCGGCCTGATCTAAAGCCGCAAAGGGTTCATCCAGTATCCACAGTTTTTTACGTGCTAATAAGACACGCGCCAAAGCCGTTCGTTGCTGTTGTCCGCGCGAGAGTGCCGCTATCGGCAAAGATTGAGAAGCCTTCAGTCCCATTCTGTTTATTATTGCGGGTATCTCATGGGGATCTGCTGCACTGAGTGTTAAATTTTCAAGCACACTCAAACTGTGTTTTAGCCCTAAACGATGCCCTAAATAACTTAAATCCGATTGATACTCTTCCAAAACGGTATAAAGTGTTTGTGAATTCCAAGAGACAGAACCTTTATCGGGACTGCGTAATCCCACCAGTATTTTTAATAAGGTGGATTTTCCCGCTCCATTAGGGCCCAGCACCTGCAGTATTTCACCCGCCTCGAGGCGAAGGCTCAAATGCTCAAAGAGGCAACGCTCGCCTCGATAAGCGCTAATATCGCTGATGAGTAATCCAGACATCATTTTTAACCCTGAAAAATCCAAAGCCATACTAGGGGGGTCTCAGACAGCTGTCAAACAACGATCTCAAGCCTTGCTTTTATTTTTGAGTTGCGATTAGATGAAAAAATGAAGCGCCTGTTCCTACAATTTTCTTTCAGCTTGCTCCTCATCCTAAGCCCCCTTTGGGCCCAGGCGAATTTGCCGCCCGCAGTTAAGACCTTGATGACACAGAGCCAGCAGTTAGTGGTTGTGATTAGCCCAGACTGGAATAGTCTCAATGGGCAGCTGCAACGTTATGAGCGCAGCCCTGAGCATCCAAAGTGGACTGCGGTAGGCCCCAAAATTCCCGTCGTCGTGGGCAGTCGTGGCATGGCTTGGGGAGTAGAATTACAGACTTATCATCCTCCCGGCCCTTTTAAAAAAGAAAAAGATTATCGCACTCCCGCAGGTCTTTACAAAATAGGCCCCGCCTTTGGTTATCCCGCGCAGCCACCCTTGCATGTAAAACTCGATTACTTAGCTGTAAACGATACTTTTTTTTGCAATGACAATCCGGGCGAGACCTACAACACGCTCATACCCAACAAAGTAGATCCTATTCGCACAGAGTGGCGGGATGCAGAGTTATTTCGTTGGGGTGCGGTCGTGCAATACAATACTGAAATGCCGGTACCTGATGCCGGTTCCTGCATTTTTCTGCATATTTGGGAAAATCCCATGATCGGCACTAAAGGCTGTATCGCCATGGGAGTAGAAAATCTTGAAATGTTGATCAAGTGGCTGGACCCAGCACAAACACCGATGATTTTATTGCTCCCTAAAAATCAATATCACCATCTGCAAAAAGCCTGGGCCCTGCCCCCTATCACGTGGTCACAAAAGTTAATGAGCTCTCTTAGAAAATAATTAGCTTGTCGCGTGCACGCTCATGCGACTTCCATTTTTTTTAATTAAAGTAGCCAAAGTTTTTTCACTAAAGCCTTTGACGCCAGCTAACTCATTAATGGATTTAAAAGCCCCATGCGCTTGGCGATAGGCCAGAATCGCTTCGGCCTTTTTAGTTCCAATGCCTTCTAAGCTCATCAATTGCTCTGCATTAGCTTGATTAAGATCAACGACTTTTGTTTGAACTTCAGTCGATGAGCTAAGCGCAGGCTTGGGATGTAAAACATCTGCATTAAATTGAGCTTGTGCAATACCCACCGTTAAAACACTCATTCCCACCAATTGAATTATTGTTTTATTCATCACGATCTCCTTTGAACACACCACAGGATTGTGGCAGACAAAGTGTAGTGATTCGAATTAAGTTCACAATACAGGAGTTTTTGCGGTAGAGGATTTTTTGATTACCCAGCAATTTCAGCCAGGATCTTTTCAAGCACTTTCAGCGGATCTTTAGCTTGAGTAATCGGGCGACCGATCACGAGATAATCAGAGCCTGCTTTTAGGGCGGCCGTGGGCGTTAAAATACGTTTTTGGTCCCCTGCCTCCGCCTCTTCGCTTAAACGTATGCCTGGGGTAACTAAGAGAAATGAAGGGCCTAAGTCTTGACGCAAAGCCTGGGCTTCTTGAGAGGAACAAACGATGCCATCCAGCCCTACTGCCTTGGCCATCTCGGCCATCTGCGGCACTAATTGATCGATAGACAGATGAATGCCCAGAGGCGCTAGATCTTCGTTCTGCAAGCTCGTCAATAGTGTAACGCCGAGCAGTAAGGGGCGTTTTTTGAAAGGAGCCAGGGCTTCAACGGCGGCTTCCAACATAGCCCTCCCCCCCTGTATATGCACATTCGTCATCCAGACCCCTAATTCAGCAGCGGCTTTACAGGCACCGGCAACGGTTTGGGGAATATCGTGAAATTTTAAATCCAGAAAGACTTCAAAGCCTCGGGCCATGAGGCCTTCCACAAAGCGGGGACCGGCTTGGGTAAATAAGATATTCCCCACTTTTAAACGGCATAAAGAAGGGTTCAATTGATCCACGAGGCGCTGGGCTAATTCAACGCTGGGGAAATCAAGAGCTACAATGATGCGGGGGTTATGAGGCATGCCAGCGATTATAGGGAGATCTGGAGTAATGGACAACTGGCAAAAAAAAGCCCCCAAGAGGGGGCTTGATGGGCCTAAGATTCAAGCGCTTAGGCGAGTATAGTGAACTCTAAGATTGCCGATATGATTACCAGGGCTGATAATACATAACTCAATACACGTTCTCGTTTGGTCATTTTCAAGCTCCTTTTGTGGTGAACAGCTTCCCATCCTCTCTGGCTTCATCCCTGACCCCAGAACAACAGGCTCGACTATGACTATAGTACAGATTTTGAAGATTGCCAGTCGAAGTTAAAGTAAATTCTAGGAAGCAGCGGGAACCCAGCAGGCCAAAGATAAAGGGCAATTCGTGAATTGCCCCTACGGACAAAACACCTAGGTTTTTGAACCCCTTTTACGTTCATGTTCTTTAAGATATTTCTTACGTATCCTTATGGAAATTGGAGTAATTTCTACAAGCTCATCATCAGAAATAAACTCTAAGGCTTGTTCAAGTGTTTGTTTAATAGGCGGGGTCAGGACGATGTGTTCATCGGAGCCTGAGGCCCGCATATTGGTCAGCTGTTTTCCCTTAGTGGGGTTGACCACAAGATCATTATCCCGAGAGTGAATGCCAATCACCATCCCCTCATAAAGTTCTACTTGAGGTCCTATAAAGAGGTCGCCCCGCTCTTGCAAGTTGAATAAAGCAAAGCCTGTGCTAACCCCGGGACCATTGGCAATTAAGACTCCCCGCGTGCGTTGCGCAATCTCTTCATTTTTGATGGGGCCGTAATGATCAAAGACATGATGCATCACCCCAGAGCCAGAAGTCATAGTCAAGAATTTAGAGTGAAAACCAATCAATCCTCGGGTGGGAATCATATACTCTAAACGCACCCGCCCTTTTCCATCGGAGACCATGTCTTTTAAGTCGCCCTTGCAAGAAGCCAAGCGCTGCATAATGGCACCCTGATGCACCTCTTCTACATCGATTACTAAATTCTCAAAAGGCTCGCACAATACCCCATCCACTTCTCGATTAATGACCTCAGGACGAGACACCGATAACTCATAACCCTCGCGACGCATGATTTCAATCAAAATGGCGAGGTGTAACTCACCGCGACCAGAGACCTTAAATTTATCCCCCCCCTCAACGCGCTCAACGCGCAGGGCCACATTACTGATGAGCTCTCGATCCAAGCGATCTGAGATTTGCCGACTGGTGACAAATTTACCCTCTCGACCTGCAAAGGGTGAGGAGTTGACCTGGAAGGTCATGCTCACCGTGGGCTCATCCACATCCAAGGCGGGCAGAGCTTCAACGCAGCTCGGGTCACACAAAGTGTCTGAAATGCGAATTCCTTCAATGCCGGTAATGGCAATAATATCGCCCGCACTGGCCTCAGGCACTTCAGTGCGCTCTAGACCCATAAAGCCCAAGACTTGAAGGACTCGACCTTGGCGAATCTTGCCGTCTCGATCGATGATACTCACCGGTGTATTGGTTTTAATGCTGCCGCGCTTAATGCGCCCCACTCCGATGGCTCCCACATAGCTGGAATAATCCAAGGAGCTGATTTGCATTTGAAAGAGGCCATTGAGCTCCACCTTAGGCGGCGGCACGCGCTTAACAATGGTTTCTAAAAGCGGATCCATATTGTCATTGGGCTTGTCCAATTCGTATTGCGCATAACCCTGTAAAGCCGAAGCATAAATAATAGGGAAATCAAGTTGTTCATTGCTCGCACCCAAGCTATCAAAAAGATCGAATACTTGATCCACCACCCAATCTGGACGCGCACCGGGCCGATCAATTTTATTAATGACTACAATGGGTTTCAGTCCCCAACCAAAGGCTTTTTGAGTGACAAAGCGGGTTTGGGGCATAGGACCGTCGACGGCATCGACTAATAAAATAACCGAATCCACCATCGATAAAATACGCTCAACTTCTCCTCCAAAATCCGCGTGTCCGGGCGTATCCACAATATTGATGCGATAGCCCTTCCAACGAATGGCGGTATTTTTGGCCAGGATCGTAATCCCACGCTCACGCTCCAAATCATTAGAATCCATCACGCGCGTCACAGGCGCTGAGCGTGTAGACAAAGTCCCCGTTTGGGTGAGTAGCTTATCCACAAGAGTGGTCTTACCGTGATCCACGTGGGCGATAATCGCCACATTACGAATATCTTCAGTCATTTTAGGGTTCCGGCCATCAGGCAAAAACGGCGAGTATAGCAACAAAGTCGCAGACAAAGCCAGCAGAACTACCTAAGCTTTCAGATGGGTATTTGACACCCTGAAAAATAAAAATTCCCCCTCGATAATCCGAGAAATTCCCTTATAGTAGCGGCATGAAAACGCGCAATACCCAACGACTCTTAGAAGCCCTGCACGATGGAAAGCTTCACTCCGGTGAGACTCTAGCCCAAAGCCTAGGCATTACGCGCAGTGCGGTTTGGAAAATCATTCAGCAATTGCAAAGCCTTGGTTTAAACATCGAGTCTCAACATAGCCTCGGTTATTCCCTGCCCGGGGGTCTTGAGCTTTTGGATGAAAAACAAATCAAGGCTGAATTAAGCCCGAAAAATGCAGAACATTTGAAAGAATTAATTCTCTTGGATTCTGTTGAATCCACCAACGACTATTTGCTGGAGCGGGTCCGTCAGGCCTTCCCCTGCCCCATGGCCTGCCTAGCGGAACAACAAACCCGAGGACGAGGGCGGCGCGGCCGCTCCTGGTTTTCACCCTATGGAAACAATCTTTATTTCTCCCTCGCCTGGCATTTTGACAAGGACCCCTCTGAGCTCATGGGACTCAGCTTGGTCGCAGGTCTTGTAATTATAAATAGCTTAAACCGTTATGGGTTAGACAAAGAAGTTCAAGTGAAATGGCCTAATGATGTGCTCTGGCAAGGGCGTAAATTAGCTGGCGTTCTAACGGAGGTCATCGCCCAATCCAATGATCGCTGTGAAATCGTGCTGGGGATTGGAATCAACACTCAAGTACCCTCTTCAAGCGCCATCGACCAACCCTGGGTTGATTTACAGGAAATCATGGGCTTTAAAATTCAGCGCAATCGCTTGGCTGGAATTTTAGTGGATGAGCTGATTTCTACCCTCAATCACTTCGAAACAATGGGTTTAAACCCTTTTATTAACCCATGGAAAGAACACGATTTTTATAAAGATCTACCCTTGTCCTTTCAGTACGGGAAAGAGCTCATTCACGGCCTGTCTCAGGGGATTACTGAAAAAGGCGAACTCTTGATGTTGGACAACACCGGCCAGCTCAGAGCCTTTTCCAGCGGAGAGATTCTCAAGCCTCTCGCTTGATATGCGAGCCTCCATTTCTTTTAGTTAAAACCATCGTTTTTTTCAAATTTAATGGCTCGATTTAAGAGTATTTTAAGACTCCTTGACTATACTCTATGTGAAAGTAGAGGCTTTTTGAAAACCTCTATCAAAAAGCTACGCTGCAAAGCCCCACCTAAGGGCTAGGCCATGAGACGAGTGTGGCTTTAAATATGAGGAGCCTATTTTATGATGATCTTAGCTGATTTAAAAAAAGCCCTGGATGAATATGACCGCAAAAAAGGCTGGGGTCGGCGGCTTTTCGGTGATCAGGCTGAAATCAAGCGGCTTCGCACCCTGTATGCACGAGTAAAGGAGACTGGACGAAGTTATCTAAATAAAAACGAGGAGCTTGAAGTAGAGGCGATCAAAGGAGCACGTCTTCAGAAAGCTTCACATGACTCACTTTCAGCTCAACTTTTAATAAAGCCATTATTTGGTGAAAGAGGCCTGCGCGAGACAACCTTAAAACTAAATGAAACAGAGCGCTCGGCTTTTCTCACCGATAATCAAGATAAAATTGAGAATGGAATGCATTTAGCTCAATTGATTGAGCTACTCCCTGAAACAGAGCGGCTGGCTTTTGCTGAAAAAAATCGGGATAAAATTCAGAATGGGAATCAATTGGCTTCAGTGATTCAGGCGCTCCCCGAAACAGATCGCCTGGCCTTTGCTGAAAAATATGAAGCTAAAATTCAGAATGGGAATCAATTGGCTTCAGTGATCCGGGCGCTCCCCGAAAC
>JAKFXE010000132.1 GCA_021731545.1 Coxiellaceae bacterium
GCTCAAAAGCATTTTTTATTAGGTTTTCAAAAAGGCGGCTCACAAAAATTTCATTGCCCATAAAGTTAAAAGTCACTTCCGTGTTTAAATGCACCTTAGCTTCATCACCCGATTTATAGGGATAATCCTTCACACTGCGGCGCAATAAGCGTTCGGCATCACAGAGCACTAATTGTTCTTTGCTTAAGAGATCACCGCCTTGAGAAGCCGCTTTTAAACTCTTTAACGAAGCATCAATATAGGCATTGGCTTCCTGAATAGCCTCTATCATACTGCTTGGGATTTGTGCCAAGTCTTTTAAAAAACTCGAGGGCAGAAAGGGAATTTCCAATTCTGCTTCAGACGCTTTTTGATAGGTCTCTATTAAACCCGGTAACTTTTGATTCAAAGCCACCGCGCCCATACGAGCCGTGGCCAGGGGTGTGCGCAGATCATGGGCAATCATGCCAGAGAAGACCATAATAGCGCGATTGGTTGCCGCTTCATCCGCGGCTTCTGCAATCGCTTTCTTTTCACGCTCTTGAGCGGCTTTAAGTTCAGTGATGTCAGAGGAAATACCCACAATACCTATAATCTCACCCTGTTCGTTTTTATAAGGTACTTTACTGGAAAGCCAGAAGGCCTCTTTTCCACTGGCGGTGATGGATCTTTCTTCAACCAAACAAGGTCTGTCATTTGCCATAACCTCTGCATCCACCTTTCTAAGAGCCTCGGCATCTTCCTTCCACGGCATATCATAGTCTGTTAGGCCCACGATTTCTTCACGATGCTTTAAACCTGCATCAATGGCCTGGAGATCATTACATCCCAATAGTTTACCCTGCGGATCTTTCCAATACACATGGCCTGGCATCAGGGCGATAATCGCTTCTAACTGCTTAATAATAGCCCTAGCCTGTTCAAGTTCGGCTTTGATGGTTTCAGAATCCATGGTTTCACTCCCATAAAATAAACATCTTCAGAGGCCATTAGGCCGTTGAGTGGTCTAACTGTTTCAGCAGTATAGGAGTAAATATTTGTTTTTGAAAGCTCGAGCTAGACCAGATTAGACTCTCAGCGGCCTCATTTTTAACAAGATCACAAAAAATATGTTTAATATAAAAAAGACTGGGATTTTCCCTTGATAAACCCATGCGATGAGCCTCCTCTTTAGCCTTAAAAAATTCTTGCTGCATTGAATCAGCCTTTTTGACAGTCTGTTCTTGCGCCGCTATTTTCGAATAAAGATCTTTATAGGGATCCTCCTTAAATTCAGCTTGTTTCTCTCCCGCATATTGAGGATGAGCCGCTGCATTGTCTAAAATTACAGTATTGGGCTTATAACTAAACAATCTTGTTAAATAGTTCTCAACAGACTCTTCATTTTTATTTTCACAAAAAACTGTCCCCTTGAAAACAACGCAGCTTTCATCACTAGACATCATGTCGCTTCTTTTTTGTAAGCTATATTCGTGAGTTGTTTTGTTTAACTTAAAGAGAAAGGCCCATTTTACCCTTCGATTTCCCATCACTTTATAAACAGAAAAAAGAATCGGTAAGCCAGAGGTTTGGGCGCTACTCAATAATATTTTTACAGCATTATAATAGGGTAACATCCTCCTTCCTTGGTCGCCTTCTCGAATAAAATATTGCATAAATCGATAATTTCCATCTTCATCCGAATAGCTCTTTAAAAGATTCAAAACAAAAGCACAGGACAATTTAGACAAAACAAGCTGATAATGATTGGTCAAATTTCTAGCGGGCGTTGATCCCAAAAAAAGGCTTTTTTTTATGAGCGGGTAGTTTATGGCGCAGGGTATTTCTTCATTATCAATCAGGCAATATTTTTTTAAGAAGTGACTCGTTATTAAAAAAATAATGTCTGAATCAAAGAAAATGGATAGCCCTTTTCTTTTCAAAAAACCTTTTAAGATTTCTCTTTTGTCCATCTCTTCCGAATAGGAGTGGCCATAAAGTGTTCCAATTTTATACTCCTCTAAAACATGTTCAAAAATTTTTTTGTATTCATTCAGTTGATTTTTTACCCACATGACTTTTTCACTAAAACCTTTCGTATTATCTAAAAGACACACTTTGTAAGCACGAATTTGGCAGGAAGTTTCGCCTACTTGTGCATCAAATGCTGAAAATTCCCGCCTTAAAAAACAAGAAAGGGCTTCAATTGCCTCGTCAATTAACACATTCATCAAATGAAGAAACGCCAATTTCGCTTTTCGATTTACAAGAAAGCTAGCTGGTTTGGCGGGTATAAGTCTCAACATGGGGGCTCCAAACAAGCTCGATTAATATGAGACACTACTTTCTTCGATAAAACAGGATTAACAGAGTTACGCATCCACAGCTCACGAAGCTTAAGGCATAGCCCAAGCTTAGATAGTAATCATGCTCAATATAGCCATAAGCAATGGCCGAAAGTTGAATTAAACAAAAGCCCCCAAAAGTAATCAGTGATAATCCTTCAGCACTTTTGGTACGTACGATGCGAATCGCTTGAGGCACAAAAAGAGCAGCATTGATAAACATGCCAAGACCAAACACAATGCGAATAAACTCTGCAATCATTTTTATCATCCCGCTGGGTTTTATCGAACGCTTGATAGTCTGCCACAGTTTGTGACAGTTTGTAAGCCATCGCTCACGCCGTAAATCTACGATGGATCACATGGGTTAATTTTTAGACTGGGCTTTGAGTGATTGCATAAAAGTTTTGCATCAACCGAGCAAAAGGAGCAGAAGCGGAGTGAATTTTATGGGCTATTCATACGCATTAAAAAGATGGGTTCAACACAGTCACAAGATTAAATATTTTGTAAGGCTAAGCCTTGTGCCCGCTCAAAAACAAAAGCGGGCGCACGCAAGGGGGTGCTCCTGCATTTTATTTAACAAGGCCAATTGCTGCAGCACATCCGTGTGCTTTGTGCTGTAGGGCCAATTGCTGCAGCACATCCCTGTGCTTTGCCCCTCGAAGACTCGGGGTCAGCGGCTTTGCCGCTGGGCAAAATGTGCAATCCTGCACATTTTGTCATGAATTGCCCTATGCCGAATATTTAAAAATAAACGCGGGCGCACGCAAGGGGCGCCCCTTGCCGAAAAATTCAATACACATTTAATATCATCGCGCTTGTTTTAGATTTATTTAAAGTGATTTAAAACGCTTTGTGCGCCCTGCGCTAAGAGTTGTTCCGCTAGTGCAAGTCCCAGCTGGGTGGCTTGCTGGGGATCGCCTTCTATGTTGGCTTTGAAAATGAGTTTTCCTTCTAAATCACCGACCATTCCGTGCAGTTGCAGCTTTCCATTGATCAGTCTGGCATGCGCAGCCACAGGGGTATAACAGTTTCCACCCAGGCATTGATTCACGGCACGTTCTGCCTGAACACACAAATGAGTTTCGGGATGATCTAAATTTTGTAACAAATTTATTAATTCAGCATCTTGTGCTCGACACTCAACTCCCAATGCACCCTGGCCAATGGCAGGAATAAAATAATCGACATTGAGATATTCGCTGATGTGTTCGCTTAAACCTAAGCGCTCTAAACCGGCGGCGGCGATAATAATGCCACCCCAATGTTGAGATTGAAGTTTTTCTAAGCGCGTACCGACATTACCGCGCAGAGAAACAATTTTGAGATCAGGGCGAAGTGCCTTTAGTTGACTGCTTCGCCTGGGGCTTGAGGTGCCCACCGTGGCCTGAAGGGGTAGCTCCATTAGGCTTTTGTAATGAGTTGAAACTAAAACATCACGTGGATCAGCACGCTCTGTTATAGCAGCTAAATGAAGTTGAGTGGTGGGAAAAACGGACATATCTTTAACAGAGTGAACGGCGATATCGGCGCGCTGCTCTAAGAGGGCGCTTTGCAGCTCTTTTACAAATAAAGATTTTCCGCCGATTTCTGTTAGGGGGCGATCTGTGTCTTTATCTGCTTGAGTGAGCAAGGGAATCAATTCAATTTTAAAGCTGGGCCACAAAGCGAGCAGACGTTTTTGTACGTACTGAGCTTGCCAGAGGGCTAAAGGACTTTGACGTGTGGCGAGACGAATATTTTTTTTCATGAGCAAGGAGGCTGCTGTTTAAGCTCGTCTAAGAGTTGATCTTTATTCTGCCAAACCGTATTTAGCCAGACTTGAAAACGTGCGCGAAAAGCGCGGTCTTCCGTATAATTCCCGATGAGCTCGGGTGTAACAGGAAGTAATTCATAGCGCACCTTAATTTTGCTCACGCGACCACAAACAAAATCTAAAAAACTAAATTCAGGATTGGAGTAATGAATCGTTACATTCACGATGCCTTTTAAAACCGGATTCATTTCAGACAAGACAATGGCAAGCCCGCCGCTTTTGGGTTTCAGTAAGTGTTGGTAGGGGGAGTGTTGGCGCTCGCGTTTTTCTTCACTAAAGCGTGTGCCCTCCACAAAATTCATAATCGTGCAGGGATGCTCTTTAAATTTTTCACAGGCTTGATGGGTGGTTGCTAAGTCCGTGCTTTTAAGATCGGGATTTTTTCGCAATGCTTGGCGCGTATGTCGTTTCATAAAGGGATAGCCTGCCGCCTTGCAGGCTAGGCCTGCAATGGGCAAGGACCAAAGTAGTTCTTGTTTTAAAAAGAATTTAAGCAGAGGGATTTTGCGATTAAAGACATAACCCAGCGCTAAAATATCGGCCCAAGATTGGTGATTAGAGATTAATAAATACCAAGCATTGGGATCTAAGCTTGGGCCCTGAATATCCCATTTTCCGTGGGTGCTCAAATGCATAATCCAGGCATTTACACTCATCCAAGCTACAGGCAGCGTTTGCAGCCAAAGACGCGTTGCTGCTTTACAAGTTTTAAAGGGAATAAGCCAGTGTAAAAAACCGCTGAGAATAACAGCGATGGGAATAAAAATTAAATTTAAAACATAGAAGCTAATTGCTAAAACAGCGGTTAGAGGGCCCAAGAGATAGCGATCTAAAACAGTTATGATCATGTGAGTTAAAAAGCTTCTTGTTCAGAAGCGGGAATGGGTTTAATGGCGGTAGCTTCTTCGTACACATTGGCGGATTGTTCTATTTTGGTTAAGAAAGGACAGTCTTGAACATTGGCGGTGGCACAATTGATGTAACCCCCTAAGTTTTTTCCCCATTGACCCCCCGTTGGTTGTAAGACTAATTTGTTGTAGACCAACTGAATGGGAAAAGTGTTTTTTTCTTTACCTTGATAGGTGCAAATCACTTGTCCAACTTGAATGCCTGCCCATTGCACGCCATTGAAGCGAAGAACACTGGAAGCAAAGGATTGTGTATAGCTTTGCCAGCCGCCGGGGGCACTCCAAGTTCCTGCGACAGGGTCTTTGACTAAGATGCTAGGGTCAGGGCAAAACTGTTGAATGGCTTCGGGGGTTACAGTACTGGAGGCCTGATTTACATTAATGCTTGTATTGCTGCTGGGCAGTGGAGTGGATACAGCGGCTCTGGCGAGCATTGTGCATCCACAGGTCAAGAGCAGAAGTGCTGAATAGATAGGGATTTTCGTTTGCATGCGCATTCCGAGCTAAATGAGAGCAATGTGGCGTATGTTAACTGCTTGGGCTGGGAATGTCACCCTGTGGGATTGGGGTTTAGATCTGTCTTGAGGCCACTCTGCCCATTCAGCATTTCTTGCGCTATAGTATGGCCTCAACAGTATCACACTCAATAATAGGGATCGTTATGGCCAAGGTGCATTTTTACTATTCCGCGATGAATGCAGGCAAAAGCACTACTCTGCTACAGTCCAGTTATAACTATAATGAACGCGGGATGCACACTCTCTTGTTTGTGCCAGAGATAGATGATCGTTTTGGTCGAGGTAAGGTGACAACACGCATTGGTTTGCAAGCCGAGGCGATGAGCGTGGGTCGTGGCTTTGATTTATTTGAACAGGTGCGCAAGGCTATAGAAGCGGATCCCAAGCTTAAGTGTGTGTTGATTGATGAGGCACAATTTTTGACAAAAGCACAGGTCTATCAGTTGTGCCGCATCAGCGATGAATTGTCTATTCCCGTCTTAGCTTACGGTATTCGCAGTGATTTTAGAGCGGAGCCCTTTGAGGGTAGTTTATATTTGTTGGCCCTAGCGGATGAATTAAGTGAAATCAAAACTATTTGTCATTGTGGGCGCAAAGCCACGATGAATATGCGTGTCGATAGGCAAGGTAGAGCCGTTCGAGAAGGAGATCAAGTGGCCATTGGAGGTAATGAGCTCTATGTGGCCACCTGCCGCAAGCATTTTCACTTGGGTGAGTCGGTTGCAGAATAAATAAGCCATGTTTATCGGGCGGATGCCTGAACGCACTTGGCGCGAAGTTCCTAAGAAAACATACAGCATTATATAGTTATCGGGGTGGCATTTTTGGGGTTCACTGGACCTTAAATACTCTTTTTTACCCCGGCCCACCCAAAAATTTCACTTTTTTTCAATGTTTAGCGCTGGCCTTAAGGCCATCTCTCGAAATGATTATTTTGGTGTCTGGCTCCGCTGGAAAAGATTTTAACCCATTGATTTAATGTGTTGCGGTGCCTGACTCCAAAATAAAAATCAAACCTTTTGAATAAATAGAGGTGGCCTTAAGACTATTTTAAGGTGGGAGTGTTATTCTGGGCTTCAAATATTTGTATGATTTTGTATGTGGGATTGGATTCGAGAAGAAAATAAAGGCCTAGGTTTGTCATTCCTTAGCTCCAAAGCGGGTGCTTGGATTGGCTTAAAATATTTACGTGAGAATAATAATGAGTCGTTCTGATGAAATAATTGCGCGTGTTATAGAGGCCCAAGGTCGCCCATTTTCAAAAGAAGATGAAGAAGTAGTGGCGTCAGCAAGTGCAGGCTGTGGTTATTCAGAAGAGAGCATAAAAGAGGCCGCGATGGCGTTATTCTCTGCTTATCAAAAAGAACCTATCTTGTCTGAAAAAGAGTTTTTGGATGTGTTAAAAAAGTTGATCAAAAAACTTTTTTATGCTGGACCACCCGCTGAAAATAGTTATCGTTTGTTTTTTCTGGTGGCTGCAATGATGCATTACAGAGATGATCATAATCTATCTGTGATAGATCTTACTATAGAACGTGGTCATTTTTCCGCAGCGTTTTTTTTAATAGAAACAGTTTTTAAGTTTTTTTATGCTGGGAAAAAAATAAATTTAGACCTCATAAATTTTATGGAGAAAGATGGGGGCGGAATATTATCAAAAAGCTTGATGCTCCTTAAGTGGTCGTATGATGCTCGCAGTCCTTATGTTGATAAAGATGGATCCATGGTGGTGAGCCAGCCTTTGTTGGCTATTAATAATTTTTTAGATCAATTTTTTTCGGAGGAGTTGCCTGACTTAAATAAACAAAATTTTTTGAAAGAGGCATTGAAGTCTTTGAAATTATTTCCAGCTTTGCCGGAGTATGCTGAGAATATAAAGCAATACACTAAAGTCTTGAGGGCCTTGGCGCTTCTAAAGTTTAATGTGGACTCGTCTGAACTCAAAAAATATTTTGAAGAAGTTCTGGATTATCAGGACTCTTCTGTGTTAATAAATAGTATAGAAGATACGAAGCCTTCGCCCATTTCCGAAAATGTTCCGGGCAAAAATCAAAAAGAATTAATTAATAGCATAAAAGAAATTTTTGACAAAAAAGATGTAGAGGCACTAAAGAAGTTTGTGGCTAATGCTTCGATGGAGCTTCACTCTTTTTCTCAAGATAAAATGCATTTCTTTAGTTTTTGTGCTGAGTTTGAGCGAAGACTTTCTAATTCTTCTGGGGAAGCTGGCCTCATGGCCTTTATTTGTAAGGCCATGGATGAGAATTTTGTGCCCGTGTTTTTTCAATTGGAAAATTATAGAGTTTTCTTATTTAAACATTTATTGAGAATATATTCATCAAGGTCGTGGTCTGCACAAAAAGATAATATTGATCAAGTTATCGCTGGTTTGTTTTATTGGTTGGGGGGGCTTGATGAACAGTTTTATGTCATGAGCATCTACTCTCCGAATAAGGTTTCTGAGAGAGGGGATTTCAGGAATGAGAAAGAAAAAGACGCCGACCTATTTTATATTAGCTTGATAGACCTTAGTGGCCTTTTAATGGGCATATATTATCTTGCTGATAGAAGAAAAAAGCCTTCAAATTTGAAAGAATTATTGAATGCGAATCTAAAAAAGATTCGCGATCTCCACGAGAAAGACATACCGATTGTAGCTCTAAATATTATGAGAGCCTTTGTTTTTTTTAAAGTACATGATTTTTCTTTGACCAAATTTTGTTTTGTCCCAGAATTTTTTGATTTTGCGATGAATGAGATTATTGTTAATGCGCGGAATTTATCCGATGCTCTTGGAAAGCATGTTTTTGATATTGCAAAATTAGCAGTGTCTCCAGATTCTGCTTTCCCCACAAGCTCCAATGCGTTAAGTACGCTGTTTTCAAGCCTTAGCTCTCAGATGCACAATGATGCGCTTCTTGAAAATATGAGTGTTGGGGAAGATAAAAAGCAAAAAAAGAAAGAAGTGAATAAAAAAAATGGAAAAAACAAGAAGAGTGTGGAGAAAAAAGCTCATCATAACCAGGATAAAAATATCCAAGAATGTTGGGAATATCAAAATCTTCTTCTAAAACAGCAGAAGGAAGGGTTGAAAAAAAGCAAGGCAAGGGGCTTGCCCACACAGATTGCTTCGCTTACGATGGACCCTTCAAAATTTTTATTGAATGTAAAGGATTCTTCCGAAGACTCGATACACACTCCTCCCGTCGAAACGTTTGCCACAGATTCTCAGCGCCCAAAAGAAAAGGAAGCGGATGATGATGAACCTCAAGTCTACGAATTCTCTACGTCAAATCAATCTACAAGTCAAGGCTCAATAGATCTTCCTCTCGCTGAGATTGCTTCTACGGATTCTGATTTGTCTTTAGAAAACGCAACAACAAACAAGACTCAAGTAAAGCTATCTTCCATGGTTATTGGTGATGAAACAGCTGGGATAATTCGCAGCCTAGCCTTAGAGACCCTTTCGTTTCTAACATGGGCTACGGAATTTTCTCAGGAGGTTCATAATTTCCTCAAAAATGTCTATAAATCAGAGCTAAAAAATCCACAACCTATGGGAAAATTTTATTCAGAGCACACCCAGAACCTTCTGATGCTTATTTCTGATGTTTTCGAATCGATGTGTGATTTCTTAAATCAGACTGAAATGAAGCCTTATTTTTCAGAAAAAGAGTATCGAATAAAATATCATTCTATTTTTAAGTTTTTGCGTCAGCAGGCTGTCGTTGAGCAAGAGGGTGGGAATTTTAAGGTATTTTTTGATTTTAGGGATAGATGGAATACTTCATTAAATGAGTATTGCCTTTTTCTAGAGGGTGCGATGGCTTCGATTAAAGTTGGAACCAAGCTGCTTGAGAGGATAAAATATCTTTCGACTCATTACGTTAATTTTGTAAGCAGCCCATCGCTTGAAAAAATTAAAAAACTTTTTTCAGATCAGTTTTTTTTAGAACTGGTGGGCTCTTCGCTTTTTTGGGGGGATGCCATGGATTGGGATGTTGTTATGATTCCAAAGGATTCAACGCTCACTTTAGGAGAGATTGAGAAACAAGTTCTAGGAGCCCTGGGGGCAAATGGCTTGCTTTTGGATTCTTTTTTAGGGACGGATTCAGACTATTTGGATCGCCATAGAGCAGGAGTTACTTTTCATCTTGGATCCATTGAAGGCGATCGCCCTGTTGATATAGCAGTTTATTACGGGCCTGATCCTTGTGCTAATTTACGTCAAGCAGTTGCCGATCAGTTTCTTTTTCAGGCGGCTTCTCGTGGTGACTTTCATTCTAGTGCTAGCGTTAATTTAACAGATTCTCGGATGACAGTTGACCACCATGTACTTTGGAATATTCTGCACAACTACTATGATATTTTTGATATTGGTACCTTGCGAGGCAGCACTTTGAGATTTTGCGTAAAAGGGTTAATCAGGGCCTTGGAGCAGGGATGCTCTTTGGGAAATAATGCACGTTATATTGTAGACATCCTTGAAAGGCATCGAGAGTTGGGTTTTCAGCGATTAGAAAAGGATTTTCCTTGGATTGTTCAAGCATTGTGGGGCTTGTATCAAAAACATTTTAGTGTTTCCACTGTTTCAAAGCAGGATTTAGTTCACACAGAGGTCTATCAAATAAGATCTGATCAGATTCTTCGATTTTTTGCGTACTTTGGAATCCCAGAGCCTGTTACCCTCGCATGGACTGAAGTTTTGGTTCAGGTACCTATTGTGCTGCCAGTATGCGTGCCGACTGTGCGCACTTGGGCTTCTTTTTTCACGAATACTCCAAGAGTGGATAAGGACACGATTGCAGTATCAGATATAGCGGAAGAGCAGGCAATTATTACTCTTCCGGAGCATGTTTAGCTCAAGTTTAGTCAAAGAGACTATCATTCCGCGTTGGGCGTGATGCTGAGCCAAGTTAGAGAAGTTATACAGGCTACGTTTTATTGTAAAGCTTGTTTTCAAAGGCAAGCTAGTCTAGTCAGGCGAGTGGCTTCCCGCTATACTTCGCCGAAGCTTTCGTTTTAAGGATAAAGCGCTCCATGTCCAGCTTAAACCAGCCCTTTCCCGAAATTGTTCGTTCCAATGGATTAAAAGCCTGGGTCGTTTGCTTCTCAGCGGCTTTGTTTTTCTTTTTTGAATTCATGCAGCTCAATATGTTCAATGCCTTAAGTCCTGCATTGATGGAAGCCTTTCAGGTGAGCGGGGCCAGATTAGGCCAACTCTCAGCCCATTATTTTTATGCGAATGTACTGTTTTTGTTTACTGCGGGTTTGGTACTGGATCGAGTTTCTACGCGCAAAGTGATTTTGTGTGCTATGTCGGTGTGTGTGGCTTGCACCTATTTGTTTTCTCTGTCGACAGCTTTATGGCAGGCAGAGGCTTGTCGCTTTGTGACGGGAATCGGCGGCGCTTTTTGTTTCTTAAGCACGGTGCGTTTAGCTTCACGTTGGTTTCCACCGCGACGCATGGCTTTAGTGATTGGTTTAATTGTCACGATGGCGATGCTGGGCGGCATGTTGGCACAAACACCCTTTGCCTTGCTTACCGACAGCATTGGTTGGCGAAAAACCTTGGTGTTGGATGCCAGCCTAGGTGTATTGATGTTGTTGATCATTGCTTTTTTTGTCAAAGACTCTCCCAAAGGTCGTTTTGATGCTCAAGCCGAGGCACATCAGGGCGAGCTCAATTTACTACAGTCGATTATTCGCTCGGCCAAAAATAAACAAAACTGGTTGGGGGGTTTATATACTTCACTCATGAACTTGCCGATTTTTTTATTGGGAGCTCTGTGGGGTAGTTTATATTTAGTGCAGATTCGGCATCTTTCTCGGCCCGACTCTACTTGGGTTACTTCCATGATTTTTGTGGGCACGATTTTAGGCTCTCCTTTTATGGGTTGGTTGTCCGATCGCTTAGGCCGCCGGCGCAGGCCGATGCTGGTTTCAGCGGTGATTTCGCTGCTGATTATTTTGGTGATTATGTATACGCCTGAGTTGTCCCTCATGCAGCTCTTGTTCTTGTTTTTCATGCTAGGCTTTGTGACGAGTGCGCAGATTATTAGTTATCCCTTGATTGCTGAGAGTAATCCTTTGTCACTTACCGGCAGCGCGGAAGGCTTGGCTTCTACTTTAATTATGGCGGGGGGCTTTATGCAACCTGTTTTCGGTTACTTTATGGAGCTGCATTGGGATCACGCTATGGTGAATAATGTGCCCTTATACTCTTGGAGCAATTATCAGTGTGCCATGATGATTATGCCCATTGCCTTTATTGCGGCATGGATCGTGGCCTTGTGGGTGCGTGAGACTTATGGACAGACATCGATTACACAGGGAGAGACTTTATGAACATCATACGAATGATTAATTTACTGGGTTTGGCGATCTGCGCCTTGGTTTTGGGGGTGAGTTTTTATGTTGAAAATGTGCTGAGTTTGCATCCCTGTTCTTTGTGTTTATTGCAGCGAGCTGCCTTTGGATTGTTGGCGTTATTATTTATAATGTCTTTTTTTCATCAGTCTAGCCTGAGGGCGCAAAAATTTTATTCACGCGGTGGATTGTTGTTGAGTTTGGTGGGGGCGGCATTAGCGGCACGCCAGCTTTGGCTGCAACACCAGCCGCTCAGCGTGCTTCACAGTTGTTTACCGCGTTTTTCGTATGTGATGGAAAATACCAGCCTAAATAAAACGCTGGGCTTGTTTAAAGGTAACACTCAATGCAGCGAATTTGTGTGGACCTATTCGGGCATTAGTTTGGCCGGATGGGCTTTAATCAGCTTTGGAGTATTGATGCTGCTACTGTTGATAAAAATGGGCTTCGATGGAAGGCTTAAATCTTCAGCGGCGAAGTCAGAAAGTTGATTAGGAACATCCTCAGACATCTATCATCACATCGCCGTTAAATTGGCATAGCTGGCTACCAGCCATTTGCTGCCATATCGGGCAAATTTAACTTGAATGCGGGCATGTTCGCTTTGCCCTTCGTAATTGATAATCACGCCTTCGCCAAATTTTTTGTGGCTGACAGCCTGACCCACCTGCAATCCTGTTTCACCGACTTCTTCACCCCGGATATTAAATTGGGGGGTCACTGTTTGAGGTTTACTGCGTTCATAGGTCTTGGGATGTGATGGATAGAAAGTCTGGGTTTGTGTGGAGCTCACTTTTACTTTGGGCCGTACGCGATCCAAAAGTTCCTCAGGGATTTCTTTGATAAAGCGAGAGGGGGCATTGAGTTGTTCATGTCCGTGCAAGTAGCGTAGCTCGGCATAGCACAAATACAATTTCTTCATGGCGCGCGTCATGCCCACATAGCAAAGACGACGCTCTTCTTCAAGCCCATTGGGCTCTTCAGAGGACATCTTGTGGGGAAATAGACCTTCCTCCATGCCGCATAAAAAAACCACAGCGAATTCAAGCCCTTTGGCAGAATGTAAGGTCATTAAGTTCACGCTATCGCTATGGGCCTCAGCTTGATTTTCTCCAGCTTCCAGGGCTACGTGTGCCAAGAAAGCCGCTAAGGGTGTTAGAGTTTCATTGGAATTGCTTTGTTCGGGTGTAAATTGCTGAGTGGCTGTGATGAGCTCCTCTAAATTTTCAATACGGGATTGTCCGCGCTCCGATTTGTCTTTGCGATAATGCTCCAGTAGCCCCGTGTTTTTTAGAACAGATTCTGTTTGAGCCGATAGGGTGAGGGAGCGAGTACTTTCATCCGTTTCATTGATTAGGCTTAAGAAAAGCTGTAGTGCGCCTGTGGCGCGAGTACTTAAACTTTGTTCATTAATCAGTCGATGGCAGCTCTCCCACAGAGAAAGTTGCTGTACGCGCGCGAACTCTCTTAATGTCACCAAAGTGGAGTCTCCAATGCCGCGTGTGGGAACATTGACCACACGCTCGAAAGCGGCATCATCATGCCGATTGGCGATCAAACGTAAATAGGCCAAAGCATCTTTAATTTCCGCGCGCTCAAAGAATTTTTGTCCCCCGTAAATTCGATAAGGGATGTTAGCACCTAATAAACATTCTTCAAGGATTCGGGATTGTGCATTGGATCGGTAGAGTATCGCTATTTCGCTGCGTCTATAGCCTTGATGTAAACAATCTTGAATGCGCCCCACGACATAATAGGCTTCATCGCGCTCATTATAGGCAGAGTAGAGGCTAATAAACTCACCCCGAGACCCGCTGGTCCATAATTTTTTACCTAAGCGATGGGTATTGTGCTCAATGACGGCATTAGCGGCTGATAAAATAGTTCCGGTGGAGCGATAGTTTTGTTCAAGACGAATCGTTATCACATCGGAAAAATCTTGGCTAAAGCGATGGATGTTTTCAATCTTGGCGCCACGCCAGCTATAAATAGATTGATCATCATCGCCCACCGCCATGATAAAACTATGAGGCCCTGTGAGCAGACGTAGCCAAGCATATTGAATGCTGTTGGTGTCTTGAAATTCATCCACCAAAATGTGTCGAAAGCGGTGCTGATAGTGCTGACTTAGTTCTAGGTGGTTGCGCAGCGTTTCTAAGGAGCGGAGCAAGAGCTCACAAAAATCGACCAAGCCACTGCGTTGGCAGAGCTCTTCATATTGCCCATACACCTTACACAGTGTTTCGGTGAAGTAGCTTTCGTGAGGGTTGAGATGTTTAACGCGCAGACCCTCTTCCTTGTTTTTGTTAATGAACCATTGGGACTGTTTGGGGGGCCAATGAGTCTCATCCAATCCTAGGCCTTTGTGAATGCGTTTGAGCAAACGTAATTGATCGTCGGCATCCAAAATTTGAAAAACTTGAGGTAGATTTGCTTCCTGCCAGTGTTGGCGCAAAAAACGATGCGCTAAGCCATGAAAAGTGCCTACCCACATGCCCTGTGTTGAAACACCGCATAAACTTTCAATGCGGCCGCGCATCTCATGGGCTGCCTTGTTGGTAAAGGTCACCGCCAAAAGACTAAAAGGAGAGGCTCCTTCCTGCTGCATTAACCAGGCCATGCGATGTACCAGTACGCGCGTTTTGCCGCTGCCGGCTCCTGCTAATACAAGTAGATTGCTAGGAGGCGCTGTAACGGCCTGCTGTTGTGCTTCGTTTAAAGCATTGAGTAGAGGATGTTGAGACATGGCGGGGATTGTACCTAAACTGAGTGAATGTTAAAGCTCCGGGCAGGCTTTATTTGAGGCAGGGCACTTGGTTGACAGCGTAGGGTGGGCTCGTCATTATGCTAGCTTTGGAGTGTTCTGTATGACAAAGCCACGTTTACTGACGGGGGATACCCCTACTGGAAAATTACACCTCGGGCATTGGGTAGGCTCTTTAGAAAATCGGGTGTCTTTGCAGGCGGAATATGAGTGTTATTTTTGTATTGCCAATGCACATGCTTTTACCACGCGTGTGCAACAAACCGATGAGATCCGACAAAGTGTGCTGGATATTGCCCTAGATTACTTGGCAGCGGGCATTGATCCCACGCAAAGCACGATATTTGTGGAGTCGGATATCCCCGCTATTTTTGAACTCGCAACGTATTTTAGTATGTTATTGCCTTTCTCACGTGTGGCGCGCAATCCTACTATTAAAGAAGAGATTCGAGATAAAGCTTTGGGCGATCATTATTCCTTCGGATTTTTGTGGTATCCGATATTGCAAGTGGCGGATGTATTGGCGTTCAAAGCCTCGGTGGTTCCGGTGGGTGAAGATCAATTACCACATCTGGAAATGACGCGCGAAGTAGCGCGACGCTTTAATCAATTCTATTGTGGCGTAGATTCGCAGACAGAAGACAAAGAGTATCTTGCTGCAGGTGGGATTTTTCCTATTATTGAGCCTATCGTCGGTCGCGTGAAACGCCTGGTGGGTTTGGGGGCTCCGGCTGCAGAAGGGCATTTGTTGAAAATGAGTAAATCGCTTAATAATGCACTTTTTTTGAGTGATGCTGCAGATACGATTCAAAAAAAGGTGATGTCTATCTATACAGATCCTAAGCGTTTAAAAGCCACCGATCCGGGTACTGTGGAAAATAATCCCCTGTGGATTTTCCATGATAGCTTTAATCCCGATCAACGCTGGGTGGAAGAGGCTAAAGAACGCTATCGTGCAGGCACTATCGGTGATGTGGAATGTAAAAAGAAATTAGTCGACGTTATTGTGGCTTTGTTAAAGCCGATGCAAGAGCGTCGACAGCAATATGAAAAAGATCCGGCTCAGATACTCCACATTTTAAAATCCGGCGCTGAAAAAGCCCATGTGGTGGCAGAGGAAACGCTGCTCCAGGTTAAAGCTGCTTTGCGGCAATGCTACTAGATGCGACTCTTTCCCTCGTCTGAAAAAATCGATCACATTTGTTATGGTTCTTATCGGCTTTTAAAGCAAAAACATGAACGGATGAAGCAGGATGATCACTGGGTTTGCATAGATACGGCCTTAGCCGGTGATGCACTCTATGAAATTTATCACATCGATTTTAGGTTTTTTTTTAAGGGACCCTGTCCTGAGTTAGAGCATGCCTTTGGGCTTGAGCCTTATATCGGTATTCCCGAGTCGGAATTCATGCAGACTAACGAAGAGGTGATTTACGATATTTTGAGCATGACTTTAGAGAATTTTCGATATCGTTATGAGCAACATGCCCTTAAGGAAAGCATGCCTCAGCCTCGTTCTGCAAATATTACAATAAAGCTCGATAAAATTTTCTCATATCTTTCTAAAAGTTATGGAATGGATGAAAGATTTATAGAGTTTATGGGATTGGTCTTAGAGGAATTTAAAAGAGAATATGGAAAAGCTCTTTTAAATAAGAAATATGTTCCTGATGTTTTGGTGACGGAGGCCATTTATTGTGTGTGTGGGCGCTGAGCAAGAAAAGGGGGTGGTTGCGTGGGTTGCAGCATGCACTTCGCAAACTGCGAAGATATTTCAAGTTATCTGCGTACTCTAAAGCCCTTGCTTGAGTCAAATTAAAGTTCCCTCACGGCCTTCTTCAAAGCCTCAGCTTTATCTGTTTTTTCCCAGCTAAAATTAGGTAGTTCACGACCAAAGTGTCCATAAGCGGCGGTGGCTTTGTAAATAGGTCGCTTTAAATCGAGCATATGAATTAAACCTTTAGGTCGTAATTCAAAATGTTCTCGAATTAATGTGATAATAACCTCATCGCTGATTTTGCCGGTACCAAAAGTATTTACACTGATGGAGGTGGGCTCTGCTACACCGATGGCATAAGAAACTTGGATTTCACAACGATCGGCTAAGCCCGCCGCCACAATATTTTTGGCGACATAGCGTCCGGCATAAGCGGCAGAACGATCGACTTTAGAAGGGTCCTTACCCGAAAAAGCGCCGCCCCCATGACGCGCCATGCCGCCGTAGGTGTCCACAATAATTTTTCGGCCGGTGAGTCCGCAGTCTCCCATCGGTCCGCCAATCACAAAGCGTCCGGTGGGATTAATAAAGTATTGAGTGCTTTCGCTTAACCATTCTGATGGCAGCACAGGCAAAATAATTTCTTCCATTACCGCTTCTTTCAAATCGGCGAGCGCTATATCAGGCGAGTGTTGGGTCGACAAAACCACAGCGTCAATGCCTACCGGATGGTGATTTGCATCATAGCGAAAAGTAATTTGGCTCTTGGCATCAGGGCGCAACCAAGGCAGGGTATTTTTACGCACCTCTGCTTGGCGCTGCATTAAGCGATGCGCATAGGTGATGGGTGCGGGCATCAGTACATCGGTTTCGCGACAGGCATAACCAAACATCAGACCTTGATCGCCTGCGCCTTGCTCGTGCTGAGGGGTGTCGTCCACGCCGATAGCAATATCGTGTGATTGTTTGCCGATGGCATTTAATACGGCACAGGATTCCCAATCAAATCCCATATCGGAATGATTGTAACCAATCTCTCTAATAACGGAACGCGCAATGTCTTCAATATCTACCCAGGCTTTAGTCGCTATTTCACCAGCAATCAGCACCATGCCGGTTTTAACCAGGGTTTCACAGGCAACGCGCGCATTCAGATCTTGCTCTAAAATGGCATCCAAAATCGCATCTGAAATTTGATCCGCAATCTTGTCGGGGTGCCCTTCAGAGACGGATTCAGAGGTAAATAAGTAAGTATCGTTCATGGCCTATCCTCGTAAAAAATTAACCGACCCAGTGTTCGGGTGCGCGCATACTAGCACTAGCTTGCTGTATTGGCTAGCTATTTTCTAATGAGGGCGCTCTGCAAAAAGAGCGCTCAGAATAGCTTAAAAAAGGCTTTTTGTAATGCAAAATGGCTGTGTTAAGATGCAAAAACTTTAATCCTTCTAGGGAGAATGTGAATGCCTACTTTACAAGAAATGCAAACTGAGCAAGAGAATATTAATAAGCTGCTGAAAGCGCTAGAACGTTTTGATGGAGATAGTGAGGCACAAGAAAAGGCGAAAGCAGAACTTAGAGAAAATATTAATGCATTTAAAAATAAATATATCCAGCTTCTTCCGGAAAATCAGGGAAATGAGTTTAATGCAGAGCTAGATTCAGCAATACAAAAAGTTCTTGAAATGAGCTTTGTTTCGAGAACAAAGCAAGAATTGTCACCTGAGCCCAGTGCTATTTTGCATTATGAGGGAGATCCCTTGGGGGGCCTTGCTCAGATTGTTTCCGATGTGTGCATGGCATTGCAAGGAGCGCTTGAGGCCGAGGCCACTTTTGAAAAGCAAGGAATGCTCAGTCTTTCCGCGCACGTTGAGCTTGTGCCCGAGGAGGCGCCGCAGGATGTTGCTATGCAAAAAACAGAAGTCCTTAAGATCGTAAGGACCTTGGGTCGTCGAATAATAGAAAGAGTTGAACAGGCGCAGACTGCTTTAAATAGGACGCTGTCAAAAAAAGAAAATGCAACAGAGGAGGTTGTTGGGAGGGCCGCTATCGGTGCTGGTACAGGAATTATAGTAGAAAAGTCTGTTACTTTAGCGCTCTCTCAAAAGCAGGCATTACAATCTAAAAAAGAAATCGAAAATTTATGCGCAACCTATCTATTTTTTGTGGAACAGCTGCTTTCCAAGCATAATGTTTTTGTAGAAAGTTTTAATGCGTTATGGCCACACATATGGCCTGAATTAGAATCTGTACCCACGGAGGATGAAGATCTGTCACAAGCAGGCGAAAGAAACAGATTTAAGTTTGTTAGATTGTTGCAGCGCATTGAGCTTGAATTAAAGCGATCTGCTCAGCATATAGAAGAAACAGATGTCGGTATGATTATACCTCAAGAGCATAAAGCATTGCTTTCTTCTGAAAAAGCAGAGCTAACAAAAGTCTTGGAAGAAAATGAAAATTTCACCGTGACAGCGCTTTGCTTAAAAGAAGACGAGCCTCATATTCTGAAACAGCCCGATTTTTTTGGGACGCCCGAGGAAGAGGTGGTTGCTTATGTTCATTTTATGGAGGCTGATTGGATCCCGGAGAGTGCAGAAGATATTGCAGCAGAAATAGCCAAGAAAAAAGAAAAAGCGACAAAAGCAATGGACGCTGGGTTATATTCGGATTATGAGCAATGGAGATTGTCTCCTCAGCTGGATGAAAAACTGGCCAAACAGCTTAAAGTTGAGCTAACAGCCGTACAGGAAAATTTTCACGCCGTTGAGGGTCAAAAGCCTGTGGCCACTAATGTGTATCCCACCGGAGGGGGTGATAGTGGTTGTGCGGTGTTGTTGCATACTCTGCGTCCCAGCGCCGAAGGACCAGCGACCATTGCTCGAGAAACGATGGAGGCTTATCTTCGCAGCATCGTGGTTTTTGATGAGAGGGTGCGTCGCTTGCCTGCAGAACAGGCGAATCGTAATAAGGTATTGGTTTTGCCTCTCTTAAGATCCATGGAGGATGTCCTCAACAATGACCGAAAAAATCTCAAATTATTAATGAACGTGCTTCGTTTTTTAAGGCAAGAAAAGCGAATTTTCAGCAAATTTGAAATCGTGCTGGCTCTACCGGCCACAGGGTTTTTCTATGAAGTGGGTCAAGACGGGATGCCGGAGGAAAAATCAATTGATATGCGCAAAACTTGGGACGAGTTGGAGCAAGACTTGGATCAATCCTTGCTGTATCCAATGGAAGGTGATTGGGTGAGTGAAGAAATTCTCCGTACATTCGCGCAGGGTGTTTTAAATGCCAATCCACGCTTTGGAGTAATGAGCCTGGAAGATTTTAAAAAAGCTGCGGGCCCCTCCAGAAGTAGTGTTGAAGGAGAGAGGGAGGAACTTTTTGAGTTGTGGAAAGATCCAAAACACTCCAGCAATCTTGAACGCGTTATTGCTTTTTTTGAGCATTATGTGCCTTCCAGTTTTTTTCAGCGCATGGCTCGCTCTCATGCTAAGCCGGTTTCAGATTTTGTCAAAAAACTAAAAGGAAGGGAGCCCATTGAGGATGCGCAGCTAAAACAGGAGCTTCGCGCTTTGTTGGATGCAGAGATAACGCGGTTAGGAGTCTCTGGCATTAATCCAGTGGGCAGCTTTATGATTACGATGGTTTGCGCGCTAAACTGGCTGGAATCTCCACCCCCGATGCCGCAGCCTGTTGTTCCTACTTCTGTGGCAAATTCAAGGCAGGCCTCGAAGAAGGAAACAGACACATTAGTGGCTCATAATACGAATGTGGTTGATGAGAGAGTGCTTGTTAGTACATCGCCCTCTGCTATTAGAGTGGCTACTACAGTCACTCATATTTCTCACGTGAGCAACGGGCCAGGACTCTTTTCTCCTTCTCCTTCGTCTACAGTGGAGCAGTTACTTGGGGGTAAACATGGGGGAGTAGGGAATTTAGCGGCTGCATTGCGCGAGGAGAGAGACTCTCTTGAGGCAGACCCTACCCTCTCTCATTATGTACCAAGACAAAGAAGTGGTTTTGAAGGATAGGCCTTGTAATATACAAAATTAAATCTAGGGGCAGGCTTTGTGCTTGCCCGTGTTTCACGCGGGAAATGTTTTTTGTTTGTTTTGGCCTGAGTCCCGTGTCCACCCGCAGCAGCCAGGAAAAATATCGCGCCCCGTTGCCTCAAAATAGAATGTTACTTTAGGTCAGATACGTTGC
Source organism: Coxiellaceae bacterium (assembly GCA_021731545.1). Lineage (GTDB taxonomy): Bacteria > Pseudomonadota > Gammaproteobacteria > Coxiellales > Coxiellaceae > CAIQCE01. Next base: position 20,605 of record JAKFXE010000132.1, read on the forward strand.
CTCAGATTAGATGTTACTTTGACATGCTTGGAAATAATCTTCAATTTATTCTCAATAGCGGCTTTTAGCTTAAAGGGGTTCA
>JAKFXE010000122.1 GCA_021731545.1 Coxiellaceae bacterium
CTGCAAATGCGTGTTGGTTCGACAATATCCTATCAATCCTTGGCAGAGGATGTGGCTATTTCTTCAGGAACGGTAAGGAAGTATATAGAGATTTTGGAGGCCTTGTACGTTATTTTTCGCGTTACGCCCTTTTCTAAAAATGTTGCCAGAAGTTTGTTAAAAGAGCCCAAAATTTATTTTTTTGATACAGGCCTAGTAAAAGGTGATGAGGGGGCTCAGTTAGAGAATCTTTCTGCAGTTTGTTTGCTGAAGCATGTTTATGCAAAAGTAGATTATCATGCTGAGCCTTATACACTGCACTATTTAAGAAACAAAGAGGGGCAAGAAGTTGATTTTGCTTTGGTTAAGGACCATAAAGTTGAACAAATCATTGAAGTCAAAAAATCGGAGAGTGAAATAAACAAAGCGCTTTATTTTTATCATAAGAAATATGGATTTCCCGCAATACAGCTTGTAAAAAATTTACGCCAGGAACGCTGGATTGATGGCGTTAAGGTGATGAAGCTAGCCCCATTTTTAGCGGAATTATTTTTATAAACTTTGACAATCCCGACTCTCCTTGCTAGATTAGCCGCACCTTCAGGGCGGGGTGAGACTCCCCACCGGCGGTAAGTTTAATCGACATAATGTTCATTAAACCAGCCCGCGAGCGCTCTTCCTGTGGAAGAGGTCAGCAGATCTAGTGCAATTCTAGAGCCGACGGTGATAGTCCGGATGAAAGAGGGTGTTAGTGGAACAAGCGGAATCTTAGGCGATTCTCTTTTGTTTTTCTGATCTTTTCCTCTCGCCCTTAAGTTGAATGCATGAGGGCGTTCTTATGTTTAGCGGAATCATTGATCATTGTGGCACAGTGCTGAACATCATTCGGCATAAAGATTCTCTGCAGCTTGAAGTAAGCACTCAATTTGACGAGTTGCAGTTGGGGGAAAGCATCGCGGTGGATGGGGTGTGTTTAACGGTGACAGCCGTTTTCGATAATGCTTTTTCCTGCGATCTTTCCTCTGAGACTTTAGCGCTCACACACTTAAAACAACTTGCACTAGGACAGCGACTTAACTTAGAGCGCGCTCTGCGTTTAAGCGATCGCCTAGGGGGGCACTTTGTCAGTGGACATATTGATCAGGTCGCCAATATCGGCGCGATTCATCAGCACGCAGAGTATCGCGAGCTCGTGGTCGCTGGAATTAAACCTGAATGCCTGCCTTATTTAGTCACTAAAGGCAGCATCGCCATTAATGGCGTCAGCCTAACGATCAATGAACTCAGCCCAGATGGATTTAAAGTGATGTTGATTCCACACACTTTAGAGCGAAGTAATTTAAATCAACTGCAATCAAAGAATCTGATTAATATCGAATTTGATCTTTTAAGCAAAACCATTTTCAGGCAGCTTTCCTTTCTTAAAATGGGCTCATCCTCATGAACAATAATTTTCAAAAAATAAAACAAGCGATTGAAGCCCTTCGATTGGGAAAAATGATTATTTTAGTCGATGATGAGGGACGTGAAAATGAAGGTGATTTAGTAATCGCCGCGGAAAAAATAACGCCAGAGGCGATCAATTTCATGAGTCGTTATGCGCGGGGTTTGATTTGCATGACGATGATGCCTGAAGATTTTGAGCGTTTAGAGATTCCTCTTATGATTAGCCACAATCGCAATAAGTATGCAACGGCCTTCGGGGTTTCCATTGGGGCGGCCTCGGGTGTGAGCACCGGCATTTCGGCGGCCGATCGAGCGCGCACGATTCAAGTGGCGGCTGACCCTAAAAGTACGGCCACGGATTTGGCAATGCCGGGCCATGTTTTTCCCTTGCGTGCGCAATCGGGAGGAGTATTGGTTCGTCAGGGACACACTGAGGGCAGCGTGGATTTAGTGCGTTTAGCCGGATTAAAGCCTGCGGCTGCGATTTGTGAAGTGATGAATGAAGATGGCAGTATGGCGCGTCGTGCGGACTTAGAAAAATTTGCGAAAGAGCATGATTTATTAATTGTCGACATCGCAGAGTTGCTGCAGTATCGCCTAGCTCAGGAAGGGCCTGTGGATGAAAAACTGCCTATCAAAAATAATCTGAAAGAAATGGCCAGCGCTAAGCTTTTACTGGCGATTCCGGGAGATTTTACGATTAAAATTTTTGAAGATGAGAGGGAGGGATCGCAGGCTATTGCAGTTTTGGCAGGTGAAATTCAACCGCAAGCAGAAACTTGGGTACGGATTCATTCAGAATGTTTTACAGGCGATGTTTTAGGTTCCACGCGCTGTGATTGTGGGGCGCAACTCGAATCCGCTTTAGCATGTTTAGCAGAACACGGGGGCGTGTTGTTGTACTTGCGCCAAGAAGGGCGCGGCATTGGATTGGCTAATAAAATCAAAGCCTATGCTCTGCAAGAGCAGGGCTTGGATACGGTTGAAGCGAATCATCACTTGGGTTTTGAAGCGGATCATCGAGAGTATGCGATGGCTGCAGAAATACTGCGGAAATTGGGGGTCCAGCGTGTTCGACTCTTAACGAATAACCCCCTCAAGGTCTCGGGTTTGGAGGCTTGTGGTATTTCAGTCAGTGGGCGTGAAGCTTTAGAAATCTCTCCCTTGGAGCATAATTTTGAATATTTAAAAACAAAGCGTGATAAATTGGGACACTTGCTGCAACTCATCAAAAAGGAAAGGCATCATGACTAAAAAACCCATCGCCATTGTGGTGAGTCGCTTTAATGAAAAAATAACTCAAGCCTTATTGGAGGGCGCTTTGCAACGTTTTCAAGAACTTCAGCCCACTTTGTCTGTGCCGCCGGTATATTGGGTGCCGGGTGCTGTTGAAATTCCTTTGATCGCTCAGCGCTTAGCTTTGACCAGGCAATATTTTGCCATTGTGTGTTTGGGCTGCGTCATTCGAGGTGAAACTACGCATTATGATTTTGTATGCCAACAGTTAAGCTATGGTTGTCAGCGCGTGGCCTTAGATCAGTCTATCCCCGTCATTTTTGGAATTTTGACGACTGAAAATGAGGAACAAGCTTTAGCCCGAGCGGGTGGCACTGAGGGTCATAAGGGTCGCGATGCCGTGGAGGCTGCTTTTGAAATGATTCAACTCATGGCTTCTCCCTTAGTAGAGCTCTAAGTCAAATACCCAACCGAGAGTTTGTTTTGTAAAAAAATGAACAATGTTCTGGGATTTCACCTGAATTTATTTTATTCTGTGTGGCTTGAATTTCTGAGCGATAATAAACCGGCTTTTCCGATGGCCGTAGGGGCGCCCCTTGCGTGCGCCCGCTTTTGTTTTTAAATATTTTGCATAGCCAATTCACGACCGAATGTGCAGGATTGCACATTTTGTCGTGAATTGTCCCTACGAAAACACCTTAAGACAACGAGCAGAGAAAATGAAAAGAAGTCCTGATTTGCTAAAACGTACGTTATAATCACCCTAAAAAAGGAAATACCTTGATATGAGAACCCCCTTTAATTCAAACGATTTTTTAGCCAACAGTACTCCACAGTCGCCAGAGCAGGATAAAGAGCGACCAGGACTGACTGAGCTTTCAGAGAAGCAGTTGATGTACCTTGCCAGAGCGCTGCGGGAAGCGCTACAAGAGACCCCAACTATGACTATGAATTTACCGCCTGCTTCATTAATTCCGGCTCCCTCACCATTACCTTTCAGCGTTTTCTCAGGCTTTTCTTCAGAATTTTTTTCACCTTTACCAGAGATGCCTGCTAAAAGCCCATTGTGTTCTGTGCAAGCCTCGCTATCTTTTCTGGCTGGAGCCACTACTGTGCAGAATGCTGAGGAGAGCAGTAAGAAGAGAAAAAGGGAGGAGTCTCAAAACCCTGAACAAGCCCCTGCCTGCGATGATTTATCTTTGGGCGTGGTGATTGGAGTTGGACTTGGGTTTGGACTTGGGTTTGGATTTGCGCGTGGATATGAGGCTGGATTCAGAGAGGGATTTGAACTTAGAGACAGATCTTCTCCCGTGCCGCTAGGAGACTTTGGGCAGAACGCTTCTTTAATCAGTCCAAGCAGCACCGTGCTTTCCTCCGCGGAAGTACTTGCTTTTGGTGGCCTGGATGATGAAGAAGGGGACGACTCTGTGTATCGCATCACTCCCGTCCCTCGTTAGCGTCCATAGGTGGAAGAGCTAGTAGCCTGCTTTGCTCTTATGCTAAGATCAGTCGCTGGTGGCTTGACTCAAGGAAGTGCTATGTTAGGACGCAGTAACCCCATCTTGCGCTCAGTTTCTGAGTGGTTTACCCGTAATTTTTCCGACCCCGGTGTGCTGGGCTTGTTTTTTACCCTAGTCTTGGTTCTCATCTTATTTGAATTTTTTGGCCAAATACTAGCGCCCCTCTTAGTGAGCGTGGTCTTGGCTTATTTACTAAATTCCATTGTGAACTATCTGGAGCGTTGGCACTTCCCGCGCTTGTTGGCCCTATGGTTGGTGTACCTGCTCTTTTTAGGCGCTTTAATTTTTGCTTTATTCGGTTTAATACCCGTATTGTGGAAGCAATTAACCACCTTGGTTTTGGAATTACCGACTGTAGTGGATAAGGGCCAAGTCCTTTTCAATGATTTAGTGAGTCGTTATCCACATATTACGGGCGATATGCAGTGGCAGGAAATTTTGTTGGCGGTGAAAGCACAGCAGGGAAAAATAGGGCAGGTGTTGCTGAGTGCCTCCTTTTCCATTATTCCGAATGTGATCGAGTTTATACTCTATTTCGTTTTAGTGCCCATATTGGTTTTTTTCCTGATGAAAGACAGTCGCGTCATTATGACGTGGATCGCTCAGTTTTTGCCGAGCAATCGTTCTTTGGTGAATAATGTGTGGGCCGAGGTGAATACACAAATCGGTAATTATGTGCGCGGCCGAGTGATTGAAATCATCATTGTAGGTGTGGTCACCAGCATTACCTTTGCGATTATGGGTCTGCCTTATGCGGTGTTGTTAGGAACCTTAACGGGTTTGGCAGTGACAGTGCCTTATATTGGTGGGGTGGTGGCGACTATTCCTGTCGTGATTATTGCTTTTCTGCAATGGGGTATCAGCGCGCCTTTTGTGTATCTCTTGGTGGCCTATACCGTGATTCAAATTCTAGATGGCAATGTTTTGGTCCCTATACTCTTTTCAGAAACCATGAATATTCATCCCATCGCTATTATTGTAGCGATTCTAATCTTCGGAAGTCTCTGGGGATTTTGGGGAATGTTCTTCGCCATTCCTCTGGCCACAGCGGTCAAGGCTATCTTGGATGTTTGGCCGCGTAAATTGACGGTCTGATGTGAAGTAGGTGTCTGACCCCAAGAGCTTTTGCTAATAATTTCATCAAACGTGGAGCTGCTTTGCCTCACCATCTGCTGTTGATGCTGGAGAAGAATCCCTGGAGTTTTGCTCTATATACTGCCTAGCCAGCTCTGTCCAAGGAAGGCTGTTCTGAACATGATTAGTGATACTGCAGGAAACGACTTTGAATTTAAGAGGAGCGTCAGGCTTGCTGGGATCTTTTTCTAAATGAATGCGCAGCGTGCCTTCGAGGATGGGTGGCTTCTCTCTTGCTGCCCATTCCTCATTATCCGATGGAAATGGAATGGATTGAAGAGTAGCTGAATCAGGGGGCTTTAAGAAGATATTGTCTCTATCATTAGGGTTCAGCAACAGGCAGGCAGAAATTTTAAGTTCACAATAAATTTTATCTGTAGACTCTTCACGATCCCAATTGATTTTGATGTCTTGGCCAACGCCTCTGATGTTAGCCATAGAATATATTTCTTTTGAGTTTGGGCGCATATGAGAAAGCATCTTAGATAATACCTGCTGTATGAAAATGGCATAAAGATACACCAAGCTGCTGCTTAAAATAATTTTTTTTGCGCCGGCATCATAGTCTTTTGTAAGAGTATGAACGGCCTGTCGGACAGACTCTTTCGATTTTTGGGAATAATCTCCGCTGATGCCTATCATATTTTCTCCTCGAGTAAATTCAAATAGAGCTTCCGTAGAAGCTAGACCTTCTTTTGGATCATTCAAAATGCCCTCAATTCCGCTTTTATCGATTTGTTCAAGACTATAGCTCAAAGTCTTTTCAATAGTAGGGGTGATGGGGCCCGAAGAAAGAGGAGTGCTGCCAACGCTTCGGGTCAAGCTTTTTGCAGAGGGATCTCTGATATCGGTCAATGCTCGCTCCAAGGCCTTAACTTCAGCAGGCTTGGCTCCTCCTTTTAGCTTATTCAATTTAGCTAGAGTGCTGTCTTCTTTAAGGGCTTGGGCAAAGTCTTTTATCGCGTCTTTATGTGCCTTATCCTTAGGGCTGCTGAAATAACGAACTAAGGGAGCGAGGGTATTGACGATGATCGGAATCGCTACTGCGATAGCCAGTAATATAGGTAAAGCCAATAGTACGGGAGCGGCTAATACCAGCAAATGGGTTATTAAAAAATAAGCAGCAACCGCTAAAATGCTCGCGCCTAGGATATATAAGGCTAAATTAATCAGCTGCGTTTTGCTGCGAAAAGGGCGCTGTGCTTGGCGTAGATGACTCAAATCACTGGGCGCAATATCCGTATTTTTTTGGCCATAAGCGCCGGGTGCATTCAGGCTGGCCGATAAAGCCGAAAAACCGCTGAGGCGGATAGGGCGCAGTATGCTTAAAAAATCAGATCGAGTCTTAAAATTAGGTTTCTTGGGAAGAAAATAACTCGCTGCTCCTGAGACTAAACTTAAAGCCGCTCCCCCAGCTCCCAGGCCTATAATGGCAATGAGTGGAATAATTCCACCCATCATCAGTGCAAAAACACCGGCCACCACGGCCGCCGTGGCGCCCAAATATCCCAAGGCTTTCAGGGCGATGGGCATTTTAGGAGGTAATTCAAAGTTAGGGAAATGGTCATAGGCTGCGTAATAGCTTTGCAAAGCTGCCGCATAATCTTGCTTATAGAGCTGACGATCTTTGCCGCTTTTACAGGCTGAAAGGCCATTGGGAATAATCAGCTCATACAGGGCGGCACGTAAGAGTGTTTTGTCGCCAAAATAATCGGACTTTCCTTGTAGGTCCTCTAAAGCCTTTTTGGCTGCTGTTAAAAATTTACCCTCAGGGGAGCTCGCCTCCAAGACTTGTATCTGTGTATCGCAAAAATCTAAATAACGTTGATCATCACTCAGACGTTCAGTATTTCGGGTAATCCAGAGATAACGAAAATTGTTAATGGGGGTATTGGTTTCAAAAAAATCTAAGTCTATATTGGGATATTTTTTTTCATACTCCGCTTTAACCTGCTTTATGGCGGCTCTGATTTCTTGAATAAAACGACTGTTGTTGTCTTTGTGGGGTAAAAAGGCTTCTCCCATCAGTTCGTTGAGTAGGGAGTTAAAGGGTAAGGTTAAGCTGAGTTTTTCACCCTTGGTTTCGGCGCTGCTCTGTATTTTCTCCAATTTTTTTTTAACGCTTAATGTGGCTGGATCCTCAATACTTATTGATTGAAAAAGGGTATTCAAACGCTCGCTGTGCCCTATGTATTGATCAATATTTTGCACGGTGAGTCGGATACGCGCTGCTTTATCTTTGATATCAATAGGCACGGGAGTGGCGCTGTGATAAGTGGAGTGTGTGCATAGAGTTTTTGGAGCCGTTGGGTTGGTAAGATCTGTAATGCTAGTCGTACTGCGTACAAAATTAGCCAGGCCCGGGATTCCGCGTAAGGTGGCGGGAATGGGCCGCTCTAGCGCAGACCAATTACCGTCCTTCACTGCAGCGTCTGTATGTTGATCAATATAAGCCTTCAGTAGAGGAGAAAGGGTTTTGTACCAAATTTTATCGTCGCGATTCAAAAACGCTTGTTTTTGCTCCTCCGTTAAACCCCGTACAGCTTCTTCTGTGCGCGTAATTTCAAGCGTTTTCCCATGGGCAGTAATATAGGAGATATTCTTTTGCTGAATGCGTCCCTCATGCCAGGTTAAAAGCTGCTCAGCTTGTGAGAGTTGCTTTTCTGCCTTTTTAGGGCTGAGGCTGGGATCAAGCTTTTGGGCTAAGAGTGAGAAAAAAGTATTACACTCTGTGCGAAGAGCTTTATCGGAAAGCCTGAAGCTTCCATGGGAATTTTTTTCTTCTAAATAATCTAAAAAAGCTTTAGTTGTGTCTTCGATTTCATTTTTCCTGTCTTCCTTTTCGCCTGCAGGCAGTTCAAGCTTTTGATAATCCAGAGCGAATATCGCTGCGCGCGCAAACTGTAGCATACGAATTTTGTAATCACTTTTTAGGTCGGTGGGGGCTGTGTTGAGGCCTGCTTCTTGCTTCTGAATAATTGTGACGGAAGGGTATACAGGAGCTTTAATAACCTTAGGCTCCACGGGCATAGCTTGAGCACCTGTGGAGGGAGTGGGCAGCTCGGCTATAGTGAGGGCGTCCGTCGGAATTTGAGAGCTGCCAGCTTCTGTGACGACAGTCCGTACAGAGGAGTCTTGGCCCCGCCAGGTTGTTTTAAGCAGGTCTTTTTGCAAGTCCTCTAGTGTAGGTGTTTTACCAGGCATAATAGGCCTCTCTTGATTCTATATATCCAGTGTAGTGCCTAATTATTAGGAAATTCTTAAATCACTTCAACAAATCCCCTAATCCCCCTATTTTGGTGTCTGGCTCCGCTGAAAAAGATTTTAACCCATTGATTTAATGTGTTGCGGTGCCTGACTCCAAAATAAAAATCAAAAATTTTGAATAAATAGAGGTGCCCTTAAATCACTTCAACAAATCCCCCAATCCCCCCAAATTTCCACCCAAGAGCTTGCCAGCATCCATCATTTTTTCTCGGGTTAGGGTTTGAATTTGGCGGGTGGCATGATTGATGGCGGCCAGAATTAAGTCATGCAAGATTTCAGGGGATTCCTCGGCAAAAGCTGGGTCAATTTCCAAGCTCAGGGCTTGAAATTGGGCATTCATTTTTAATGTAACGGCACCCGCACCGGATTCACCGATTACTTCCACTTTGGCCAATTCAGCTTGTTGTTGCTCCATCATCTCTTGCATTTTTTTAGCATTTTTCATCAGATTCATCATATCAAAAGCACCCATGGTCTTAGCTCCTCGTTAATGTGTTTCAATGGCAATGCGTGATAAAAAAGCGTGACTTAAGGTGCCGCCGTCTAAATATTCTAATTCTCCACCTAGGGGTACGCCATGCGCGATGCGTGAACATTTTAATGCTTTATTGTTGAGATGATGGGTAATGTAGTGTGCTGTAGCTTCACCTTCTGCGGTGGCATTGGTCGCTAAAATCAGTTCTTTAACTTCGCCGGATTCTAAACGCTTGAGTAATTCAAAAATACCGATGTCTTTAGGGCCAATGCCATCTAAGGGAGAAAGATGCCCTTGCAACACAAAATACAGGCCTTGAAAACTATTGCATTGTTCAATGGCCATCACATCCGCCGGTGTTTCTACCACGCATAGCAGAGCACGATTGCGGCGTGGGTTGCTGCAAAGCTCACATAAAGATTGTTCGGTATAAATGCGGCAATCTTGACAGAAACCTACCTGGCTCATCGCCTCCTGTAGTGCTTGAGCTAAGACACGACCTTGGGGTTTGCCCTGCTCAGAAAGTAACTGAAAAGCCATGCGTTGAGCGGATTTTGGGCCCACTCCAGGCAGGCAGCGAAAGGCTTCGATGAGTTGCTTGATGAGTGGGCTAAACACGCGTGCTATTGTCCTTCCGTATTTTCTCCGGAGAGTTTTTTAATATCATCCGGGATATTCATGCCTTGCAATAATTCAAGGGTTTTGTTTTGAGTGACTTCTTGAATTTTTTCACTGAGTTCTTTCCAGGCTTCACGCACGCGCCATTTAAACTCTTTAATGCCACCGAGTAAGGCTTTTTCATCAAACTCGATATCATCAAAAGCATAAGTGGCTGTCATGATAATTTTAACGGTTTTGTCGTGAGATTCGCCCACCAGTTTAATATCCGATAAATCAGCATAGGTGTTTTGCATTTGAGATTGCATATCCAGGATGCTATTTTTGATACCCGCCAGCAACTCGTCTTCTTGATCGGCCATTTTAGATCTCACTCCTCTTTAGTTTAATGATCAGCAGGTGCAACACTGTCTTTCAAAACCGTTGCGTCAAAGGCTTGAATAATGTGTTGAACCTTATGGTTGTTATTAATAGCCTGCTCCGCCGCCTCTTGTCTAGCCTTTTCTTGTATTTCTTGGATTTGTGCGGGTGTTGAATCTGCATGGTTTGAGGCCAACTCAATCGTAACATGGATAGGGCGCTTAAAGTGTAAACTGAGTGCCTCATTCAGGCGCTGATTGTGCTTTGGATTCATCAAAGGAGCATGTTTGGGATGAAGCAGCAGCTCTGCATGTGTTTCATTCATGGATTTTAAGCTGCAGTGTTGTGCCAGTGCGAGCGTAGGCGCGCTAAGCTGAAGGGCGGCTAAAAGTTCAGACCAATTTGAAGCATTCGCACTGGCAGCCATTTTAATGGGTTGAGTTTGAATTTTTTCGACAGGGGCCGCCGATGTTTTTTGAGGATGAGTGTTCCGCGTCTTTATAGGTTCTGCCTGAATTGGCTGAAAGGCTAACATGCGCAGTAAGGTCATTTCAAAACCAGCGCGTGGGGAGGGGGCCAAACTTAAGTCACGCTGACCCATCAATCCGATTTGATAATATAATTGCACTTCTTCGGGTGTAAATTGTTTGGCTAATGCCTGTAAGTTGGGTTGTGCCACTTCATAGTGTGGCACAAAGTGTAAAACAGCCATATGGTGAAAGAGCTCTAAAAGTTCAGCCAGTGCTTGTTTAAAATCATTACCTAGGCGAGCGAGTTCAGCAATGCATTCCAATACGGCATTGGCTTCTTTTCGGGCTAAGGCTTCCAACAGTATTAAGAGCTGTTGATCATCGATGCTGCCCAGCATGGCTCTTACATCAGCGGCATTGACGCGCCCATTACCAAAAGCAATGGCCTGATCCAACAAGCTTAGGGCATCGCGCATACTGCCATCGGCGGATTTGGTTAAGAGTTGAGTGGCAGCAGTTTCGCTGGAAATATTTTCCTGCTTCAAAATAAACTGCAGATGTTGTGCAATCTGCTCCTGTGGCATCGGCAGTAAATGAAATTGCAAGCAACGTGACAGCACAGTGGCGGGTAAGCGTTGCGGATCTGTGGTGGCTAATAAAAATTTCACATGTTCGGGGGGCTCTTCTAAAGTTTTTAACAGCGCATTAAAGCTGTGTCCGGAGAGCATGTGCACTTCATCGATGAGATAAACCTTGAAGCGGCCTTTAGTCGGAGCATATTGCACATTGTCTAAAAGCTCACGCGTGTCTTCGACTTTGGTGCGAGAAGCCGCATCGACTTCAATCAAGTCGATAAAACGACCGGCATCAATTTCAGTGCAGGCATCGCATTGGCCGCAGGGCTCCGAGCTGATCTTCATTTCACAGTTCAGGCACTTGGCCAGAATGCGTGCGAGAGTCGTTTTGCCCACCCCACGTGTTCCTGTGAAAAGATAAGCATGATGCAAGTGCTGTTGATTGAGCGCATTGCTGAGGGCTTGTACGATGGGCTCTTGAGCGACAACTTCCTTGAAACCATGGGGTCGCCATTTTCGGGCGAGTGCTTGATGCGTCATGTATTTTCCTGGGATTTAAGCAAGGGCAGATCTTAACATCCACGATGCCAATAGGGTAGTAGAGCTATCCCAAAAAGTGGCTATCCACCAGCCACACCGCGGCACCCAAGCGTTTTGCTACCGTTGCTTCCTTCCGGACCTGGCGGGGTTCACAAGCGCTCGCTGCGCGGGGACCGATGGACAACCAACGCGGTACTAAACTCAATGGCGGAGAGAGAGGGATTCGAACCCTCGGTACGGGGTTAGCGTACACACACTTTCCAGGCGTGCTCCTTAAGCCACTCGGACATCTCTCCTTCAGCGAAGGCCGGCAAGCTTAGCCTAGATTTAAAATCAGTACAATGGCGACTGTAATACCGAGCAGCCTTGTTTTATGGCTGGTAATTATTACGGTATTGTTTTAGGGTGTACGAGCTCCTTATCATGCCCCTCATGAATAGTAGAGAGCTTATTAAATTATTGGTGCTGGATGGGTGGGTGTTACACTCTCAGAAAGGCAGCCATTGTCACTATAAGCACCCGAATAAAAAGGGTAGGGTTACCATTCCTCACCCTAAAAAAGATTTGCCGTTAAAGACAGAGTTGAGTATTTTAAGACAAGCTGGATTGAAGTAAAGAGAGTGCTAACAATGCAATATCCTATTTTTATTCATAAAGATGAACACAGCGATTATGGAGTGACCATCCCAGATTTGCCGGGTTGTTTTTCTACAGCTGGCAGTATCGAAGAGGCTATTCAGAATGCTCATGAAGCCATTGAGTGTCACTTGGAAGCCTTGCTCATGGATAATCAGGAACTCCCCCCCAAAAAATCCATTGATCAGCATTTAGATCAAGCTGATTTTAAGGATGCTATGTTAGCGATGGTTGAAGTGGATTTTTCTAAAATTTCAAAAAAAGTTACGCAAGCAGATATCAGTTTGCCTCAGAGTTTTTTGAAGCAAATTGATCAGTATGTGTATCACTGCGGTAATGATCGCTCGGGATTTTTAGTCGATGCGGTGATGCACTATATGGCTCAACATCCGAGAAAGGATGCGGGTCGTCAAGGTCTTTAAGGCAATCGAGTTTTGTGGGATGAAAAAGAAGTTTCGGGTTCTGTGAATTCGAGGCGGGTCTCCCCACTTTTTGGATCTATATGAATCTTATAAAAAACACCCTCTCTGATTTGCATACAACTTTCTATTTTTCCTAGTCCGGCAAAGCGTGGAATTCCCACCAAAAGCCTATTTAAATTAGATTCTGTGGCCAGTGTATCAAGCTTAAAGGAGGGTTCAAGCTCTATTTTCTGGGTTTTGAGTAGTGTTAAGTGCTTGTTGAGGACCGATTGATAGAGTTGGAGACTTAGCTCTTCGGCCAACGCATTAGCAAGATCAGTATTTTCTGTTTTGCTGAGTACGAACTCAGCAATTTTTGTTTTTAATGAAGTTAAATCCGGGGACTTGCTAAAAAAAGCTGAATGATTTTGTGTTGTTTCACGCACCTTATTTCTCCACAAGCAATGCTTTTAAAATCCTTAAATAAAGCTTTGTTAATTGTGCTAAGTCCTTTAGGGCAATGCATTCATCGACTTGATGAATGCTTTGATTGATGGGTCCGAGTTCCACAACCTCACAACCGGTCGGTGCGATAAAGCGTGCATCCGAAGTACCGCCGCTGGTGCTGAGCTCCGGAAGAATACCACACTCTGCTTGAATCGCATCGGAGCATACTTTAATTAAATGTTTGCTTTGTGTCAAAAAAGCAGGACCGCTGTTTGCCCAGACAAGTTCATACTTAAGCTTTGCTTCATCTAATACACGATGCACAGTTTTTTGAATACTCTCAGCTGTGATGGCATCCGAAAAACGCCAGTTAAATAAGGCGACCATGGATTCTGGAATGACATTGCTGGCACCTGTGCCTGCGTGAATATTGGAAATTTGAAACGATGTGGGTGGAAAAAATTCGCTGCCTTGATCCCAAGTTGTTTTGCACAGCGTGTCTAGAACCTGAAGTGTTTTGGGAATAGGATTGTCCGCTTTTTCAGGATAGGCAATATGGCCTTGAATGCCATGAACCGTTAATTTTCCATTCAATGAACCGCGCCGACCTATTTTTAAAGTATCTCCGAGTTGTTTAACGCTGCTGGGTTCCCCTACAAGGCAATAATCCATTTTGATGTTGTGTTGCTTCAGGTAGTCCATCACTTTGGCCGTTCCATCCATGGAGGGGCCTTCTTCATCACCGGTGATTAAAAATCCGAGAGAGCCCTGAAAATCGGAATGTTCTGCAATCAATTGCTCGCAGGCGAGTACCATGCAGGCCAAACTGCCTTTCATATCCGCCGCGCCACGACCATACAGATCAGTATCTTTAATAACAGCGCCAAAAGGGGGCGTGCTCCACAGGGATTCATCGCCTGTGGGGACGACATCGGTGTGACCCGCAAAGACTACTAGCGGTTGTTGAGTACCCCATTGCGCCCAGAAATTATGCACTTTTCCAAAGTGCAGTGGTGTTATCGAAAAGCCCAATTTTTTTAAGCGTTCCATTAAAATCGCCTGACAACCCGCGTCTTCAGGTGTAATGGAAGGGCAGGCAATGAGTTGTTGAGCTAAGTCAACGACGCTACTCATTCTACATCTCGTAGTAATTCATTGAGTGAAGTTTTGCTGCGCGTTTTTTCATCGACTTGTTTTACAATAATGGCGGCATAGCGCGCATAGAGACCGTCTTTAGAAGGTAGGCTTCCAGGAATTACCACGCTGCCTGCGGGTATTTTTCCGTAAATAGTTTCTTGGGTGTGGCGATTATAAATGGGAGTGCTTTGTCCAATAAAAACGCCCATGGAAATGACGGAACCTTTTTCAACAATCACACCTTCTACAATTTCAGAGCGCGCGCCGATAAAGCAATCGTCTTCAATGATGGTGGGTTTGGCTTGCAAGGGTTCTAAGACACCACCAATTCCAACTCCGCCCGAAAGATGCACATTCTTTCCAATTTGTGCACAGGAGCCCACGGTCGCCCAAGTGTCCACCATAGTGCCGGAATCTATATAAGCGCCTATGTTGACATAGCTCGGCATTAAAATAGTATTCGGTGCGATATACGCGCCTTGACGAACGGTGGCGGGAGGCACAACGCGAATGCCGCTTTTCATAAAAGCATCAGGATCATAATCTGCAAATTTCAAAGGTACTTTATCGTAGTATTGGGTAAAGCCACCTTCTATAGGTCGATTCGTATTAATCTTAAAGAATAATAAAATGGCTTGCTTTAGCCATTCGTGTACAACCCATTCTGTGCCGTTTTCATTAGAGGCGATGCGCAGACTGCCTTTGTCCAGTTCTTCGATGACCTGCATCACGGCTTCGCGAAGTGTGAGAGGTGTGT
This sequence comes from Coxiellaceae bacterium, assembly GCA_021731545.1. GTDB lineage: Bacteria > Pseudomonadota > Gammaproteobacteria > Coxiellales > Coxiellaceae > CAIQCE01. The sequence continues at coordinate 14,999 of JAKFXE010000122.1, forward strand.
TGTTGGGTGAATACTGATCGCGATTTTGAAAAGCCGTTTCAATCGTGCTGCGTAAAGAATCCATATTTAAAGGCCTTATAAGAGTCGAGGAAAGTCCCACTTTAAAGGGCTATGCCTTAAGAATCAACAATTGACGCAGTGATAAGCCCCAAGTATCATCCCCCTTCACGTCGGGGTATAGCGCAGCCTGGTAGCGCGTCTGCTTTGGGAGCAGAATGTCGGGGGTTCGAATCCCTCTACCCCGACCAATATGTATGAATGTAGGGGCAGGCCTTGTGCCTGCCCGCTTTTAATTAAGGTGGCGCCGCCATCGCTCGGGTTTGCGCCTGTAGCTCATTTGGATAGAGCACCGGCCTTCTAAGCCGGGGGTAGCAGGTTCAAATCCTGCCAGGCGCACCAATTTTTTAAACGCTTAACCATGGTGGACGTAGCTCAGCTGGTAGAGCCCCGGATTGTGATTCCGGTTGTCGCGGGTTCAATCCCCGTCGTTCACCCCAATTGCTTTGGATAAAATAGGGCATGAAGCTCTTTTCTGTATAAGAGTTTTAAGTGGTATCTTGGACCTATTTTTTTTACCCTAACGAGAGGAGTTAAGTCATGTCTAGAAATTCCCATGTCCCACCACCGCCAAAAGCTAAGTCAGGCATTGATGATTTTTTTTCAAAACGAGAGCATTATTTTCCCAGAGTTGAAGAAATTTATTTTTCTCCATGCCCAGAGTCGCACAAAGCATGGGTTGTGACCAATCATGGTGACAAAGCTGCGGAAGTTACCACTCAGCGTACGGATCCCAAAAACCCTAAGGGAGTTAAACTTTTTACGCCGGTGGGTGCTTACAGTACCACAGTTATAGAATGTTCGGGTAAGGAGTGGGGAAGCCCAGAGCATAACCTTCTAGGGGCGGAGACTGACCGAAGTTTGTGGAAATCGGTAGATCCAACGCGTTATTCCACTTTTGCAGTGCATGGAATTGTGATTGCATTAGAAAATACCCGAAAGCGATTAAAAGCAGCGGAGTTGGCTTTGGAGGTGTTTGAACGGAAAAAATCTTTATCGCAAGGTGAAGAGAATAAAGCGAGGGAGAATAGTCCGCGCTAGCTGCCTGTTTTTTCCAAGTCGGGCCGAGCTAGGTGTCAGACAGCTATCTTGGCCCCGGCGTTTTTGTAAGCTGTTGTCTTAATTAAGTTTGCGCCACGAATGTTTATGGTTATAATGCCCGCTTCTTTTCAAAGCGGTGTCAGGTAGGTGTCAGACACCTACCTGACACTGACGAACGCCTGAGCAAGGATGCTCAGGCAGGGGTTAATTTAGAAATTGATCTCGCGCCAGGATGGCAACCACCGCACTTTGGGCCGTTAGCTCAGCTGGGTGAGTCGGCTGCAGGATGAATGCGAAAGCATTCATCCGACGAACGCCTGAGCAAGGATGCTCAGGCAGGGGTTAATTTAGAAATTGATCTCGCGCCAGGATGGCAACCACCACACTTTGGGCCGTTAGCTCAGCTGGTAGAGCAGTTGACTCTTAATCAATTGGTCGCAGGTTCGACCCCTGCACGGCCCACCAATAAAATCAATGAGTTAGACAATAAAGCATCAAGAACCTATTTCCTCACGGGACACTCTTGGGGCACTTACAGGCAATAAGTAGGGCATAGGGGGGGGTATGTAAGTTCTTAACTTGTTCGCTCAGGAAGTTTGCAACTCAGATACGCCCCCTCTATTTTTTGTAAGTGCCTGACACTGACGACCGCTTTAAGATTTTTTATTAAAGGCTGTTTCAAATGCGTTGATTGCTTCTAATATTTGGTTCCACTTTGGGATGCTTCCAAAGAACATATCCTTCATCAAGCTAAAATCTTTCTCCAGACCTTCAAGAAGGATCGTGGGTGGTGATAGCTTTAAGCTGCCTTTGCGAGCGGTGTTATAGTTTGCCCAGGCCGAGGCGAAGTAGATACTTTTATGAGCTGCAACCCTGTCTAAAAGTGTGTGCTCGGCAATAGCACTGTTCTTGACCTCTGAATTTAAAAGGCAGAAGAAATCGTAAAAGTGCCTGGAAATCCGTGGTGGAAGTTTTTTATCCTGTGGTAGATGTGCATATTGATGCAGGATGGTTGCCTTTTCCCAAAAGGTACGTTTAGCATCGAGAACTTTAACCCAAATTTCAGGTTCATTGATTTTCTCTTTAAGTATGGTCTTTGTATAGCTTTGGATTTTATGTTTGCTGACCGGCCAATGTTCTGAGCGTGCGCCCAATTCAATTTTTACTGAGGGGCGAATATATCCATTTTTTTCTATAAGGCGAGGGTATCCAAATTGCAGTGTTTGGCGGTCTGGGTCTTCAGTGTCTATTTCAAGATACCAGCCTTCAGAAGTTTTTAGCTCTTTCGCTATAGCAGTCCTAAGTAGAGCAACAAGATCATTTTGGACGTACTGAGAGCATGCCATGGAAAGATTATTTAACATTGTTCGTTGCTTTTTCTTTGAGGTGGCGCTCTCGGGATCATGAGCTTTGTCAAAGCCAAAAAATTCTTTTTCAATGGAAAGGTCAATATCCTCAGAAAACCGTTGAATGATGCCATAAACTTTTGACAGTGAAGTTCCTCCTTTGAACGTAAGGTGATTCTTCAGATCAGGAAGTGAAAACAGTTTTTCTAGTGTCCATACTACCCAGAAATCTTTTTCAATGATTTCAAATGGAATTCCTGACTCTTCTGCGGTCACATCAAAAAATGGTTCGCGTTCTATGATAGAGAGCAGGTGTAATTTAGTCACGGTGTAACATCCATAATGGTGAAAATAAGTGTTCGAATCCATTGCGGTGCATATTTTAAATTTTTAATGAGCTCATTTTGACTAATGCCGACAAGAAATTTTTGTGTTCTGGATCGGGCAATAGCGTCGATATTTTCTTTTCCTAGATTTCTAAATGCCTGAATTACGAGGCCAATTTTAGTACCCGCGGGATACATATTTTTTTCTGTTGTTGTCCTGAATAAAATTTCTTGCTTTCCTATTTTTATTTTTTTTGATGGACCGTTCGTTAAAAATACAATGCGTCCAGGCACTTGTTCTGATAAGCCGATAAGATTTGCGGCATATGCGCCTCCGGGTTGAACCTGAATCGCATTTTTTTCCGAAATCGCTTTTGCAATTTCTTCTGGTTTTGGAGGGAGGATGCCTAACGCTGGATGTTGGCGAGGGTAGTCATAGATACACTGGGCAAGCCGTCGAATAAGCTTATCTTTTTGGAGGCGTGATAGGGCGCTTCGTACGCCGGTATTGCTGTCTAGGTCAAGAAAATCCTTCGAAGTAAAGCACCAGCCCCTTCCATGTCCAATAACCCTACTTTTTACTTTATTTACAATGGATTTTGCTGTCATTGAGATATCTCCTTGCCACAAAATATACTAACTTTTTGTGGCATAGTCCAGTGCAAAATACAGTGTCAGGCGAAACATAAGGGGACGTACGTAACTTGTCAACTTACTTGAATGGCTTATTCCTCCTCTGGAGATAAGCGGTGCTCAGAGCAGTACTTTCGACCTCGTTCTGCAGCCCGCATAACAGCTTGCCGTGAGATAGCCAAATACTTGGCAAGCTGAGTAGAAGAAAGTGCTAATTCATCCATTCCCCATTTACACACCAACGCTCTTGCTCCTGTGCTTTCTTTATTCTTTTTGCAGGTCAGAAAATGCTCTGGTCTAATTAAAGTAGACACAAAAGTTAAGAGATAAAGTAAGCTTTATAACTTAACAGGAGTGTCGAAATGGTCATTAAAAGAACAAAATATACGCCAGAATTTAAAGCAGAGGCTGTCAAGCTGGTTACTGAGCAGGGCTATAGCCAGGCTGAAGCGTCAAGAAGTTTGGGCGTTAACCACGTGAATATGAATCGCTGGGTGTCGGAGCTAGGAAGAAAATCCATCCTCGGGAAGGAGAAGCTGGCAGTGAGTGCTGAGCAAAAAGAATTGGATCAATTACGTAAAGAAGTTAAACGCCTAAAGCTGGAGCGTGAAATTTTAAAAAAGGCGGCGGCCTTCTTTGCCAACGAGCCAAACTGAGATATGAGTTTATTCGAGAGCAGCAGAAGGCTTATTCTATAATTTTATTATGTGAGGTGATGAAGGTGAGTCGTAGTGGTTATTACAAACACATACAGGCAGGCCAAAGCCTCAAGGACAAATTAGAGATGAAGCTGTTGGTTGAAGTTAAAGCGTTAGCGATCGAAAGTAAAAACAGTTATGGCAGTCGGAGTATGGCTAACAACCTGAAAATCAAGGGTTATCAGGTTGGTCGCCATGCCGCTCGAAGCTTAATGCGTAAAGCGGGTATTGAGTGTAAGCAGCGACGTCGATATCGTGTGACAACGGATAGCCGTCATCGATTATCGGTTGCTAAAAATATTTTAAATCGAGCGTTTGGTGTGGCTAAACCCAATCGGGCCTGGGTAACGGACATCACCTGTTTGTGGACGCTGGAGGGCTGGCTTTATGTAGCGGCGGTAGTGGATTTATTTTCTCGTCGAATGGTGGGTTGGAGCACTAACAATCATATGCGAGAAAGCTTGGTCAGCGATGCCTTGCAAATGGCTTTGTACCGGCGTAGACCTGAGCCTGGGTTGCTGCATCATTCTGACCGAGGAGTACAGTATGCAAGCCATCATTACCAGGAAACACTTAAAGAGGCTGGTATGATCGTGAGCATGAGTCGTAAGGGGAATTGTTGGAATAATAGCGTTATGGAGCGTTTCTGGGGTAGCTTAAAATCAGAATGGACAGATGGAGTCACTTACGCAACACGGGAGGAAGCAAAAGCCGACGTCATTCAGTACATTGAAATTTTTTATAACCGTAAACGGTTGCATTCAACATTGGGCTATCTCAGCCCTATGCAGTTTGAAAATCGATTTCTCTTAACTGAGGTGTCTACTTTTACTTGACCAGAACACTCGGCCATTATGGAAAGGCGGTGCGGGAAGTGCAAAACTTAATAGGACGTGCGCAATTTGTTGGAGCATCGAGCGAGTGTCCATATATGACAAATTACGTACGCCCCCTTAAGCTCAGATGTTCTTTTAGAAAAAGGGTTAATTTTGATGATATTGTTTTTAGCTCGTTTGAGCCACGAGTGATCTTTGCAATGCAAACATGTAAATCTTTTGAAATTTGACGCTGAGACTTCTTTTCGGCTAATAATTCTTTTACAATCAAGCAGCGAGTTGCCACACTTTCTCTTTCCTCGGCGGTCAAGATGAGAGTGAATATTGAAGAGAGCAATTTTTTATCTTGAGTTGATAAACAAAGTTCTAGAAAGCAATTCCAGCCATCTTGATTCATAGATAGGTCTCCCATTTGTAATGATGTAATACTACATAATTGCTTGCTTGATGTCATCTGTCGTCCTCAAGGTACTTATTTGCTCAATTTGGGGTGTTGTTGAGTGTGTTGGGGTCCATTGGAGAGGAGCGGGTGCCGTCCTTGATATGAAGAAGTTCAATTTTATTTGGCAACACAAAATGAGTTTTGGTAGTGTTTAAATAACTGTGTCAGTTTTCTATAATGGCGTTATTGCCAACAACAGGAGAACTGAGCATGACAAACGAAAAGATAGATCTTAGCAACTTTGACTTTAGCCACTTTCAAAAAGAAGCG
>JAKFXE010000042.1 GCA_021731545.1 Coxiellaceae bacterium
ACGTTCAAGATACCCCTGTTTCCCATTTTTCCCCATCGTTTTTGCCCCTCAGCTTGGTAACATTCCATTCTGAGGCAACGATCCTTATTTATACCCCCTTCGGTAACATTTTTTATGAGGCAATTCGTTCTGAAGATTTTCAATACCCATTGTCAGAAAGCTAGGTTATAATGCCCCGCTCTGATAGCCCACCCCACTTAGGTTGTTCTTTTTCTATGAATGTATTGAGACAATTATTGTTGTTCATAACACTCCTGTTTTGTGTAGAGGCATTTTCAGCCAGCAGCTTTACGGTGGAACATATTGATGTTCGCGGCTTGCAACGCGTTCCTTTATCGACAGTCTTAAGTTATCTTCCTGTCAAAGAAGGTCAGTCATTTGATGGGGCTGAGAGCGCCAGCATCATTAAGGCACTCTATGACACCGGATTTTTCAGCAATGTGCAGTTGGAGCGTGAAGACAATACCTTGATTGTCATTGTTCAAGAGCGAGCCATCATCGGCAATATTCGGGTTTCAGGTAATAAAAAAATTGATAAATCCAAAGTCGATGAGGTTTTAAAATCCGCCGGCGTTGTGAATGGTGCTATTTATGATAGCGCTAAACTGAATGGCATCGTTGAAGGTTTGCGTCAGGCTTATTTAAATTTAGGTTATCGAGAGGTCACTATCACTACTAAGGTGAATCAAGAAGCACGTAATCGAGTTGAGGTCGTGGTCGATATTCATGAGGGCTCTGCCCTTAAAATCAAGAAAATTTTAATTGTGGGCAATCAGTCTTTTGGTCAGTCACAGTTATTGGCCAATTTCAAGCTAACAACCTCCAACCTACTAACTTTAATTACGCATGATGATTATTATTCCGATGTGCAGTTGGATCAGGATTTGCAAAAATTAACCGACTACTACATGAATCACGGTTATATTCGTTTTCGAATTGTTTCAAAAAAGGTATCAACGACCCAGGACAATAAATCGGTTTATATTACCATCGGTGTTGATGAGGGAGATGTTTACAGAATCAGCGGTTTTGATTTATCGGAAAACACCTTGGGTAATGATGAAAAAATTCGCTCCCTCATCACCCTTAAGAAGGGTGAGATTTTTTCACGCAAAGCAATCGTAGCGGTAAACGACTCTATTACCAACTATTTGGCCGATAAAGGTTATGCCTTTCCTACCGTCGATGCCGTTCCGGTGATTAATGATAATGATCATACGGTTTTTTTGAAGTATGTGATTAATCAGGGCAAGCGCGTATATGTGCGACGCATTAATATTGTGGGAAATGATCACACACAAAGTACGGTGATACGCCGAGAATTTCGTCAATTTGAGGCCAGCGTCTATTCCTTGTCTAAAATTGAAGAAACTAAGCGGCGGCTTGCTAATTTGCCTTATCTAAAAGATATTGAGGCCGTTTCAGAGCCTGTTGCGGGTTCGAATGATCAAGTGGATTTAAATTATCATGTTAAAGAGGTTCGTGCGGGGCGTGCGAGCGTTAAGGGCGGCTATTCGGATACGGAAGGATTTTTATACGGAGCAGATATCAGTGAGCCCAATTTTATGGGAACGGGTAAGTTGGTTGCGGCTGGATTTCAGCGCAGCGCCCTTAGTAATTTTTATAATATCACTTATGATAATCCTTACTATACCCTGAGTGGTATTAGTCGTGGCTTTCAGGTGTATTATTCGAATACTTATCCGGGTCGAGTTAATTTAACGCCCTATACGATGAATAGTTATGGCTTAAATGTTTTTTACAGTATGCCTGTTTCGGAGTATACGAATTTTAACTTTGGTTATGGTTATAATCATGATCAAATCGTAACGACTTCTTCGACCAGCACGGACAATTTAAATTTCATCAATCAGCATGGCAGTGAGTTTGATCTTTTCCCCCTAAGGGCAGGGTGGACGTATAGTAGTTATGACCGCATTATTTTTCCCACAACAGGCTATCATCAAATTTTGGGTTTAGAGGCCGGGGTTCCGCTCCTGAACACCAGCTTGGGTTATTACACAGCCAGTTTTAGTAACAATTGGTATTATCCACTGACTCAAAAAGCTTCTTTTATTATGCAGCTGCACAGCCTGCTGGGTTATGGTAATGGTTACGGTAACGTAAATGAACTGCCTTTCTTCAAGAATTTCTATGCAGGTGGCTATGATACCGTTCCCTTCTTTGAGGCCAATACTTTGGGCCCTAAAGATCAAAACGGTAACGCAACGGGTGGTAATGTCCTGGCTGTAGCGGGCGCTAATTTAATTTTACCAGAATTTATTAATGAGTCGGTGCGTACCTCTCTTTTTATCGATGGGGGTAGCGTCTTTCAAAATCAATTTGCAACAGGCCAGTTACGTTACTCCACAGGTGTGAATCTGATTTGGAATTCTCCCATGGGAATGTTGGGGGTGAGTTTGGGCTTCCCACTGAATAGGCAGGCAGGCGATGATACAACTCTGATTGCCTTCTCTTTGGGGGCCAGTATATAGTGCATATTCTTTTGAGGGATTTGTGCTACCATGATCGTCATTTTTTAATCAACAGGAGAAAGTCAATGAAACGTTTAACGGTGCTCTTAGTGTCAACAGTGGCCATGATTTGGTCTTTATCCGCCTTGGCGGGTGGTTATGCTTTTGTGGATATGAAAAAGATATTTACAGAAGCCTCACAGGTTAAGAATATTAATAGCTCTTTGCAAAAACAATTCGCTTCTCGAAAAGACGCTATACTGAAATCCAGTAATACTCTGCAGGCCGATATTAAGAAATTTGAACGCGATAAAGCGGTCATGAATGCAAAAGATGGTCAAGTTATGGCGCAAAAAATTGAACAACAGGGCGCTAAGTTGCGTGAAGAGCAAATGAATTTCCAGCAAGCTTTATATGCTGCGCAAAATGAAGCCATGAAAAAATTTATGGATCAAGTCAGCGGCGTTGTTTCCAAAATAGCTGCAAAAGAAGGCTATGATTTTGTGATGCCGATGAATGATTTATTGTATTCCAATAGTAAATTAAACATTACCCCACAAGTATTGAGTGAATTGAAGTAAAAAAGCTTTATGGCTAATACCTATACGCTTTCTGAACTGGCTGTGCGTTTAGATGCCAGGCTTCATGGTGATGGAGCCTGCGTTATCACGGGCATGGCCAGCTTAGGCGATGCGCGCGCGGGGCAAATTAGTTTTTTAAGTGGCTCTGAACATCAAGCTGAATTAGCACACACCCAAGCCAGTGCGGTTGTTTTAAAAGAAGAACATCTAAAAGACTGCCCCGGCGCTGCCTTGATTTCTACAGACCCCCATTTAGCCTATGCCAAACTCGCGCAGCTTTTTGTGCGCTCCTCTAAACCTAAACCTGGGATTCATGCTACTGCGGTGCTGGCTGCCTCAGTTACTTTAGCGGAGGGTGTGAGCATTGGGGCGATGTGTGTTGTGGGTGAGCGCGTCACGATGGGTAAAGGCTCTGTTATTGAAGCGGGTGTGGTGATTGCAGATGATGTTCGCATCGGTGAGGACTGTCATTTGTATCCTCAGGTGAATCTTGGAGAAAGAGTTCAGTTGGGTTCCCGAGTCATTTTACACAGTGGTGTGGTGATTGGGGCTGATGGTTTTGGTATGGCTCGAACACCGGAAAATACTTGGTTAAAAATCCCACAATTGGGTTCGGTTGTGATTGGTGATGATGTTGAAATCGGGGCCAATACCTGTGTGGATCGAGGGGCTCTGGGTAATACCGTGATTGAGGAGGGCGTTAAGCTCGATAATTTAATTCAGGTGGCACACAATGTTTGCATTGGTGCACATACGGTTATTGCAGGTTGTGTCGCTATCGCGGGCAGTGTAAAGATTGGCCGTCACTGTATGATTGGAGGGGCTTCGACGATTAATGGACACATTGAGTTGTGTGATGGCACTCTGATTACCGGAACCAGTACGGTATTGAAATCTACGACGGAGCCAGGGGCTTATACGGCGGGTTTTCCGGCCTTGCCGACGCGTACTTGGAAGAAATTATTGATTCGTTTCCTGCAGTTGGATGATATAATGAACCGCCTTAAAGCCTTAGAAAAGAGTGAATAAGATGGATATTAATGAGATTAAAAAACGCCTTCCACATCGCTACCCTTTTCTCTTGGTAGATCGAGTGATTTCCTGTGAGTTGAATAAGTCTATTGTAGCGATTAAAAACGTCACTATTAACGAACCTTTTTTTAATGGACATTTCCCTTTTCGTCCGGTGATGCCAGGTGTTTTGATCATAGAAGCCATGGCTCAGGCCTCGGGCTTGCTGACCTTGGAAAGCCTGGGTGAAACCTTTTCAGAAAGTAATGTATTTTTCTTTGCGGGTATCGACCATGCTCGCTTTAAGCGAGTGGTTGAGCCTGGCGATCAATTGCGCTTAGAGATTGAAGTGCTCAAAGCGCGTCGTGATTTATGGAAATTCAAAGGAACAGCCAGTGTTGAGGGGGAGCTGGCTTGTGCTGCAGAGTTTATGATGATTAGAGAACGCTCTGGTGATTGATTCCCGCGCAATCGTTGATCCTTCCGCTAAGATTGCAGCTACTGCCAGCATTGGCCCCTGGACCATTATTGGCCCCGAGGTTGAGATTGGTGAGGGGACCTGCGTTGAGTCCCACGTTATTATCAAGCGAAATGCAAAAATAGGTTCTCACAATCACATTCACTCCTATGCTTCTATTGCAGACGATCCTCAGGATGTGCATTACCAAGATCGAGAAACGGGATTGGTGATGGGTGATCATAATACCATCCGTGAATTTTGTACCATTAGTCGGGGCAGCTCCAGCGAGGATGGTATTACACATATCGGTAATCACAATTATCTGATGGCCTATTCACATGTGGCACATGACTGCAGAATTGCTAACCATGTGGTCTTTACCAATGGTGCGACGATTGCAGGTCATGTCCAAGTCGATGACTATGCGAATTTAGGCGGCGGCACCATGGTGCATCAGTTCTGTTATTTGGGTGCGCACAGTTTTTGTGGAGGATTTTCTGGGGTAGCACAAGATGTCTTGCCTTTTGTATTGGCCAAGGGGGATCCTGCTACTTCACGTTCCATTAATGTCATTGGTTTACGGCGCCGTGGATTTTCTGAAAGTGCCGTTGAGCATATTCGTCATGCCTATAAAATTTTATTTCGTCGAGGCAATAAATTGGCAGAGGCTCGTGCCGAGCTTGAAAAAATGGTGTCAGGCTGCGCTGAAATTCAATTGCTCTTGGATGCGATCGACAGAAGCACTCGCGGTATTGCTCGGCCTACGATGAGGAATCGGGAGGGGGAATAGTTTGGATTGGGTGTTGGGCTTCCGCTAAATAATGTTCTAATTTTTCTAGGCGAGACAAGAAAAAATCGGTAGACCACAGTTCTAGAGTGGGCAACTCCTTAGCTTTCAAAAAACGCGCCACGTCTTGCTTGGCCGCATTCCAATCCAGGCTAATGATTTTTTGCTTTAAATTGTTTAAGAACCAAGTTTTGTCTACAGCAATATGTTCTTTAGACCAGGGACCTGCTTGTGCGATGGCATTATTGAGTAATGTGAAGTTGATAGACGTTTTTTTTGAGATATACCAAATAAAATCATACCAGTCTCGCCCCTTGGTATACTGTCGACAAAGCAAAGCATGGCATTTTCCCGCAAATAAACTGGGAAGATCTTGTGTTCTAATGCCATAAGCCAAAGGGAAATCTAAATACTTTAATTGATAGGAAGAGCCTTGGGGTGGGTGGGTATCTACCTCTAATTTAATGCATAATTTTGGTTTATTGCTTCGTTTATCTTTTATAAGGAGCAGGCCTCCTTGGGAATTTGCTTTTAAAAAGGTTGTTTTAACAGCATTATCCAAGCCTGATCGTTTTTTTAATGTTAGGCTAAATCCATAGGCCTCAAATTCTTCCTGCATGTTTTTTAAATAATCACACCAGTAAAAATTTTTATTTTCATATTCCAGAACAAAGTCTAAGTCTTCTGAAAATCGCTCTAACCCATAGAGTATTCTAAGACAGGTTCCCCCTTGGAAGGCAGCATATCGAAAAAATCCAGCGCGAGAAAGCGCCATTAATGCAATTTCTTGAGCTATTTCTTTAAGCGCATTTTCTTGATCTAGTATTGTTTTGCACTGATAATGCAATAATCGTTCTTTAATAATAGAAATGCTCATTTTTTCTTTATCCCGTTTAAAAATCGAGAAATACGCTGGCTGTGATAATACTCGGCCAAAAGCTCAGCTTCTTCATTCTCTAGCGAGGGCAGGTCTTCTGGGTTGATTCGCAAACTTGAAAATAAAGGCTGAAGCCCACGCCAATCTTTTTTATAACAAAAAACATAATCACACAGAGCGCGCCATGGTTTCGCCATAAAATATTGAGTTTCATCCTCGATCATCAGTTTGCTTTCTGTGTAGAAATTTTCAAGAGGGGTTCGTTTGTAAGCAAACAATCCCAAAGGAGTATTGAATTCTGTACTGCGTTGGGTGCATACGCTGGTCACAGCATAAACACTCTCTGGAATTAACTGATGAAAGCTCAGGGCTGATTCAAGGCTGATCATGGAAGGAGCATAGATGTGTTGTGCTAATTCAAAGGGATGCGCGTTGAAAGTGCTTTTTTCTTTTTCAGGCCAAGTATATAGGCCTCGACGAAGGCGAATAAGTTTATTTTGCGCCAATAGGCGTTTTAGCTTTCCATAACGGCTGTCTGGGGTGCCCCCTAATAGAATCTCTAGTTCCACCTCGGTTAAATAGGGGTGGGGGCAGTTTTGAGAGAGAATTTGCAGCGGATCAGCCATATTTTTTGCTCAATACTGTCGAAAAACGACAGTTTCATGCAAATTATAGCATGAGCAGAGCCAATTGGGCAACTTTTGTGGCGGCGGTTTCGCTCCCCAGCTGATCTTTAACCTGCTCAAAAGGCTTTAAAGTAGATTCGCGATAATGCCTGTCTTCAATCAATCGCAGTATTTCTTCTGCAATCAGTTTAGGTTTTGCCTCATCTTGAATCAGTTCCTTGGCGATTTCTTGCTGGGCAGCAATATTGCACAGGCCAATATAAGGCGTTTTGATAAACCATCGCCGTGCTAGAGTATAGCCCCATACTTTGTACACAATCACCATCGGAGTTTTCATTAAAGCGGCTTCCAGCGTTGCCGTTCCTGAGGCTACAATAGCCGCTTGGCTGATGGCCAGTACTTCATAAGCGGGACGTGTTGTGACTTGAATCGTATTGTTTAAATAAGGTTGCAGATCATTCATCGATAGGCTTGAGGCCAGTGGAAGCAGAAATTGCGCTCTTGGAAGACGTTCTTGTATCAATGTTTGGGCTGCAATCATGAGGCGCAGCAGTGTTCGAATTTCTTGTTGACGACTGCCGGGCAGCAGCGCAATCACGGGGTGCTGGGTATCCAGCTTTAAGGCTTGATATGCTGCCGTTTTATCGACTGGGCTTTGGGTTAATTTAAGCAGTGGATGTGCAACCAGAGTGACGGGAATTTTTTCGCATTCATAGAGTGCTTTTTCAAATTCAAAAAAGACCACTATATGATCGACATATTGTTTAATGTGGTGAATGCGGTGATAGCGCCAGGCCCAAATTTGTGGGCTCACATAAAATAATACTTTAATACCCAGCTGATGAGCGATTTTTGCAATACGTAAATTAAAACCAGGGTAGTCGATTAAAATAACCAGGGCAGGGCGTTGTTGTTTTAAATAGTGCTTGATTTGGTCATAGGCTTTTCGAAGTTTGAAAAAATGCGTGATCACCTCCCAGAGTCCGACTACAGCCAATGCACTGGAGTCGATGAGCACACGAGCTCCCGTTTTTTGCATCTGGGGGCCGCCCATGCACTCTAGAGTTAAATTTGAATTTTGTGCCTGAATGGCTTGAATCAGCTCAGCCCCTAAAAGATCTCCAGAGGCCTCGCCTGCAATCAGCAGTATCGTTGGGCTCATGAGCGGCTCTTGTGAATGAGCGCGCTGATGCGCAGCGCTGTTTCTAAGGCTTGCTGTCCTTCTGCTCCTGAGGCGAGTATAGGCCCTAATCCTAGTACGGCGTTGATAAAAGCCTCGATCTGATCTTTTAGCGCATCTCGGTTTTCAATAGAATGTTTTTCTACGGTTAAGGCGAGGGGGTCGCTATTAGATTTTGAATAACGGCTCAAGGTTTTACTCTGAAGATCGAGACTTAAATAATTTTTTTCTTGATAGACATTAAATTCACGTTGTATTTTATCGTGAACGCGACTTGCTTTGAGCGTGGCTATAAGGTCATTTTCAAACTCCAGTGAAACTTCTGCAGCATCAATGCTGGAGGTGATGAGTGAAGTGCCGGCTGCGCTTATGTGCCTAATGGGTTTTTGCACCAGAGCATGAATTAAATCAAGATCATGAATCATCACATCTAAAATCACATCGACATCGGTGCCGCGCGTTTTAAAAGGAGCTAAACGTATGGCTTCGATAAAGCGGGGATGTTCCAGTTGAGTCTGCAAAGCCTTAAAGCAGGGATTGAAGCGTTCAATATGGCCCACCTGCAAGATGAGTTTATTTTCCTGAGCGGTCTTCACCAATTCTGCTGCCTGCCTGGAATCCGTGGCGATAGGTTTTTCCACCAGGACGTGAATACCGTGTTGTAGAAAAAATAAGGCTAATTCATGGTGTAAATGGGTGGGGGCTGCAATGCTTACGGCCTCCACTTGGCCTACAAGGCTTTGATAATCCGTCGTGGGGGTGACTTGATAGAGTGTGGCGATAGCCTCAGCTTGGGCGGCATCCGCGTCACAAACGGCCACTAGGTCGGAGTGTGGGAGTTGAGCGTATTTTTCTGCGTGAAATTTACCAAGATAACCCACTCCAACAACTGCCGTTTTTAATTTTTTCATGTTAACCTTGGACGGAAAATGTGGTGGCTATACTGACATTTTTCATAGACTTGGGCAATCTTTAGGGATCTTCCTCATGCAAAACAGGGAATTGCGATGATTCAGTTGAGTCCTATGGCAGAGCACGTCGCGGGTGTGGATGAGGCGGGAAGAGGCCCCCTGGCAGGGCCTGTGGTCGCGGCAGCCGTGATCTTAAATCCAGAGCGAATGATTCAGGGTTTGGCGGATTCCAAGAAGCTGAGCGCCGCGCGGCGTGAAGCGCTTTATCACGAGATTATGGCCCATGCCTCGGCCGTTGGGGTGGGGCAAAGCAGTGTGGCTGAAATTGATGAGTTGAATATTCTTCAAGCGACCCTTTTGGCGATGAAGCGTGCTGTAGCAGATTTAGCTTTTTCACCCGACCGTGTTTTGATTGATGGTAATCATTGTCCTCGTTTGAATATTCCCGCTTATGCGGTGATTCGGGGTGATGAAACGGTAGGTTCCATCAGTGCAGCTTCGATTATTGCCAAAGTGACCCGAGATCGTGAAATGCAGCGCTATGAGGAACTTTATCCGGGTTATGGATTTGCACAGCACAAAGGCTATGGAACAGAAATGCATTTATCCGCCTTGCAACGCTTAGGTGTGGCTGAATGTCATCGTCGTAGTTTTGCACCGGTTCGAAACCGATTGTCTGTATTTGTAAAGGCATAAAAAAATTGTAGGGGCAATTGCTGCAGCACATCCTTGTGCTTTGCCCCTCGAGGACTCGGGGTCATCGGCAAAGCCGATGGGTCGAATGCGCAATCCTGCACATTCGATCACGAATTGGCCTTCTTCAATAAAAGGAATAAAAATGAATTTAACTAAAGTAGCCGTCTTATGTGGAGGTCAGTCAGCAGAACATGAAATATCCGTGCGTTCTGCAAAAACCATCGTTTCTTCTTTAGATCCGGCTCGCTATGAAGTTCAAGTCATTTATATTAATCAGCAGGGCCAGTGGTTTTGGTGGAAAAAAGAATCTTTTTTGAGTGCGGAAATAGATGCGCTAAAATCGAGCTCCCCAGATCAGCAGCTGACTTTACTTTTGGGAGATGAGCAAGATACTTGGATGTTGCGTCACAGCGCAGAATGTTTTTCCAGCGATGTTATTTTTCCCATACTGCATGGCACTTATGGCGAAGATGGTTTAATGCAGGGCTTGTTGGAGATGGCCCATAAACCCTATGTGGGTTCTGGTGTTTTAAGCTCTGCGGCGTGCATGGATAAAGCTATAACCAAGCAACTTTCACGAGATGCGGGTGTATTGAGTTGCGATTGGGTGATTGCTTATTTCAACGAGCCCCGTGAGGCTGTGCATCAACGCATTAAAGAGCACTTAGGTTTTCCTTGTTTTGTGAAGCCGGCACGTCTCGGCTCTTCGGTGGGGATTACTAAAGTAAAAACAGAAGAAACTTTGGATGCGGCCTTAGAGCTTGCTTTTCAATACGATGATAAATTAATTATCGAAGAGATGGTTGCAGGTCGTGAAATCGAGTGTGCGGTTTTAGGTAATTTAAAACCTAAAACCACGTGGCCCGGTGAGCTGATTGTGCATCATGAGTTTTATTCTTATGAAGCAAAGTATCTTGATCCTAAAGGGGCTAGTATAATTATTCACGCAGATTTAGAGCCTAAGCTTGCAGCCGAAGTGCAGACTTGCTCTATTAAAGTATTTAAAGCTTTAGAGTGTAGCGGCATGGCGCGCGTTGACTTTTTTATTTCACCTGAGCATAAAGTTTATTTTAATGAAATTAATACTATTCCGGGTTTTACTTCAATTAGCATGTATCCTATGATGTGGTCTGACAGTGGAATTCAGCTAACGGAGTTATTGACGCAGTTGATTGATTTGGCTATTGAGCAGTATCAACGACGTAGTCTCTTGTCACACCAGTTTCGATCAACTTCAGGTTAAGGCATGCAATTTTCATTTGTTCATCTTAAAGTTCATACTGAATATTCCTTAATGGATGGATTAACGCGTATCGATGCTCTTGTCGATCAAGCCGTTCAATATAAGATGCCTGCGGTTGCCGTGACCGATCACTGCAATTTATTTGCTTTAGTTAAGTTTTATCGAAAAGCCTTGGAGTCCGGTATCAAGCCTATTGTGGGCGCTGATCTTCGGGTTCGAGATTTGCAAGCAAAAACAGGGTATAAAATTACTGTGCTGTGCCAGAATCAAGCAGGGTATCGAAACTTAACACGACTTTTGTCGCGGGCTTATTTAGAGGGCCAGGCTGATGGGCAGCCGGGTATTGAGTGGTCATGGTTAATTCAGGCCAGTGAAGGTTTGATTGTATTGTCGGGTGGGCGAGAAAGTGATGTGGGCCAGGCACTTTTGTTAAACAAGATCTCTGAGGCCAAAACATATTTACAGCGCTGGATCAAAGCTTTTCCAGATCGTTTTTATATAGAGCTTCAACGTACGGGGCGTGAACACGAAGAGCAATATTTAAATCTAGCTATTCAGTTAGCAGAGCATTACTCAGTACCGGTGGTAGCCACGAACGAGGTTCGTTTTTTAAATTCCGATGATTTTGAGGCACATGAGGCTCGAGTGTGTATTCATCAGAGCCGAATTTTAGAAGATGAAAGTCGACCGCATCATTACAGTGATCAACAGTATTTCCGCAGTTCAGAAGAAATGCTGCAATTGTTTTCCGATGTGCCGGAGGCTTTGGAAAATACCGTCTTGATTGCGCGACGCTGTACCGTGGAATTGAGCTTGGGCCAAAATTTTCTGCCGCAATTTCCACTGCCTAAGGCTGTGGTCTTAGAGGAGTACTTTGAACAGCAATCCAGGCAGGGTTTAGATCGAAGACTGCAGTTGAGTGATATTCAAGACCTGGAGGCGCAGGCACCTTATAGAGCACGATTGCAGCGCGAGCTGGATGTAATCAACAGCATGGGTTTTGCGGGATATTTTTTAATTGTGGCCGATTTTATTCAATGGGCAAAGTCGCAAAAAATTCCGGTGGGACCGGGCCGTGGTTCTGGAGCAGGCTCTTTGGTCGCCTATGCTTTGGGCATTACTGAATTGGACCCTTTGCAACATGATTTGCTGTTCGAGCGATTTTTAAATCCTGAACGCATCTCGATGCCAGATTTTGATATCGATTTTTGCATGGAGCGCCGAGATCGAGTGATTGATTATGTGGCAGATCGTTATGGACATGATTGTGTTGCGCAAATCATTACCTATGGCACTATGGCGGCCAAAGCGGTGGTGCGTGACGTGGGTCGCGTCTTAAATTTACCCTATGGTTTTGTCGATAAAATCGCTAAATTAATTCCTTTCGAATTGGGCATTACTCTAGAAAAAGCATTAGCACAAGAAGAGCAGTTACGTTCACGCTATGAAAAGGAGGAGGAGGTTAGAACTTTAATTGATTTGGCTCAAAAATTAGAGGGTATTTCACGTAATGCAGGCAAGCACGCGGGGGGCTTGGTTATTGCGCCGACTCAGCTAACCGATTTTACTCCCCTGTATTGCGAGCCAGGTGCCGTTAACGTCTTGAGTCAATTTGATAAAGACGATGTGGAGGCCGTGGGTTTGGTCAAATTCGACTTCTTAGGCTTGCGCACTTTAACTATTATTGATTGGGCATTGCAAAGCATTAATGCTCGTCGTCAGCATGAGGCTTTGACTGAAATTGATATCAGCAAAATTCCTTTGGATGATCTTAAGACCTTTGACTTATTAAAAGCTTGCAGCACTTCGGCTGTTTTTCAGTTGGAATCGCGTGGTATGAAGGATTTAGTGCGTCGTCTTCAGCCCGATCGTTTTGATGATATTACAGCACTAGTAGCTCTTTTTCGACCAGGTCCTCTGCAATCAGGGATGGTGGACGACTTTATTAATCGTAAACACGGTTTAGCGCGGGTTGAGTATTCCCATCCCACGCTTGAAAGTATTTTAAGTACAACCTATGGAGTGATTTTATATCAAGAGCAAGTTATGCAAATTGCTCAAAGCTTGGCAGGTTATTCCTTGGGGGGCGCCGATATTTTGCGTCGCGCTATGGGTAAGAAAAAAGCCGAAGAGATGGCGCAGCAGCGGGCTATTTTTACTCAAGGCGCTCAAGCGCGCGGTATTATAGAATCTGTGGCCACTCATATTTTCGACCTGATGGAAAAATTTGCTGCCTATGGATTTAATAAATCGCATTCTGCGGCCTATGCTTTGTTGGCTTATCAAACCGCCTGGCTTAAGGCGCATTATCCTGCAGAATTTATGGCAGCTGTTTTATCCTCTGATATGGATAATACCGACAAAGTCGTGGGTTTTGTGGAGGAGTGTAAGCGCTTAAATTTAAAAATACAGCCACCGACTATTGCAACGGGTTATTATCATTTTACCGTGAATGCTGCGGGTGAAATTGTTTTTGGCTTAGGCGCTATTAAAGGCCTGGGGGAAGCTGTCATTAATCAGTTGGTGGAAGAGCGCGATCAAAACGGCGCTTACCAGAGTTTATTTGATTTTTGCCAACGCCAAGATACGCGCAAATTAAATCGACGTGCCCTGGAGGCACTGATTCGCTCGAGTGCGATGGATTGTTTTTCAGTGGATCGAGCCAGTCTCATGGCTTCGATGGATAAAGCTTTAAAGTTAGTTGATCAAAATTTAAAAAATGCAGAGCTTGGGCAAAATGATTTATTTGCTTTGATCGAAGCGCCTGCGGCTCATCGAGTTGAAACCAGCTATGTTGAGGTAGAGCCCTGGAGTGATTTGAAGCGTTTACAAGGCGAAAAGGAAACGCTCGGTTATTTTTTAAGTGGTCATCCTCTGCAAATTTATGAGCAAGAGTTTAAGCAATTGGCTATCACACCCCTCAACCAGTTAAATCAACGTATGAACCGAAGTGTATTGGTTATTGGTTTAATTGTATCTTTGCGAATGGTGGTAACGCGCACGGGAAAGCGTATGGCCATTGTGGTTTTGGAGGATCAGCATACGCGAGTGGATGTCACCCTATTTAGTGAGATTTACGATAAATCGCGAGAGTGGGTGCTTAAAGATCAGGTGATTGCAGTGAAAGCCGAGGTTGCACAAGATGAATTTAATGGGGGCGTTAAATTAGTGGCTGAAAGCATTGGCTCCTTGGATGCCCTGCGTAAGAAATTGGTAAAGCGTCTTTTGATCACCTTGCCCGACACGCAAAGCATCGAAAGCTCTGTGTCAGAACTCAGCACCGTATTAAAAAAATATCAGGGTGGGTTTTGTCCGGTGGTGATTTCCTATCAGGACCAAGAAGCCCGAGCTGAGCTCGCCTTAGCCAAAGAGTGGAATGTTCACATCAGCGACGAACTACTCCGCACCATCGCGGGGCGTTATGGTCGCGAAGCGGTGTTGGTGGAATATTAGCAAGATCCATTGCTAACCAAAAATTTTCTCTCTATATTGTTCTGTTAAAACATACTTTGCATACTTTCTGCTTTTACTATTGGCTTGCAAAACATTATCTGCCACCATGGCTTTTATTAAGGTACCCGCTTTTTCGCTAGAAATATCTAGGCAATTACGTACGCTTTCATTGTCAACAGGTTCGCTCATGATGGCCAAAATCATAATTAGTAGCCGTTTTTCTGTTGGAGTAAATGCTTTAAAAGCCTTGGGCGCGGATAAAACAACTATAAATGAACTTTCATGACTAATGAAAATGGGTGGCGGTACCTTGATGGATAAAGTTGTAGCATACAGACGATCAATTCCTTGCCCATCCATTTCACCTAACCCAAATTTTTTTAAAAGCTCTGCTAGTAGAGGGTTTCTCCAATCGCGCCTATGTACCAGATTATAGATTGTAAGTCCTGGCATCAAGCCACCTGGATTTTCAATTTCAATTCGATTGCTAAACATCGAAATTTTTACAGGCTGATGCATTTTTTTGTAATCCCTGTGCACCAAGCTGTTGGTGATCACCTCTCTTAAAATAATATCTGGGTAAGATGAAACATCTTCGCGTCGGGCGCCCTGTATTTTTGGTATAGTCCAAATATTTTGCTGTAATAATTGCATGGATTGATTGATTTGCTCAGGAAGAGATCCTTTTATTTCAAATTTTTTCAATGGGGTGTCTCGCGCTGCGCCCTGAAAAATTTGGAATTCAATATAGGAATTACGTAATTGTTTGTTTTCTTGTGGTTGTTTTGCAAAACAGAGCCATCCTGCAATTGTAATTTTTGGAGATTCCTTCATTCCTGTCAAAATACGTGTATCCATTAAAGTTGCGATATTTTTAGAAGATAAATGATTTGATTGGTCCAGTTGTGGCAGCAGTGTAAATAATTTATTAAAATCTAATTGATCAATTTTTGCTTCTTTAATTGCAGACTCATCGTAATAATTTTCTTGGGCATTTACTAAAAGATCTTTTATTTCTTGGATGGACATAACCACTGTGGTAGAGCCCGATCGCTTAAAGCAAGCGTTCCCTCCTAAAGGCGAGCGATCTTTAATAAATACAGGCTTTGATGCTCCAGATAGTACATGGATACATAGCAACTTTTTCCCTTTGATTTCTATTGGGAAGGCATTAATGCCTAAGCGAGGCTCTTGGGTATCTGAGGCTAGCTGCGCTATTTTTTGAATTATTTTGTCCCAGTCTCCTTTTACTTCGCAGAGGGCGAAATTCTCGATGCCGAAGACAAAGCATCCGCCGCGCTCAAGATTCCCAAAGGCATTAACGTGTTCTTTGAGGCGTTCATTTTTGTCAGATATTTGGAGTTTAAAATCTAGGAAATTATACTCTGCCTTGTTTTCCAAGGCCTCCTCAACAAGCTCTTTCCAAAATTGTTCCTCGGTTAGCAAAGTTGTAACCTTTTGTTTTTATTGTAAAATTTCCGACTTAGTGCATCAATCTCTGATGACCTCTGATAAGATTATAGGCTTTATAGCCTATAGGCAAGATAATTTTGAGATTGGGGCTGCTGATGGACGATACATAAGGATAGGGTTAGATACGAATAATGATTTTTAGAGTACCGAGAGTCGGACTCGAACCGACACGATATCGCTACCACCGGATTTTGAGTCCGGCGCGTCTACCAATTCCGCCATCCCGGCACGGATGAGGGCGGAGTATATACCGAGATGATCCCAAATCGCAATTCCGCTTGATTTTATTGTTCAAGATAGAGACAATCGAGGCTTGTGTCTTCTGGGCTTAAGCCTGGTTGTTTGTCTAATGTCTTGTTTTAATGGAGTCTTGTCCAATGCCTTTAAATCGCATAGAAGTTGATAAACACTTGGAGGAAACATACCGGGCGATGGGATTCCCAGGGATTGAGCGCTATCTGTTTTCAGAGCGTGTTTGGGAGCAATTGCAAAAGGAGGCGGCTGCAGATCTTTTTTTACCTGTCAAAGACCTGCTTGCCAGAGCGATTGAGCGATTTAAGCAGGGATCTAAAAAACTGGATAGCCTGAGTACCAGCGAAAGGGCGCAGATACAGCATCAACTCATCGATTCGGGTTATGTGGGCTCTGAGTTGGAGTGCCGTATTCCGCAGCTTTGTGCATTAAAAAAAATGGCCTCTATGAAGGAGCTCTTGGTTGTGCGTCAGCGCTTGGCAGAAATAGGCGCTGATGTTGCAGGAGAGATTGAAGAAACAGGAAATGAGCTCCAGGCCTTAGAAAAGCTTTTAATATTAGAAACCAGAGCCTATCACTTTCAGAAAATGCAAGAGCTATGGGCAAAGAAAAAACGATTGTTGATGAAAGATTACCCCGGGTCTTCAGAATTAACTGAAAAACAAAAAAAAGAGAGAAAGACAATAGTAGATGAGCTCTTGAAATTGAAGGTCAAGGAGCTCACGCCCTCTGAAGCAAAGGCGCTTGATGAATTGAAAAAAGAGGGTTGTGAGCCCGAGATCTTGGTCAAACTCTCTGACGAGCAAGCAAATTTTTTTGCGGAGGGTTTATCTTTGAAACAGGTTCAAGGTATGCCTGGACTCACTCGCATTCAAATGCAGGCTGTATTGTTGGGTCTAACTCCGGAGCAGGCGGGCCGCACTTGGTTTACTCAGAAACATTTAACTGCCGTAAAGGAGGGGATTCCTTATTCTCTGATAATACCGCCTACAGATGCTGAATATTCAGAGCGATACCGGGATGATATGCTGCGTAAGGCCATGAACAAATTGCTTGAAGCTTTGCCGGATAAGTTTAGAACTGGAAGTCCTTGGGCCGATGCTAAGGAGTATAAAAGCGCGTTGAAAAAGCATTTAAATTCTGAAAAACCGGAGGACTTTGGTTTAGAGCCTAAGTCTATGAAGCAAGTTGTTGAAGCTATTTTGTCTTTTTATCTGCCTTCTTATCTGCGTGCTTTTTCTCCTTCATTTTCACCGACAATCCTAAGAGCTTCTAGTGCTCCTTTGAGTGATGGGATTACTGACGAAAAAAAGACTGAAGGGGGAGATAATGATTCTGGTAGATCGCGAAGCCATTCCGCTTTTTGATAAAGATGGTTTTGATCGGTGTTTTCACATGCGCTTCTTGATAGTAAGGTGACATCATACCAACCCCAAGATTTCGATTTTGATTTGCCACAGTCTTTGATTGCGCGCTATCCCTTGCCGGATCGCTCTGCCAGTCGGCTATTGTGTGTGGATAAGCAGAAAGGCGCTATCACCGATGCGCAGTTTGCGCAGCTTCCTGATTTATTACAGTCAAATGACCTATTAATTTTTAATAATACTAAGGTTATTCCTGCACGTTTATATGGTGTTAAAGCGAGTGGGGGCAAAGTAGAGTGTTTGCTGGAGCGTATCTTAGATTCACAACGAGCCTTAGTGCATCTGCGTGCTAGTAAGTCCCTTCGGGTAGGATCACAGCTATTTTTTTCAGGGTGCATTTCGGCCACCGTTTTGGCTCGGCGGGATGATTTATTTGAGTTGGAGTTTTCGCGTGAGAAACCACTTTTGGAATGGTTGCAGCAGTATGGGGAAATACCTTTGCCTCCTTATCTTGAGCGTGAGCCTGAAGAAAGTGATAGAGAGCGCTATCAAACAGTCTATGCACAACACGAGGGTGCGGTGGCAGCGCCTACTGCGGGCCTACATTTTGATGAAGCTTTGTTGCAGCGCTTGGTGCATCAAAAAATTCCCATGGAATATTTAACGCTGCATGTGGGTGCAGGAACCTTTCAACCGATCAAAGTGGATTTATTAGAAAAACATGTGATGCACACGGAAAGAATGGAAGTACCCATTTCAGTGTGTGAAGCTGTGTATGCTTGCAAGGCACGCGGAGGGCGAGTCATCGCAGTAGGAACCACCGTGGTGCGCGCACTTGAAAGTGCTGCGCGCCATGGAAGTTTAGAACCCTATCAAGGTGAAACCAATATTTTTATTTATCCAGGATATTCTTTTCAAGTAGTGGATGCCTTGATTACGAATTTCCATCTGCCACGTTCTACGCTATTAATGTTAGTGTGTGCATTGGGTGGCTATGAACCCTTGATGAAAGCTTATCAGCATGCGATTGCACAAGAATATCGATTTTATAGCTATGGCGATGCGATGTTTATTTCCTAGAGAATATATATTTTTTTAAGCGAATTCTTAGGATTCATTTCATAGAACATACCGTTTTTTTTACGGTTATGCATTCAGTTTAATTTTTAGTTATCATCGTTTAATTCTTTCTTGGATTGGCATAAGGCTATAAGGCGATGTTTGACTCGAGTATTCATAATCCTCATGATGCAGTGGCTAAGTCTTGTCTAATGAATATTGATTTGGCGCGAGACTTTTTAGAGGCACATTTGCCTGATCCCATTAAGGGTCTTTGTGATCTTAGTCGCTTAAAGATTGAATCGGGCTCTTACGTGGATGAAGCTTTGCAGCAGCAATGTTCTGATATGGTCTATTCATTGCCGATTTATAACGAAAAAGCCTATATCTATTGCTTGGTTGAACATCAAAGCAAGGCTGTTAAGTTGATGCCTTTTCGAATGTTGTGTTACCAGCTGGCTATTATGAAGCGTCATGTAGATCAGGGGCAGGCTAAGCCCCCTTTAGTGATTCCTTTGCTGTTATATCACGGAAAAAGAACTCCTTATCCTTATAGTGTGAAATTAATGGATTGTTTTTCTAATCCTTCTTTAGCCGAAGAGCTTTTGTTTAAGCAGTTGAAATTAATTGATCTTAGTATTTTAAGCGATGACGAGATTCTCAATCATAAGCGAGCAGCGCTACTTGAGATGGTGCAAAGACATATCTTTGATGCCAATATCATGGAGCATATCGAGTCTATTAAGCAGGTGCTGAATTTAATTGAAAAGCATCCGGAGCTTCAAAATCCAATCAATAGTGTGATATATTACTTATACAGGAGTGCCAAGGTTCCCCAAGAAACGAGTTTAATCAGTATATTAACTCAAACCCCAGCCCCTTATCAGGAGAGTGCCATGACCACAGCAGATTATTTAATACGAAAAGGCATGCAACAAGGCATGCAACAAGGCATGCAACAGCTTCAGCAAAGCAAGCTGGAGATTGCCCACAAACTTTTAAGCAAAGGTATCGATAGAAAGCTCATCCAAGAGATCACCGGCATAGATTTATAGACCCCGACTGTGTTAGGCTCTTCGGCCCTAATTTAGCTGCTTTAATCATGCAATTCCAGCTTATTACTACTCAACACCAGGCTCGTCGAGCCCGCTTAATTTTCGAGCGAGGCGTGGTTGAAACCCCCGCTTTTATGCCGGTGGGTACCTATGGCACCGTTAAGGCGATGACGCCGGAAGAAGTGGCTGCGACAGGGGCTCATATTCTTCTGGGGAATACTTTTCATCTTATGTTACGCCCAGGTCCAGAGGTGATTGGGGCTCACGGAGGTCTGCACAATTTTATGCAGTGGTCGGGACCGATCTTAACGGATTCAGGGGGCTTCCAGGTGTTTAGTTTGGGTAAGCTGCGTAAATTAAGTGAAGAGGGCGTCCAATTTCGCTCTCCTTTGGATGGAGCCTTGATTGAGCTGACGCCTGAGCGTTCCATAGAAATGCAGCGGATTTTGGGTTCTGACATTGTGATGGTTTTTGATGAATGCACCCCCTATCCCGCCACGATTGAACAAGCCCGAGTTTCGATGGAACTTAGCCTACGTTGGGCGGCTCGCAGTAAGCAGGCGCATGAGGGTAGTCCCTCAGCCTTATTTGGGATTGTGCAGGGAGGGATGTATCCTGAGCTGCGCAAGGAATCTTTGGAAGGCTTAAAGTCCATCGGTTTTGATGGCTATGCCATCGGAGGCCTATCAGTAGGGGAGCCCAAAGAGCTTATGTTGAGCACTTTGACGGAGATTGCACCTGACTTGCCGGAAGAGAAGCCACGTTATTTGATGGGAATAGGCAAGCCTGAGGATCTGGTGGAAGGGGTGTTGCGGGGTATTGATATGTTTGATTGTGTATTGCCTACACGCAATGCGCGCAACGGCCATCTGTTTGTGGCGCAGGGTGTGATTAAGATCCGTAATAGCCAATACAAGAGTGATCTTAAACCGCTGGACCCCAGCTGCGACTGTTATACCTGCCGACACTACAGTCGTGCCTATTTGCATC
>JAKFXE010000040.1 GCA_021731545.1 Coxiellaceae bacterium
AGACACCGCTGGGGGTGTGACCCCAAGCATTATAGATCAAGTGAATCAAGCGGAGATGAAGAGCAGCAAAGCAGGTGGAACCGGTGTGGGCTTATCTTCGGCTAAGCATACAATGGAAGCCTTAGGGGGAAAAATTGAAGCGCGTTTGGTTAACAGCGATTGCATTGAATTTGTCTTGAGTTTTCCGAAGGTGGAACAATAATTCTTGCGTAGGGGCGCCCCTTGCGCGCGCCCAAAAATAGATGAACAAACCAACGAATTTACTTTTTCTAAACACACGCCCCGCAGCACAAGCGGGCGCACTAAGCACTCTTATCGAAGCCGCAGGCGCCAAAGCAATTCATTTTCCCTGCATTGAAATTATTCCAACAGATCCGCACACATTAAAAACCCAAATAGCCGCACTAGGGCCTATAGATTATGCCGTTTTCTTAAGCGCCAATGCCGTCCATGCAGCCTTGCCTGTATGGCCAATGATTCATCCCACTATTATTGCAATAGGCCCTGGCACCGATCAGGCTTTAGCTCAGTTTGAGCGATCCGCAAACTATATTCCTCAGCACTTCAGCAGCGAGGGCCTGCTCGAACTTCCCCTGTTAAAAAAGCTGGGGGGCAAAAAGATCGTAGTTTTTTGCGGAGAAAACAGCCGACCCTTGTTAGCGCGCAGCCTAAGAGAACGCGGGGCCCTTGTCCGTGAATGCATCTGCTATCAGCGGCGCTGCCCATCCCAAAATACAGAGCAGCTTTCATTCATACAAAGCCAAAAAATCAGCGCCATTATCAGCACCAGTTTAGAAAGCCTGAATAATGTGTATTATTTGCTAGGAAGCGAAGGCCGAGACTGGCTGCTCAATACAACGATGCTCGTCATTAGTCCTGCGATGGCAGAGCGCTGCAGAGAGCTGGGCTTCACACACCCCGCTCTTGTGGCTAAAAATGCCAGCAATGCGGCTATTATGGAATGCCTAAGCTCATTTTTAACTCATTAAATAATGCGTCTTGATTAAAAATGCTTAAACCCATTTTCAGACACAGCCACCATTTGGATTAGCAAATCAGCTCTAGGGTAATGACAAAAAACTGCTTTGCGTATGATTATCCAAAATTATTCTTGAAATGTATAATTATACCGTTGCATTATAATAGTGTATATTGCTCAACCCTATGAATTTATAGGATTTTTAGCCACTACACTGCGAGAATGAGGCCCCCAAAGCTTGAGAATAACGCCAGTATCGCTATACTCGTTCCGTTCCCCTAAAAGCCCGGAGACTTCGCATGGCGATTGAAAACCCAGACCCTTCATTAGAGACCACAGAAGCTCACTCCGATATAACGCCTCCCCATACCATCAAGCGCCCTTCACTGGCCTTGGGTCTTGCGCTGTTTGCCCTCATTCTAGCCGGATTGAGTTGTGCCTTGTTTTACAAAGCACAGACTCAGCTGAATACCAATGAACTCCTGATTACGCAGCTTAAAATCACCACGCACATCAACAGCATTAGTCTTCAAAAACAACGACAAAAAGAGAGCCTCTTGCAAGCGCAGGTCCAACAGCTCATCACCCAAACCAACCCCACTCAAATGAGCCTTAGTGAGGCCGCGCATTTTGTACGTGCAGCAGAAACCAGTCTCATCATTAACACCAATGTAATCAGCGCCATTCATTACCTACAATTAGCCGATGCTCAAATGGCTTCACTCAATAATCCACGCTTTCAAGAAATTCGCACGGCCTTAAATCAAGACCTCACTCAACTTAAAGCCCTACCCCCCTTAGATCAAAAAACACTGATGATTAAGCTCGATGCGATCGGCAGCGCCATTACTCAGCTACCCACAGTATTTAAACCTTTAAAGCCGGCATCCTCTGTGCAGCCTGCACAAAGCGAGGATCCCTATCAACGACTTAACTGGAAACAGCGCTGGAAACAACGGATGAAGGCCTCACTAAATCATTTAAGAGGCTTTATCGTTATTCGTCATAACACACAGCTGCCTGTTTTAACGCCTGAACAACAAGATCTCTTAGGGCTCATCATTCAATTTAAATTATTGGAAACACAGTGGGCTGTGATTAAGCTCCAACAGCCTTTATACCAACATAATTTACAACTCATAGAACAATGGATTGAACACTATTATCAGAAATCCAGCGCGACCACAGCGGCCCTGGCCCAGCTTAAAGTACTCGAGGGCGTTAATTTACAGCTCAACATACCCAGCATCACCCACTCGCTACAATTAATCGAAACCCATCTTAAAGAAAACACAGCAGCCCTATACAACAACCCAAACAGTAACTTAAATCTTCACACCCAATCCAAAGCGCGCTCTAAAACACCCCGCTTAAATGCATCTCCCAATAATCCGCCTATCCATACCAGTGTGGAGGCCTGATCATGTTAAAAACCGTGATCGGAATTATTGTTATATTGCTCATTTCTTTTTTGCTAGGCTGGGCCATTGAAAAAGACCCCGGCTATATTCTAATTAACTATCACAATTGGAGCTTAGAAACGAGCCTGTGGTTTGGAGTCTCTGCCCTTATTGTATTGACTGCCGCGAGCTACCTCTTGTTTAAAGTCCTAAAACACGGCTTCTTATTGCCCGACCACTTAACGCGTTGGGCCAAAACTCAAAAACAAAAAACAGCGGAATTAGATACACACTATGGAATATGCGAACTGATTGAAGAAAATTGGATTAAAGCAGAGCGAAAGCTGATTAAATCGGCCAAACACCGAAGTCTTCCTTTTACTAACTACGTGGGTGCCGCCTTGGCTGCACAGCAACAAAACGCCCTCAGTCGCCGCGATCAATATTTGCAAAAAGCCGAAGCCACACTGCGCGGATCTGAAGTCGCTGTGGGTCTTTTAAAGGTAAAATTCCAACTTCAAAATCAACACACCCTTCAAGCGCTGCCTATACTTCAAGCCCTACAAAAAAAATATCCCAAACATCCAATGGTATTACGATTACTACAACAAGTTTATTTACAACTACACGATTGGCCTGCTTTGCTCAATCTACTACCGACTCTGGAAAAATACTCCGCTCTAAACGATGAGGCGCTGAAAAACTTGAGCCAAGCCGTTTACATACAACTTCTTACACAGGCCAGCGAGACCGAAAATGCTGAAATTTTCGAAAATGCTTGGTCCGCCATTCCCGCGGCCTGGAAAACGCAAGCAGATATTTTAGTGTTATACGTCCATTTTTATATGGCTCGCCATCAAGCTGAAAAAATGTTTAAGGCTTTAGAAGAAGGTTTAAAGAAAAACGGCGATGCTCGCTTAATTCATTACTATGGTTTGGCTATCACCCCACACACCACCAAACAATTGAAACAAGCCGAAAGCTGGTTGAAACAACATCCCCGTGATCCTAATTTATTGCTCTGCGCAGGACGCTTAGCCGCACGCGAACAACTTTGGGGCAAAGCACAGGATTATCTGAACGCCAGTCTGGCTATCACACCCCAAGCCATCACTTATTGGGAATTAGCGCAAGTTCAAGAACAATTAAAGCTGATTGATGCCGCACAACTTTCTTACAAAAAGGGCCTGGCTTTGACTAGTAATAATCCATAGCTTTCTGTAAGGGCCTTACAGTCTCTTCCTCCTTGCTAACCAACTCGGGCGGCATAGACTGCGCCACTTTCCAAAATTCCGAAATAGCCTTTGCAAAATTTGCGGACTTTACCCCTTGATCTCGCGAGGAAAAGGCCGAAAGAAAAAATAACGTCACTAAGGCAAGTGGCAGTACCGCCAAAGCTCTACTCCCCAAAACTCCACCACTGATGCTCATAAGCCAAATACTCAAGTGCTCGGATACAACAATATGGCTGATGCCCAGAAGACCCGCCGCCAAAGAGGCCGTTCCCATGGCAATAGAAAAGGCAGAAAAACCCGATAGGTGTTGAGGAGAAAGACCCGTATCGCGGATCAAATCGGCGTAGGCCACCTGCAAATAATTATACCGCGCTGGTTTTTCTATCAACACTATGAGTAGCTCCAGCAATTCACTGAGCTTTAAAAATTGCCTGTAGTACACCGTCGGCGCCACCTCTACTATGGCCGCTAAAACAAGCTCGGCGGGTTTTTTTAACAGGTGCTGATTCGGCAAAAGGGTGAGCGCCTCTCGAAATTCTTTTTCTGCCTTTTCAAATAAGTGATTGGCTGCAGGGGTACGAATAAGCGCAGCCTTGCTGCCCAGGGGCAACTGTTCCGGACAATATAGTACGGGATAGGGTCCATCGGTATAGACGGACCTCTCATAAGTTTTCGCGCCCAGTTCATTGGCTGCATCCAAATTAATCACATTGCCTCCCGAGGGGGCGCCCTGATGATGTCCATGCACAAAGGCATAAGTATCGGGACGCCTAAGCTCTGCGCTACGACGATTCCATGTTAGGAACACAATCGGATTCGCCATTCCTTCAGGTACAGAAGCGCCTCCGCTTAAATCAAATAAACTATTTATTTTTCTCGTCCTAACATAATCGCGTACAAAAACTTCATTAATGCTCGCGATGGTTTTTGCTAAACCCTCAGTCCCCTCTGCATAGGGGACTCCAAGCCAAGCAGTCAGTCGCTGAAGGGTGAGCAGACCAATGGGCGCATGGCTATAGAGAGTCAATTTTGTTCGACCCTCATCAAAACTGGCATCCAGAGGAACTATAAATGGTAAATAATGCTCTCTCACAAGCGCTGCCACACTTTCCACAGTAACCCAGTTTTTTTTCCTCAAAGTCTCCAAATTTTTCATGGAAATACTTTGATCTCCCTGAAGATGATCCGATACAAAAGCCCCCCCTCTTTCATAAGCGATAATAAATTCCATATCATGGTTTGATAATAAAATTCTAAGCGGAATCTTTGCCTGATTTAATTTTTTTAACACCAGCAGGGTGAAATAATCATTGGAGCCCCCATCCGCGAGTATATCGCCAATCAAGCGAAGCATTCCGATGGGCTTTAGTTCAGCACCCATGATAATGCTGTCAAAGCGATGTAAATCGTCTTTTTTCAAAGACTCTATGGGTTTTACATAAATATCCGCTAAAACTTTATAGTCTGCCTCAGAAATTTTGCTCAGAATGTTCCAACGAATTAAAATATAGATCAGCTTAAGGGCAGAGCCGTGTAAATCACCGAGGGTGATTTGGCCGGCTTCATCGATACCATAATCAGGTTTAGTTTCAGGAAAAACCGTTAAATCACCGCGTTCAATATACAAGTCTGTCCGCATACAGATCCTTTTGATGCCAACGGCTAAATGAATTAATTCTCTTCCGCTTGATTTAGAAAAATCAGCACTAATAAACACAGGCTGGCAAAGAGACCCGCGGCCGATTGGCCATTCCAGTGTGAGGATTGCCACATCGCAAACCATTCGCCGCCTATATCAATAAAACCCAACATGTAAAGCAAAAAACCCAGGCCTAAGCCCAAGCTGCCCACTTTTTTCGCAAAACGATACCCCACCTGATAGTTCTTGCAATTTTTGAGCAAGAGTAGCGTTGCCACCCAACAAATGGCCGCAACAGTGATTTCCCAAGCAATAAGGAGCTTATAATTTAAGTTTTGTAAGGAAGCTTGCGTGACGGCGCGCGACATCAAACTAGGATGCTTGAAAGTGGTGTCCATGCTCATCACATGATGGACAAATTGTTCATTGGAGGGATAGTCAACAATATTATTGAGCGCGACCAGACTGAAAAACAAAGCGATGGAACCCACCATGAATCCTTTCATCATCCTGATCATGCTTCCTCCGTTTGCACAGGGACAGGCCTCATGCCCGCCCATTTTATCATCCCTTCATCGAATCAAAAAAATCTTCATTGGTTTTAGTCAATTTTAAACGATCGATTAAGAATTCAATCGCCGCCAACTCATCCATCGGATGTAGAATTTTACGCAATATCCACATCTTCTGCAATTCAGCAGGCTTCGTAATCAGCTCCTCACGTCGAGTACCGGAACGATTAATATTAATGGCCGGGAAGACACGCTTCTCAGAAATTCGACGATCCAAATGCACTTCCATATTACCCGTACCCTTGAATTCCTCATAAATTACATCGTCCATCTTAGAGCCTGTTTCAACCAGGGCTGTGGCAATAATCGTTAAACTACCCCCCTCTTCAATATTACGTGCCGCACCAAAAAATCGCTTAGGGCGTTGCAGCGCATTGGCATCCACACCACCCGTTAAAACCTTACCAGAGGCAGGAATCACGGTATTGTAAGCTCGCGCTAAACGCGTAATAGAATCCAATAAAATAATTACATCTCGTTTATGTTCAACCAAACGCTTAGCTTTTTCGATCACCATCTCTGCCACTTGTACATGGCGCGTAGCAGGTTCATCAAAAGTACTCGCAATGACCTCGCCCTTTACCGAGCGTGCCATTTCTGTCACTTCTTCGGGCCGCTCATCAATCAACAACACAATTAAATAGCAATCTGGGTGGTTTTGAGCGATAGAATGCGCAATATTTTGCATCATCATAGTCTTACCCGCCTTGGGAGGCGACACAATCAGACCTCGCTGTCCGCGGCCAATGGGAGAAGCCAAGTCAATAATGCGCGCGGTAATATCTTCGGTGCTACCATTACCAATTTCCATGCGCAGGCGTTCATTCGCAAATAAAGGGGTTAGATTTTCAAATAAAACCTTATTACGCGCATTCTCGGGTTTGTCTAAATTAATTTCATCGACTTGCAATAAGGCAAAATAACGCTCGGCCTCTTTAGGAGGACGAATTTTTCCAGAAATCGTGTCGCCGGTGCGCAAATTAAAGCGTCGCACCTGTGAGGGCGAAACATAAATATCATCCGGTCCTGCTAAATAAGAACTGTCTCCTGAGCGCAAAAAACCAAAACCATCCTGCAATATTTCCAAGACACCATCACCAAAAATATCCTCACCCTTTTTGGCATGGGCTTTTAAAATAGCAAAAATAATATCTTGTTTACGGGTCCTTGAAACATTTTCAAGTATGCCCATTTCACGGGCAAGATCCGTTAATTCGGCAGCCGACTTTTTTTTAAGCTCAGTTAAATTCATAGATACTCACTGGGAAATGTTGATTAAAGAAATGATGCATACTCAAAGAACAAGCCTTGGAAGTAATGGAATTTTAGGTGGATTATGGATAATAAGGAATTCTCAACTTGCCTACACAATCCTATGTGATGCCTGGCATTCTAAAATGCCCAAAGAATAAATGCAAGCTCTGTCACATCAAGGCCCGACTGAGCGGACCTCTGAGGGGCTAAGGCTGCTTAGCCTAGACTTGTTTCCAATTTACAGATTTTCGTCAATAAAGGCCGCCAATTGGCTCTTAGACACCGCCCCCACTTTTGTGGCCAGCGTCTTACCGCCTTTAAACAAAATTAAGGTTGGGATACCCCGAACCCCGTATTTTGCAGGCATTTGCTGATTTTTATCGACATCCATCTTAACCACCTTCAACTTGCCCTCATATTCTTTTGCAATCTCTTCCAAAACAGGCGCAATCATTTTGCAGGGGCCACACCACTCAGCCCAAAAATCAACCAAGACAGGCGTTGACGCCTCCAACACATCCACCTCAAAGTCTATATCTGTACTGGCAACGATATGCTCGCTCATTGTGTATTACCCCCTCTTTAAATTTGCTGTCATGCTAATAGAAATAAAGATTCCAAGCAAACTTTGATTGCCAACGCAGAGCTTAATATGAAAATTATATAGGCTGTACATAACTCATATATTTATGTTTCACAAGCTTGTGTATCATAAGAATATGAGTTACGCCACTCCTGCCAAGGGAGCCGACTCCCTGGGTCCAAATAGGGCTGTGCCTATACGCAACATCGTACTGCCTTCCGCAACAGCGGCAGTAAAATCATCGGACATCCCCATAGACAAGGTGTCTAAAGACAAGCCACTACTCTTTAAGTGCTCTTGTGCTTGATACAGCTGTCGAAATAGCGCTCTTTGTTGATCAAATCCAAGCCCTGCTTGCAGCATTCCCATCAGACCGCGTAAACGAATATGTGGCAAGGCACTCACGGCTTGAGCCAATGCCTCCAGCTGATCCCAATGAACTCCAGATTTAGAAATTTCCTGACTCAGTTTAACTTGAATGCAAACATTCAAAGGTGCAAGGCCTGTCGGCCTTAAACAATTTAAACGCTCAGCCATGCTCAAGCTTTCAAGACTCTGCACCCACGAAAAATGTTCAGCAATCACTTTAGCTTTGTTCGATTGAAGGGAGCCTATAAAGTGCCACTGCACATTATACTCTGACAAACTTCGTATCTTATCCAGCGCCTCTTGAACATAGTTCTCAGCAAAATCACGCTGCCCTGCTTGTATAGCTGCTCGTATGGTTTCAATACTTTGATTTTTGCTAACAGCGATTAATGTTACAGAGTGTGCAGGACGCTGATACTCTTGTTCAAGTTCATGGATACGTTGTTTCAGTGCATTAAAGGAAATGGAGTATTTTGCGTAGGGGCGCTCCTTGTGTGCGCCCACTTTTGGTTTTGGGGTAGGCACGAGGCCGCACCCCTATCCCTGCGGTCCTGCATCACGAATGGCCGCAGACACATCAAAGCGCTTAAAATTCTCTCTAAATTTTTCAATCAATTGTTGCGCCTGAGCATCGTAGGCCTCTTCATCTGCCCAGGTATTGCGTGGATTTAGTATTTTAGTATCCACACCCGAGAGTTTTGTAGGAACTTGGAAATTAAATCCGGGTAACGTTTCAGTGGGTGCTTGGCGTAATTCGCTGGTTAAAATACCAGAGATCACCGCGCGTGTTGTGGGAATATCAAAGCGTTTTCCACCCGCACCATAAGCACCGCCCGACCAACCTGTATTCACCAAATACACCTGACAATCACTTTGCTCAATACGCTTCATCAGTAATTCTGCGTACACCGTGGCAGGTCTTGGAAAAAAAGCGGCACCAAAACAGGTGCTAAAGGTTGAGGTAATAGCTGAAGAGCTTCCCACCTCTGTGCTGCCCACTAATGCTGTGTAACCACTTAAGAAATAATAAGCGGCTTGCTCTTTATTCAACAAAGCCACAGGAGGCAATACCCCGTACAAATCACAGGTTAAAAAAATCACGGCCTGTGGAATGCCAGCTTTATTGGCCACCACTCTCTTTTCAATATGCTCTAAAGGATAAGCGGCACGCGTATTTTGTGTAATACGTGAATCACTAAAAACAGGGTCCTTAGTTTCTTCGTCTAGTACCACATTTTCCATAATCGCACCATAACGAATAGCATTCCAAATCACAGGTTCTTTTTCTTGGGAAAGATCAATACACTTCGCATAGCAGCCGCCTTCAAAATTAAAAACTCCCTTGGGCGTCCAACCATGTTCATCATCACCAATCAAAAAACGCTCCGGATCTGCTGATAACGTCGTTTTGCCCGTTCCTGAAAGGCCAAAAAATAAAGCCACATCACCGCTCTTGCCTACATTGGCCGCACAATGCATGGGCAATACATCGCGCGCGGGAAGAAAATAATTTAACACTGAAAACATTGCCTTTTTTATCTCACCCGCATAAGCAATTCCTGCTACCAAGACTCGGCGCTGACTCATGTCTAATATGACGGCTCCTTCACTATTAACCCCATCGCGCGCGGGATCACACAAAAATCCAGGAGCGCTCATTACTGTCCACGCCTCTTTGGCAGAAAGATTTCCAACTTCACGAATAAACAAATCGCGCGCAAATAAATTTTGCCAAGCAAATTCTGTAACGACTTTCACAGGAAGCCCATACTCTTCATCAGCCCCCACCCTTAGATGAGCCACATAGCTATCGCGCATTGATAAATACTCCGCAACACGCTCCCATAAAGCATCAAAAGTGGCTGTTTCAATCGCCTGATTAATTTTGCCCCAATCAACGGTCTTAGCCGTCATCGCGTCTTTTACAATAAAGCGATCTTTGGGTGAGCGGCCTGTGCGCTTACCCGTGCTCACCACCAAAGCCTGGCTTGAGCTTAGAACGCCTTCATTATTATTCAGTGCATGGGTAACAAGCTCTTTAACCGAAAGATCTTCATAAACGACTGTTGAAACCGCTTGCTTCATTTCTAACTCCTGGGCTGATGGCTGATGGGACGCGCAATTATTACAAATAATCCCAGGGCTGAACACCCTTTTCTAATATCATTTCCCCTGGCACCTAAAGCCCGCTGCATGCTAGAGTGCTTGAGTTATCGAATCGCTTCACTTATAAAGAGAGGCTATGCCCAACGCTAAAACAAATGAACTCAGTCACCACTTCCTAGTGGCCATGCCCACCCTAAATGACCCCGGTTTCAAACAGGCGGTCGTTTATGTCTGTGAGCACAACGAAGAGGGGGCTATGGGCCTAATGATCAACAAACCTCTGCAAATCAATTTAGGCAATGTCCTAAGGCACCTCAATATCGATATTAACGATAAAACTACCGAAACCCACCCCGTGCTTATGGGTGGACCCATTGGCCAAGAACATGGCTTTATCATTCACAACCAACCGGCTTTTCTCTCAGAACAGACTAAACAAGAGATGGTTGATCACGGCGAGGAGGAGCCCGAGCTCGTCATTTCTTCCTCCAAGGACACTTTAAAATTTATCGCTCAAGGCAAGGGCCCTGCGCACTTTATTATCACCCTCGGCTATACCGGTTGGCAGCCAGGGCAGCTAGAAGAAGAAATCGCTGAAAATAGCTGGTTAGTCATCCCCTTTAGTGAAGAAATCCTATTTGATGCACCCGTCGAATCCCGCTGGCAGCGCGCCGTGGCCTCTTTGGGCATTGATATTAACCAAATTTCAGGCCATGTCGGGCATGCCTAAACACCCTGCCAAGCTAGTATTGGGTTTTGATTTTGGATTGCGAAAAATTGGAGTGGCCATTGGCCAAAGCATTACACAAAGCGCGAATCCCTTAATCATACTCAAAGCACGCGATGGAATTCCTTCTTGGGATGAAATTCAAAAAATAATAGACGATTGGCAGGCTGAGGCCTTTGTGGTTGGACTTCCTTTACATCTGGATAACTCAGAACAACACATCAGCCTGGCTGCACGTAAGTTTGCACGCCGACTTCAGGGGCGTTTTGCTTTGCCCGTGTATCTTGTCGATGAACGCTATAGTTCTCGTGAAGCCAAATCACAACTTAAGGCTGCTGATTCTTTAAGTGCGGATACCCTGGTGGACAGTTATGCTGCCAAATTAATTTTAGAATCTTGGTTCAGACAGAATGGGGATGCTCATGAAACAACCTAAATTACAGCATTTTTTGAGCATTGATCAGCTCGATGCGCACACATTGCTGAGTTTGTTAGATCATGCTCAGCAATTTGTTCCCGCCGTAAAAAATGAATCCGTGCTAACGCATTTATCGGGAAAAGTAATTGCTCCTTTATTTTTTGAGCACAGCACGCGCACGCGCTGCTCATTTGAGTTGGCCGCTAAACGCCTCAATGCCATTGTGCTTAATCCAGAACTTAAACACTCATCCCTAAATAAAGGCGAAACTCTGTTGGACACCCTTTTAAATTTAGAGACCATGGGTGTGCGTGGTTTTATAATACGTCATTCTCAGGAGGCTTTGCTTAAATCATGGGTGCCTCAGATGCACGCTCGCACGCACTTAATCAATGCAGGAGATGGAGCCCATCAACACCCCACTCAAACACTATTGGATTTGCTGACCATACGACAACATAAAGCTTCCTTCAAATCACTGCGTATCGCCCTTATCGGTGACATCACACACTCCCGAGTGGCCCAATCTTTGCTACAAGGCCTAAGCCTGCTGGGTACCCCAGACATTCGCTTGATTGGCCCCGAGGCTCTACTGCCCAAAGAAACTCAAAATTCTTATATCCGTAGCTTTAACTCAATGCGAGAAGGATTAGACAAGGTCGATGTGATCGTGGCCCTGCGCCTACAAAAAGAAAGAATCGACACACCGCTTTTGACAGAATTTGAAGTCCTTCGCCAAGAATATTGTTTAAATTCTGAACGATTACAATATGCTGACCCTGCCGCCATCGTGATGCACCCTGGCCCCTTAAATCGCGGCGATGAAATTACAAGCGAGGTAGCCGATGGACCCCAGTCCGTCATTCTGCAGCAGGTCAGCAATGGCGTCGCTGTGCGCATGGCTGTCTTGGATTATTTGTTCAAGGACAGTTAAGTGTGGATAAGATATTCACGGCGGTATAGAATGTTCGCCCACTTCAAATAATTCGTATTTTTAAGGATGATGGCATGACAACCCGAGTCTCGCTTTGGGAACAATGTTTGGGTTCTCTACAAGAAGAAATTCCAGCACAACAATTCAATACCTGGATTCGTCCCTTACAAGCCGATGAAAAAGATCAAGAGTTGCTATTGCTAGCGCCTAATCGTTTTGTGCTCGAATGGGTGAACGAACGTTATGCCCATCGCATTATGGAGCTCTTGGGCGCCTTTAATAAAGAAAATACGCCTGAGCTTCGTTTTGAAATTGGCAGCAAAGTCCAGCCCATTCCACTAAAAACATCTTATGTAACCCCTTCGTCCTCAGGACAAGCGCCTGCTGCGCAGTCCAATAAAAACATTGGCCCCACTCATTCCAATTTAAATAGAGAGTTAAATTTCACTACTTTTGTAGAGGGCAAATCGAATCAAGTCGCTCGTGCCGCTGCCATGCAGGTGGCTGAAAATCCAGGTCAAGCTTATAATCCCATGTTTTTATATGGCGGCGTTGGTTTGGGTAAAACACATCTTATGCATGCGATGGGCAATTGCATTTTGCAAAAAAATCCTCAGGCTAAAGTGTTATATTTACATTCAGAACGTTTTGTTGCAGACATGATTAAAGCATTGCAGCGTAATGCCATGAATGATTTCAAACGTTATTATCGTACTGTCAATGCACTGCTCATTGATGATATTCAATTCTTTGCGGGAAAAGAGCGCTCACAAGAAGAATTTTTTCACACCTTCAATGCCCTCTTAGATGGGGGACAACAAATCGTATTGACCTGCGATCGCTATCCCAAAGAAATTGAAGGCTTAGAAGAGCGTTTAAAATCACGCTTTGGTTGGGGCTTAACCGTGGCCATTGAACCACCTGAGCTTGAAACCCGAGTTGCTATTTTAATGACGAAAGCTGAGCAAGCCAAGGTCAAGCTTCCGCATGAAGTTGCTTTTTTTATTGCTAAAAACATTCAATCCAATGTGCGCGAACTGGAAGGCGCCCTCAAGCGTGTTATTGCGAATGCACACTTTATGGGCCAAGCCATCACTGTAGATTTTACGCGTGAAGCGCTTAAAGATTTACTGACCTTACAAGCTAAATTAGTCACACTGGAAAATATTCAGCGCACGGTGGCTGAATACTATAAAATTAAAATCGGCGATTTAAATGCTAAAAAACGCAGTCGCTCGATTGCACGACCGCGCCAAATGGCCATGGCGATGTCAAAAGAACTCACTAATCATAGTCTTCCTGAAATTGGCGACGCTTTTGGTGGACGCGATCACACCACAGTATTACACGCGTGTCGAAAAATTAAAGAATTGTTAGCCAGTAATTTAGATATTCAAGAAGATTATAAAAACCTACTTCGAATTTTATCTGCATAAGGATAATTAAGATGGAAATTACCTTAGTTCGCGAAACTTTACTCAAACCTCTGCAACACGTCATCGGTGTAGTTGAGCGTAAACAAACGCTGCCCATTTTAGCGAATGTCTTAGTTAAAATTTCAGGCTCTGAAATTTCAATTACGGGAACTGATTTAGAAGTTGAGTTAGTTGCTAAAAACAAACTCGAGCAAAGCTATCCTTCTGTCATCGAATTAACGACAGCAGGCCGCAAGCTGTTGGATATCTGTAAGGCTCTGCCTGAACAAGCCCCTGTGCAACTCAGCTATTCAGAACAACGCCTCACCCTTAAGTCCGGTCGCAGTCGCTTTACGCTCAGCACCTTGTCTGCAGATGAATTTCCCAATTTTGAAGCTCCGGATCAACAATTAAACTTTAATTTGCCCCAACATGAGTTGCTGCACTTGATTCAACGCACCCATTTTGCCATGGCCCAACAGGATGTTCGCTATTATCTCAACGGTCTACTCCTTGAAGCCTCAGCGGGCCGCTTAAGGGCGGTGGCCACCGATGGTCATCGCCTGGCCACCAATTGGATAGAGACCCCCATAGCGGCTGGAACACCCCGTCTACAAATCATTATTCCGCGCAAAGGTATTATCGAGCTTATGCGCCTCTTAGAGCCTTCTGATACCCCTGTGAGCATTAGCATTGGCAGCAACCACATCCAAGTGGCCAATCAAGACTATGTTTTCACATCTAAGCTTGTTGAGGGTCGTTTCCCCGATTATGAGCGCGTAATCCCGAAAAATAGCGACAAGTTCATAACAATTGATCGAGATGAGCTCAAACAAGCGCTGGGGCGGGCCGCCATTTTATGCAATGAGAAGTTTCGCGGAGTTCGCTTCGAATTACACCAAAACTTGCTGCGAATTGTCGCGAACAACCCCGAACAAGAATTAGCGGAAGAAGAGTTGAGCATCCAATATACTCAAGAAGAGCTGAGTATTGGCTTCAATGTAAATTACCTGCTCGATATTCTCAATACCCTCAATACAGGTAAAACCAGGCTCAGCTTTACAGATTCCAACAGCAGTGTTCTGGTGGAAGAAGAGCACCCCTCTCTGCACGGAGCTTTTGTGGTCATGCCCATGCGACTATAAAGTCCAAGCCTTATGATAATAAAAAACCTTAATATTCAAAGGTTTAGAAATATTTCTCAGGCCTGTATTGAGGCGGCCCCTCATTTTAATGCCTTTTATGGCCAAAATGGCTCCGGGAAAACCAGTATTCTTGAGGCTGTTTACTATCTGGGACTCAGCAAATCCTTTCGCAGCAGCAATCCTTGTCGCGTCATTCAAGATCACAGCGAATCTTGTAGCATCGTAGCGCAACTACAGAACGAGCATCGTCAAATGCCTCTGGGGATCGAGCGCAATCGCCAAGGTCGGCGTATTTTACGCAAAGACAGCACCTCGGTGAGCAGTATTTTTGCTTTGGCTCAAGAGCTTCCCTTGCAATTGATCACCGCAGACAGCCACACCCTCTTTACAGAGGGCCCGAAGCGTAGGAGGCAATTTTTTGATTGGGGTTTGTTTCACGTGGAACCTCATTTTTATGCCCTCTGGCAACAGCTGCAAAAAGTCCTAAAACAGCGCAATTCAGCGCTTAAAGCACGTCTACCTGCCGCTGAAATCAAATTATGGGACTCGGAATTTGTAAAATTGGCCCATTTGATGCATCAATTGCGTCAAAATCACCTGAAAAGTCTTCAATCCACTGCTTATACTCTATTTGCTCATCTATTGCCTGAGGCCGTGCTTGAAATGGGCTACTACCCAGGCTGGGATGAGACTGAAGGTTTGCAAAACGCATTGCACCGACATTTCCAGCAAGATTTACAGCTGGGCTATACTCAAATGGGCCCTCATCGCGCCGATCTTCATTTTTGGATAAAGGGCGATCCCATACAAGATTATCTCTCACAGGGGCAATTAAAGCTGGCAGCCTATGCTCTTCATTTGGCACAGGGGCAATTACTACAAACACTGGCCCACAAATCGCCCATTTATTTGATTGATGACATGCCCTCTGAGCTGGATCTTAACAAACGCCACTTAATCATTGAATTATTAAGCCAACTCTCTGCTCAAGCGTGGATAACGGGTATTTATGAAAGGGATTTGCTCGACATCAGCCAACTTCCAGGCTCTTCTTTGTTTCACGTGAAACACGGGGCAATAGCGAGCTTGCAACCGACCCCTCTTTTGTAAAAATGCGCTCGCTCTTGCGTTCATTAGCCTCTAAAAAATACCTTACAACCTCAATAAAATTAGGCATTTAAAGGGGTTTTTATGCTATAATCCCCGCCTCAAATTATACCCTTATCTGCCGGAGCACTTATGAGCGAGACAAGTCCTTCTAATTATGATTCTACCTCCATCCAAGTTCTAAAAGGCCTGGATGCTGTACGTAAACGACCCGGAATGTATATTGGTGATACCGATGATGGCTCTGGCCTACACCAGATGGTTTTTGAAGTCGTCGATAATGCCGTCGACGAGGCTTTGGCCGGGTTTTGCAGCAAAATAAACGTTATTATTCATACAGATGGCTCTGTTAGCGTCAAAGATAATGGCCGCGGCATCCCTACGGATATTCATGCGGAAGAGGGTCGATCAGCTGCCGAAGTGATCATGACCGTGCTGCATGCCGGCGGAAAATTCGACAAAAGCTCTTATAAGGTCTCCGGGGGCCTGCATGGCGTGGGGGTCTCTGTAGTCAATGCACTCTCTGAGGATCTTTACCTCAGTATTCGCCAAAAAGGCAAAATCTACACGCAGCAGTACAAAATGGGTGAGCCTTGTGCGCCGCTGGCTGAAACCGGAGTGGCTGAAGACACCGGAACAGAAGTTCGCTTTAAACCCAGCCCTGTTATTTTTAAAATTACTCAGTTTCACTACGATATTTTAGCTAAGCGTCTTCGGGAACTTTCCTTTTTAAATTCAGGGGTTTGCATCACCTTAACCGATGAGGACAGTGGCAAAGCAGACACCTTTCAATACGAAGGCGGCATCAAAGCTTTTGTGGAACACTTAAGCCGTAACAAAACGCCCATTAATGAAAGCATTTTTTACGTCAATATTGAAAAAGAGGATGTTATCGTTGAAGCCGCCCTGCAATGGAACGATGGCTTCCAGGAAAATGTTTTCTGTTTTACCAATAACATCCCTCAGCGTGACGGCGGAACCCACTTAGCCGGATTACGCGCTGGCTTAACACGCACACTCAATAATTACATTGAACAGGAAGGCTTAGCTAAAAAAGCAAAGGTCGATACCACGGGAGATGATGCGCGCGAAGGTTTAACCGCCGTTTTATCCGTGAAAGTGCCTGATCCAAAATTTTCATCGCAAACCAAAGATAAATTAGTTTCTTCCGATGTAAAACCTCTGGTCGAAAACGCCATTGCGACACAATTGCAAGAATATCTTTTAGAAAATCCGCGCCAAGCGCGCGCGATTGTGATGAAAATTATTGATGCGGCGCGCGCACGCGAAGCAGCACGCAAAGCGCGCGATATGACTCGACGTAAAAACGTACTTGATATTGCGGGATTACCTGGAAAATTAGCAGACTGCCAAGAAAAAGATCCGGCTTTATCTGAGCTCTTTTTAGTGGAAGGTGATTCTGCGGGTGGCTCTGCTAAACAAGCGCGCAATCGTAAAAATCAGGCTATTTTACCGCTTAAAGGTAAAATTCTAAATGTAGAAAAAGCACGCTTTGATAAAATGTTGCAATCCACTGAAGTCGCCACTTTAATTATCGCCATTGGTTGTGGCATTGGTCGTGAAGAATATAATCCTGACAAATTACGTTATCACCGTATTATTATTATGACGGATGCGGATGTCGATGGATCCCATATTCGCACCTTGTTGCTCACTTTCTTTTACCGACAAATGCCCGAACTCATTTCACGCGGGCACATTTATATTGGGCAACCTCCCCTGTATAAAGTGAAGAAAGGCAAACAAGAACAATATGTAAAAGATGATGAAAGCTTAGAGGCTTATTTATTACAACTGGCCTTAGAAGAGGTGCGTCTGCATCCCAATGCACA
The DNA here is from genome assembly GCA_021731545.1 of Coxiellaceae bacterium. GTDB lineage: Bacteria > Pseudomonadota > Gammaproteobacteria > Coxiellales > Coxiellaceae > CAIQCE01. The sequence goes on from JAKFXE010000040.1 coordinate 17,737, forward strand.
GGCCCCTGCCATTTTAGAATCCGCCTTAACTGAGCTTGCTAACTTGTATTACAAAGCGATTCGCAGTATTCATCGTTTAACACGCCGCTATCCCAAATTTGTCTTAGAGCTGCTTATGGATGCATCTATTCTAAACAAAGAGGATCTCAAAAATAAACCCAGCGTAAGTACTTGGTCAGAACAACTTATGCTCGCCTTAAATCACGCAAATCAAGATCACAGCCTTCGCTATAAAATAGATGTGATTCACGATACGGATTTAGCGCTGTATTATCCCTGCCTTCAGGTGATCCATCATGGTGTAGCCCGTGAATATCCCCTCAATCAGGGCTTTTTTGGTTCTTTGGATTATGCTCAAATTGCCGCACTCAGCCAACAATCAAAGGGCTTAATTGAGCCTGGCGCCTATTTAGTGCGTGGTGATAAAAAACAAGGGGTACAAAGTCTAGCTGAGTGCTTGCAATGGCTCACCCTTGAGGCTAAAAAAGGACTCAACATTCAACGCTACAAAGGTTTGGGTGAAATGAATCCTGAACAACTTTGGGAAACGACGATGGATCCGAGCAGTCGGCGTTTACTACAGGTTTGTATTGAAGATGCGGTAAAGGCCGATGAAATTTTCACCACCTTAATGGGTGATGAAGTAGAGCCGCGACGAGCTTTTATCGAAGAAAATGCCCTGAGCGCTGAGAATATTGATATTTAATCAGCCATAAAAAGCTTTTCGGGGCTTGCGCTTAAATTGTTTTAAGCCTATCCAGCAACTCCATAAAAAACATCGGAGACCACATTTCCAAAGCCTGTGGGTCTTTGATAAATTGTGATGCATCCACCTTGGCATTTGAAAAATCAGTCGCATTAATCTTAGCAAGCAAAAGTTCCTTCAACCGCTCTTGCGTGAGTTTGTTTTTATCGTCCCAGGCTCCACTCTGAACTAATCTTTCTTGTAAATGCATCAAATTAACAGCCTTATCATGGCCAATATACCAAACAAAATCATACCAATCTCTACCCTTTACCCTTTTCTGCCAAGGCCGGCAAAGTAATGCATGAATTTTTCCTGCAAATAAGTCGGGTAAAATAAGCGATCTGACTGAAAATGGAATAGGCTGCAACAGCGTTTTGGCTTCGGTAGTAAATTTTCCCGGGGGGTTTACATCAACTTCCATTTTTATTTTTATTAAATGCATTGAAGGCAGTATATCAATAATGTCATTCGGTGCTTCTATCGTCAAAAGCTGAATTTTTGAGTTCGCTTTAATAAAGGCTGACTCAATGGTTGATTTTATATTTTTTATTTTTTTTTCAACACTGGCTTCAAATCCAAAACTTCTGAGTTCTTTTTCTATAAATTGATTATAGAGATCTATGTCAAATTTATCATCGCCTTCCAATAGCGTAAAGTCGAGATCCTCAGAAAATCTATCTAAGCCATACAATATTCTCAGAGCGGAGCCTCCGTAAAAAGCGGCCTTTTCATAGAATTTTGCACGCCAGAGCCCCAACAAGGCCACCTCCTGAATAATTTCTTTAAGCGCATTCAGATAGCCGCGTTGATTTTGACAGGGATATTTTTCCAACATTTGTTTAACAGCCACGTGCACTTAAGATCTCCTTTTTATCATGTACTCACTAAAAAAAGTAACTATTGGGCTTTTGTAGACGACGGAAATTTCCTTAATGCGCTCAAGCGATAAATGCATCATAACCGTTTCATCTAGTCGTAAATCTTCAAACAAAAATGCCTCCATCTCCTTTAAAGAAGAAATTTTTACTGGCTTGGTTACAAAATAAATATAATCACATAATGCTTTCTCTGGTACTGCCATTAAATAGGATTGGGCATCGCCAAATGACACCAGCTGAATGCCTAATTGATAGCGCGCATCAGACAGATGTTGGTAACTAAATAAGCCTATAGGCGTTTGTAGTTGTTTGTTGCGATTGTTCGTGATGCTAGTAAGCGTTTCTACTCTCTCCGGAATCAGTCCATAGTGCGCTAATGCATACGATAATGAAATGGCGGATGGGCCATAGATTAAATTAGCCAACAATTCTTTTGAATAGGGCCGCTGTGCTACTTCAGACCCAAAGATATAAAGTCCTTTTTTAACGCGTATTAATTCCCCTGTTTTGATCCAATGGGATATTTTTTGACGTGGTTTTGCATAGTCTTTGAGTGCCGACATTAGAAACGAATAATCGATTTCTTCACGACCCGCATGCCTTCTAAGCTGATGTATATTCATATTTTTGTCCAGTATGTCCTAAATTATAGGACATACTGGTCAATTTGTCCACTGTGGCTCAGCTCGCGTGTCAGTAGCACGCTAATTGTCCGATTTAGGTAGCACTCCAATTGTCCGGTTTTTAAGATACTGATTTTCAGCCAATGGAGGTCAGTGATGGAGAAAACCCAGGTACAACAGGAGATCCGGCGAATG
>JAKFXE010000104.1 GCA_021731545.1 Coxiellaceae bacterium
AAAATGGAATCAACCCATGCACAATTGGGCGTTGATAGTATCTCAACTTCATATATATTTTGATGGGCGGTTAAGCCTAGGGTTGAGGTAATTTAATAGGCTGACACAGTTAAATGAACGCTCTCGAATATTTTTCAACAAAACTCAAATCCATTCTCGGTATTTGTTTCTTTTTTGGGGCCCGGAGAGTCAAAGGCTAACTTATTAGCCATGGAATTTAACAAAATGCGCTCCTCAGCTTCCCTTGTCGGGTGTTCTTTGAGCGATCAAAGCACCCTCTTTGTTAAGCACATATTTTGTGACTCTCTTAAGATTTATCCGGCCTTTTTGAGAGACTTACATATGTTTAAAAACTTTCATGGTGCCGTGCTGGGGCACTATAATTTTTCGAGAATCTGATAAATTTGGCGCCCCATTGAAAAATGCTGAGAATACCCTATCATGACTTGGAGCAGAATGCCTGCCAGAGGAGGCCGCCTTGAATCATATACCACTTTCTTTTGAATCACTTCAAAACACCCTAAATAGTATTATTTCAGAGCTCCCAGAGCATATTTATTGGATTAATGTAAATAATACTGTACTTGGTTGTAATGATCTTCAGGCTAGGGCATCTGGCTTGAAAAACAAGGAAGAGGCCGTTGGTAAGAATTTTTCAGAGTTTTTAACAAAAGAACAGCAAGAAGTTGTTTTAAAGAACAATGAAGAGGTTTTTAAAAACGGTAGCACATTGATTAAAGAGGAGTCACTAACGACGCCTGACGGTAAGGAGCATTTTTTCATATCCAAGAAAACCCCACTTTATGATAAGGATAAAAAAATTATTGGCCTCCTAGGCATTTCCCTCGACATCACCGAACTCAAAGCAGCCCAAGAGCGTGAGAAGAACGCATTAATTCAAGCAGCTGAAAAAGAGAAACAACTTAATCGCGCTGTTATGGTTTTTTCCGGCATGATCGCCCATGATTTACGCACACCCCTGGCCACGGCCAGTATGGGAGGTTTTGCTTTAAAGAAAAACATACCGACGTTGGTAGAGGCTTATCAAAAAGCCTCAGCAGCGGAATTGGATATTCCCTATATTTTACCCAGTGTGCTGCGTGATTTAGAACCCATTACGACGAATATTATGGACTCCATTCGTGAGGCCAATGCCTATATCGATGCTTCTTTAAAGAGTTTAAAAGCCGCTTCTCAAGGCGGTGATCTCTTAAGCGAAGAGCAATTAGTCCTGTGTGATGCAGAACGCTTATTGCGCCGCAGTGTGAAGGATTATCCCTATAAACCCGGAGATGATGCCAAAGTGCATTTAAAGACTGAAGTTACTTTCAATTTTAGGGGCAATGAGATTTTCTTTAACCGCGGCCTGGAGAATCTGATTAAAAATGCCTTTGAACAAATTGCACTAAAAGGAAAAGGCGAGATTTTTATTGAAACCAAAGTGGATGATGCCTTCCATCACATTAAGATCAAAGACACGGCCGGCGGTGTGACCCCAAGCATTATTGAGCAGGTGAATCAAGGCGAGATGAAGAGCACCAAAGAAGGCGGAACAGGTGTGGGCTTATCTTCAGTCAAACATATGATGGAAGCCTTAGGGGGAAAGATGGAAGCGCAGTTGGTCGATGGCGATTACATTGAATTTGTGTTGAGTTTTCCGAGGGTGGAACAATAATTCTTGCGTAGGGGCGCCCCTTGTGTGCGCCCGTGTTTATTTTTAAATATTCGGCATAGGGCAATTCGTGAATTGCCCCTACAGCACAAAGCACTTAGGATGTGCTGCAGCCATTGGCCCTACAGAACATGGAATGTTGAAATTTTTCCGTAGGGGCGCCCCTTGCGTGCGCCCAAAAGAAAAAGCGGGCGGGCACGAGGCCCGCTCCTACATTTTTGGGCGGGTACAAGACCCGCACCTACGAAAAATAGGTGCACAATAAAAACCATTTTTGCGAAGCAGGCACAAAACCTACTCTAAAAAGGATCACACACTATGTCTCATTCAGAAGCATTGAAACAAGCGGTTGCACAAGCAGCGCTGCGCTATGTCCCCAGCGATGGTTTTATGGGGGTGGGTTCAGGCTCAACCGTGAATTGCTTTATCGATGCTTTAGCGGCCTTCAAGCACAAAATCGAAGGTGTGGTTGCAGCCTCTATCGCCTCTGCGGAGCGGCTCAAACAATTCGGTATTCCCGTGGTGGATTTAAATCATGTCCCTGGGCTGAGCGTTTACATTGATGGCGCTGATGAGTTTAATGCACACGGTTATTTAATTAAAGGCGGGGGCGGAGCGCTTACGCGCGAAAAAATTATTGCTTCGGCCAGTAAAAGCTTTGTTTGCATGGTGGAAGAGCGAAAAAAAGTCGATGTATTAGGCCAATTTCCTGTCGCGGTTGAAGTGATTCCCATGGCGCGCAGTAGTGTGGCCCGCCAAATTCTAAAGTTGGGGGGAGACCCCGTGTACCGTCCAGATTTTGTCACGGATAATGGCAATGTCATTCTGGATGTGTTTAATTTGAATATAGTCGATCCCATTCACTTAGAAAAAAGCCTAAACAATATCGCGGGCGTTGTGTGTAATGGTATTTTTGCACAACGCAAAGCCGATATCCTTTTAATAGCCACCGCACAGGGTGCTGTTGAGGTTTTGGAATGATTGAAGCTGGAAAATTAGTGACCCTTGAATATACTTTATATTCCGATGAGGGCGTTGAGCTCGACAGCAGTAAGGGCCTCGGGCCCCTGTCCTTTGTGATCGGAGATCAACAAATACTACCCGCACTGGAAGAGGCTCTATTGGGCTTAGAGGCAGGGGAAAGCAAAAAAGTCTTTTTGGAAGCCAAAGAGGCTTATGGTCCCGTCTACCCTTCTGCCTTTCGTGAAATTGCTCTGCAGGATTTACCCGAAGACTGTCGTCAAGAAGGGGTTGTTTTTGGCATCACTGATGAAGAAGGCCAAACCCGACAAGTCCGTGTTCAGCAGTTGCGAGAGGACAAAGCCATTTTGGATTTTAATCATCCCTTGGCCGGAAAAAACTTACGTTTTGAAATTTTAATTATTGCGATTGATTAACCATGCAAACAGAATTATTAAAAGCCGCCCAAGCCGTGATGCAAAATGCTTATGCCCCTTATTCTAAGTTTAAAGTGGGTGCAAGTCTGCTCAGCACAGATCATAAAATGTATGTGGGCTGTAATGTTGAGAATGCTTCCTATGGCCTCACCCAATGCGCCGAAGGCAATGCTATTGCCGCATTGGTTGCAGCAGGATCGCAGAAAATTGCCGAGGTATTGATTGTGAGCTCTGGTGAAATGCTGTGCCCACCCTGTGGGGCTTGCCGTCAAAAACTGGCAGAGTTTTCAACGGCTGAAACTCGAGTTCATCTGTGTACGGCAGGGGGTGAATTTAAAACGTTGTCTTTAGCAGAGTTGCTGCCGTTTTCGTTCGGCACAGAGGTCATGAAGCATGACTGAACAATCAGTCGTTGAATGTATCAATGTACCTGCTATAATATCTTCAAGCACTTAACTTATATATTTATTGTTTATTCTATATAATACAACAAGTTACGTAATTTTATTTACTATTTTTTGTAACGTTTTTATGCTCTTTAAAGTTTCAAGGGAAAGCTCATGAAATCGGCAAGTGATCTCATTTTACGACGCATTCGCGGCAAGCAACGCGGATGGGTTTTCACACCCAAGAGTTTCATTGATCTTGCCCCGCGCGTCACCATTGCTGTCACACTCCACCGGCTTTTTAAAAAAGGCATTATTCGCAAATTAAGCCATGGCATATATGACTTTCCGGTACAACACCCCAAACTGGGTACCCTGGCCGCAAACCCTGATGCAATAGCCAAAGCCATTGCTTTAAAAAAAGGCGATAACATTCAACCCAGTGGTGCAAGACTTGCCAACCTACTAGGACTAGATACTCAAGTACCCGCAAAGCCAAGCTATATAACATCAGGAAACTCAGCGCAAAAAAAAATAGGCAACTATCCGATAACACTCAGTCATTCAAAATTGATACCCAGCGCACCATTGAGCGCCAATGCTACAAGAGTGATTAACGCTCTACATCATCTTGGGAAAGATAATATTACCGATAACATGATAAAAAAATGCAAAAAAATATTATCTCAAAAAGACAAATCGCAGCTTAAAAAAAATATGGCAAAACTACCGGCCTGGATAATTCCATTCATCTTAAAAATAATAGAAAAGTAAAATGAAAGAACTACTTTTCGCATCACGGAATCAACGGGCACAACTTTTTCAAGAAGCAACTGATCGCTCGCCAAACATTCACAACCCCCTTATTATTGAAAAGGATTTTTGGGTGTGCTGGGTGCTCGATCAAATATTTTCAAACCCCGCTCTTTCACCGCACATCACCTTCAAAGGCGGAACCTCCCTTTCAAAATGTTACAACATGATTGATCGTTTTTCGGAGGATATTGACTTAACGCTAGCAAAGCCATATATCGGCATCACTGATGACAATGATCCAATTTCAGCTGAAAGTTCAAGCCAACGTGGAAAACGCTTAAAACAGCTTGGTGACGCCGTTAAAATTAAAATAGCTTCCGCTGTTAAACCAATGCTGGCAGAAGAGTTTAGAAAAAATATTTCCCCCTATTTTTCCGATGCAGAATGGCAATTAGCCACCGATGAAAAAGATGCGCAAAGCCTTATTTTTCACTACCCAAGCTGCTTGGAAAAAGCATCAAATGGGTACATTGATATCTCAATCAAATTAGAATTTGGTGCACGTGGAGATAACAGCCCTTACGAGTCTAAAATAGTAACAACTTATGCGCAGCAACTTTTACCCGAATTGTTTAAAGAATCATCAACGATAAAAGTAACTTCATTAACCGCCCAAAGAACATTTTGGGAGAAAGTAACTTTGCTTCATGCCGAATATCATCGTGACCCCAAAAAGCCACTCCCCAGCCGAATGTTCCGACATTATTATGACATTGTCATGCTAGACCAGAAAAATATCACAAAAGACGCTCTGACAGACCCAGCGTTACTGAACGATGTAGTTAAAAACAAAGTCATTTATTTCCCATCCAAATGGGCCAACTACGACGAAGCAAAAATCGGCAGCATGCGCTTATATCCAAGCGAAGTATTCATTGAGTCACTAAAACAAGATAGCCAAAGAATGACGGATATGTTCTTCGGTGAGGCGCCTGATTTTGATAAAATCCTGTCTGAAATAAAGCGAATTGAAGCTGTGATCAATAACAAATAAAAAAGGGGTGAAAACAAATCACCCCTTATGGTATTCCTAACCCAAATCAGAATCGATTTTGCCATCCCTGAGCGTGCGTTCTGAAAACCATCCTAACATCCGTTTTAGAGTTATTCTTTAAGCCCTCAGAAAAACCGCTATTCCTAGCTCAAGTTCTCATAACGCAGGACTAATCTAGCATGCAACTCAAGCCTCGCAAGGAGGCACGACTACCGTAATTTATACGGTATTTATTTTGTTCAACTCAATAGTGTGAAATCTATTAAAAATCAGTCTATTGCCAAAAAAGTGATGTTTTTTAGCTTCTTTCTCGATGAGATTATGTCAAATGGCTTACAAAGAATGGGGTGATCTCTTATGAAAAACTCGGTCATTCCCTCTGTTGCACAGATAAACAATTCTTCTGATCTAAAATCAGAAATCGCCCCATTGTGCTTGTAATAAACTCAACGCTGTTAGTGCGGCTGTTTCCGTGCGCAATATTCTAGGTCCCATTAATAATCCCAACAAACCATGTTGCTTGGCTTGATCCAATTCAAGCTCACTCAAACCCCCCTCAGGCCCACACAATAAAGCGACACGGCCAACCGATTTTTGAATGGCGCTTAAGGGAGTGCTGGCCCTGGGATCCATGATCCACGCCAAATCCACCTTAAGCTCCATTAACCATTTTTCTAAAGAGCAGGGCGCCTTAAGTTCAGGAATATAACAACGCCCCGATTGCTCGCAGGCGGAAATAATTACCTGTTGCCAGTGCTGCATTCGTTTTTCTAAACGCTCACCCTGTAAATCTACGCCGCAACGCTCTGTAAAGAGGGGCGTAATAATCTGTACCCCCAATTCCACCGATTTTTGCAGGGTATAATCCATGCGCTCACCCCGCGAGATGGCCTGGCCTAAATGAATGTGCAAAGGAGATTCTGTGTTCTTAATTTGATAATCTATGATTTTTACTTGGGCCTGTTTTGATTCAATACCCACTAACTCAGTTTGGTATTCACCATAATGCCCCTCTTGTTGCATTCCATTAAAGAGAATGAGCTCTGCTCCTGGCTTTAAGCGCAACACGTTTAAAAGATGGTGGCTCGCCCGCTCATCCAACACGATAAGTTCATGGAGCCTTAATTCACCGCGATAAAAAATTCTGGGGATTCGCATGCTTTCTCAGTAAATAAAAACGGGTTTTATTTCTTAGGGCGCTCCCACTTTTCGACACTCGTTTGCGGGACTCGACTTAGACTCAACTTTTGTGCAGGGGCCACTTGGGTAATCACCGAACCGGCTCCAATCGTAGCGCCTTTTTCTAGGATCACAGGAGCCACCAATGAGGCATTAGAGCCCACAAAAACATCGTCTTCAATCACGGTGCGGTGTTTATGGGCGCCATCGTAATTACAGGTAATAACCCCAGCACCCACATTAACCCCGGAGCCCATCTGGGTATCACCGACATAACTGAGATGATTTATTTTACTGCCTGTGCCCACTTCTGTATTTTTCAGTTCCACAAAATTACCCACCTTGCTGCCTTGCGCCAACTGCGTTCCGGGGCGAATGCGTGCAAAGGGACCCACAACACAATGGTCTGCAATCGTTGCGCCCTCGATCACCGAGTTCGCCAATATCTCCACTCCCTCACCTATGCTCGTATCTTTGAGCACCACATTGGGGCCAATCTTAGAACCCGTGCCAATTTTAACGCGACCCTCCATCACAACATTCACATCAATCGTGACATCCGAGGAAACTTCCAGCTCGCCGCGCAAATCAAAGCGATTAGGATCCATCAGCGTTACACCCTGTAAACACAATTGTTTTGCTTGTTCACGCTGATGATGGCGCTCTAAATTAGCCAACTGCCAACGATCATTCACCCCTTGAGCTTCTTCCATTGTTTTAACTCCTATGTCTGCGATTTTCTTACCCTCAGCTACCACTAACTTAATAAGATCGGTTAAATAATATTCCTGCTGTGCATTATGGTTCGTAATGTGAGCTAAATAATGTTTTAGCACCTTAGCCTCTGCACACAAAATACCGGTATTAATTTCATGGATGGCGCGCTGTGCTTCAGTCGCATCGCGGTGTTCTACAATAGCGGAAACTCGATGCTCTGCATCACGAATAATGCGGCCCAATCCGGTGGGATCTGTAAATTCAGCCGTCAGCAATCCGACAGAAGCCTGATCGGCTGCTGAAAGCAATTTCTGCAAGGTTTCAATGGAGATGAGAGGAACATCGCCATACAACACCAAGACTTTATGCGCATCATCGCAATAGGGAAGCGCCTGCTGCACCGCGTGTGCTGTTCCTAGAGCTTGCTCTTGCGGCACCCAATGAACCTGAAGAGCCTTGCATTGAGCTTTAAGTTTTTCACCTTCAGCACCGTACACCACATGAATTTCAGTAGCGCCTAAGGCTTGAGCTGTTTTGATGACGCGCTCTAATAAACTGATGCCTGCTAGTGGATGCAATACCTTCGGGCATCGCGACTTCATGCGCGTGCCTTGACCTGCGGCGAGGATGATAACGCTGAGCTTCATGCTTAATTATGTACCCAATCTTCAATTTTTAGTTTCGGAACGCGTATAAATTCTTTTTTGTTGTTAGTTACCAATACTACATTCAAACTTTGAGCATGAGCCGCGATCATTAAATCCAGAGGGCCTATCGTTTCCCCCTTCTTTTCCAAATAAGTCCTTATGCTGCCATAGTGTATCGCTGAAAACTCATTAAAGGGCGCTATTTCAAGTGACAAAACAAAGTGCTCCAATGCCTTTTTATTTTTTTCTGGATACTGGCTCTTTTCAACACCATACATCAGTTCCGCAAAGGTGACTGACGAGATACCCATGTCATCAACCTTAAGAGTTTGAAATTTTTTTAATACCTTGTCCGGGGTTTTTTTGATGATATAGATACACATATTAGTATCAAGCATATATTTCATTTAAAAAGATCTTCCCGAATTTGTTGATTCGCCTGCTCTCGACTTTCCATAAAATCATCCGAAAACTCACTCAAACTGCTTATTAAAGAACTCCATGAGTCATCTGTGGGGAGCAGAACTATAGCATTGCCTTGTTTTTTGATATAGACCGTATCTCCCTTAAATCGAAACTTCTTAGGCAGGCGCACAGCCTGGCTTTTACCGTTTAAAAAAATTTTAGCCGTTTCCATGTCCCCCCCCTAAAAATATATACTAATTAGTATATACTCTTTAAGCAGATCTGCAATCCATGCTCAAATAGAATCTCCACCTTTAAAATCCGGCTAAACTGGACTAGGGTGAAGAATAGCCATTTTTGAACAAAAAATGTTGTTTATTAATTAGATAGCATTCGGCTTTTTTTAAATCGCTTCTTTATTGCGCGAGTCATTTCACCCACAGTCAAAATTACTCGCGAGTTTTTTTGACTGTGGGTGAAAAAACTCGTAAACTATTCTTATGTTTACTCGATATCTCAATCAACAAGTCAAACAGGACTTAGCCCGAAAAATGGTCTTTGTAGGAGGGCCAAGGCAAGTCGGAAAAACCACTTTGTCTAAAAATTTTTTACTGGATCCCAGCGGTTATTTAAATTGGGATGTTCCAGAGCATCGTGAGCGCATTCTAAAAAGGGAATTTCCTGATGCAAAGGTATGGATTTTTGATGAGCTGCATAAATATCGATTATGGCGTAATTTTTTAAAAGGTCTTTATGACACAAGGGCTCCAGAACAAAAAATATTAATGACGGGCAGTGCTCGTCTAGATTACTATCGTTATTCAGGCGACTCTCTTCAGGGACGATACCACTATCTACGACTTCACCCTCTGTCTTTAGCTGAACTACATTCTCAAAAACAAGAAGATCTAATGGATCTTTTACATCTAGGTGGTTTTCCAGATCCTTATTTTACAGGTTCAGAAACAGAATCTAAACGCTGGTCTCGTGAATACAGAACTCGACTCATTCATGGAGATTTAGTTCAACTCGAAAAAGTGCATGATCTGGGTAAAATTGAGCTCTTGGCCTTAAGATTACCCGAGTTGGTGGGCTCACCTCTTTCCATTAACTCTGTACGCGAAGATTTAGAAGTAAGCCATAAAACCGTTTCAACTTGGCTAGAAATTTTTGAACGATTGTATTCTATTTTTAGAATTATGCCTTTCGGCTCACCCAAAATTCGCGCTGTCAAAAAAGAACAAAAGCACTACCACTTTGACTGGACACTTATTCCCAGTCTGCCTTTGCGTTTTGAAAATCTTGTTGCCTGTGCTTTATTAAAATGGGTGCACTATCAACAAGACACTCAGGGTGAGGAATTTGAGTTACGCTATTTCCGTGATGTGGATGGCCGAGAGGTCGACTTTGTAATCACGCACAATAAAAAGCCCGTTAAATTTATCGAGTGTAAGTGGGACGATGCTCCGATTTCCCCAGGTTTAAAATACATGAAAACGCGCTTTCCCCAGTGTGAAGCCTGGCAAATTTCAGCTGTTGGCACTAAAAACTATAACGCCAGCCTAGACATCCACGTATGTCCTGCCACGAAGTTTTTGAGTTCTTTAATCTAACTATCGTCCTTTTAAAAAAACTAAGACCGATTCGCCTGTTTACGAATCGCTTGCAGTGCACGCAATTGCGCCATGGCTTCAGCCAGTTCGGTCGCGGCACCCGTGTATTGAATCGCTTCTTTTTGATCACCCAACATTTTTTCAGCACGCTCTTTGGCCGAAAGTGCCGCCGCTTCATCAATATCCGCCGCTCGCATGGCACTGTCTGCCAAAACCGTTACAACGGTGGGTTGAACTTCGAGCATGCCCCCTGAAATATAGAAAAATTCTTCTTCGCCGTTCGCCAACACGGCATGCACTTGCCCAGGCTTCAAAGCGGTCAGCAAAGCCGTGTGTCCAGGATAAATGCCCAGCTCGCCCACTTTGCCTGTGACAATTAAATGCTGCACCTCTCCACTAAAGATGGGTGCTACCGCACTCACTATGTCCAACTGCATGGTTTTGCTGCTCATAGGCTTTTCGCTTTTTCCACCGCTTCTTCAATACTACCCACCATATAAAAGGCTTGTTCCGGCAAATGATCATACTCGCCTGATAATATAGCTTTAAATCCTCGGATGCTGTCTTTTAGACTCACATATTTTCCAGGTGAGCCTGTAAAAACTTCAGCCACAAAGAAAGGTTGCGATAAAAAGCGCTGAATTTTACGTGCGCGGCTAACGCTGCGTCTGTCTTCCTCGGAAAGCTCATCCATTCCTAAGATCGCAATAATATCTTTTAATTCTTTATAGCGTTGCAGAATTTCTTGAACGCCGCGTGCTGTTTTGTAGTGCTCTTCACCCACGACTAAAGGATCAAGCTGACGACTGGTGGAATCCAAAGGATCAATCGCAGGATAAATACCTAATTCTGCAATTTGACGGGATAACACTACCGTCGCATCCAAATGTGCAAAAGTCGTCGCAGGCGAGGGATCCGTTAAGTCATCTGCGGGAACATACACCGCTTGTACCGAGGTAATGGAGCCTACTTTTGTCGAAGTAATGCGCTCTTGCAGCATTCCCATTTCTTCTGCCAACGTGGGCTGATACCCCACCGCTGAAGGCATACGTCCCAATAAAGCTGAAACCTCTACACCCGCCAAAGTGTATCGATAAATGTTATCAATAAATAACAATACATCTCGGCCTTCATCACGGAAACTTTCAGCGACCGTTAAACCGGTTAAGGCCACACGCAAACGATTTCCCGGAGGCTCGTTCATTTGACCATAGACGAGGGAAACTTTATCCAATACTTTGGATTCCTTCATTTCGTGGTAAAAATCATTACCCTCTCGTGTTCGCTCACCTACACCGGTAAAGACCGAATATCCGCTGTGCTCTGCCGCAATATTACGAATGAGCTCCATCATGTTGACCGTTTTGCCCACACCTGCTCCACCGAATAAACCCACTTTACCGCCTTTAGCAAAGGGGCAGAGCAAATCGATCACTTTAATGCCTGTTTCTAATAATTCCGTACTGCCCGCTTGATCCACAAACGAAGGGGCTGCTCGATGAATCGGCATAGTGTCCGCATGAATAGGACCCTGTTCATCAATGGGCGCACCCAAAACATCCATAATGCGTCCCAAAGTTTTTTCACCTACAGGAACACGAATCGGCTCGCCGGTGTTTTCTACCACCAAGCCTCGCTTTAAACCTTCTGTAATACCCATCGCAATGGTGCGCACCACGCCATCACCCAATTGCTGTTGAGTTTCCAATACCAATTTATTGCCATTGACGACCAAAGCATCATAAATCTGTGGTACCGCATCGCGTGGAAATTCTACGTCGATAACCGCGCCAATGACTTCAATAATTTTACCGGGTGCGTTCATTTTTTTTCCTCATTTGAAATAACCTGTATAAAAGCGGGCGCACATAAGGGGGCGCCCCTACAAAATATTGTACAACCCTATCCTATCGCCGCAGCGCCAGCCACAATTTCCGAAATTTCTCGGGTAATACTGGCTTGACGTGCTTTGTTATAAATCGTTTGTAACTCGTTGATGATATTTCCTGCATTTTCAGTGGCACTCTTCATCGCCACCATGCGCGCACCTTGTTCACAGGCAAGATTCTCAATCACGCCTTGATATACTTGCGATTCGATATAACGCACTAATAACATGGTTAATAATTCTTTAGCAGAATCCGGCTCGTAAATATAATCCCAATGTCCGGCTTTATCTTCCGCACTGGTCTCTAACGGGAGCAATTGCTCAACCAAAGGATGCTGTGTCATCGTATTGACAAATTGGTTGCTCACAATAAACAAAGAATCTAATTTCCCTTCATCAAAGTGATCCAACATGACTTTCACAATACCAATGAGCTTATTCACATCCGGCGCATCGCCTAGATGATCAGCCGCCGCTAAAACCTTGCCGCCATGGCGCTTAAAAAAACTTTCGGCTTTTCGACCAATTAAACACAGGTCAATACCGACTCCTTTGTCATGCCATTTTTTCATGGCGGAAAGGCCCGCACGAAATAAATTAGTGTTCAAACCTCCGCAGAGACCTCGATCTGTTGAAATGATAATAAAGCCTACACGCTTAATTTCAGGACGTACTTGCATATAAGGGTGGCGATACTCTGAAGTGCTTCCCGCTACATGGCTAATTACTTTGCGAATTTTAGTGGCATAGTGACGAGGCTTTTCCATGCGCTCCTGGGCCTTGCGCATTTTACTGGCTGCCACCAATTCCATAGCGCGCGTAATTTTTTGAGTATTCTTAATGCTCGCAATTTTACCGCGTATTTCGCGTGCCTGTGACATTCAACAACCTCAATAACTTTGAGAATTAATAAATTCTTCTATAGCCGCCTTCAACTGCGTTTCTACTTCTTCGGTTAAAACAGGATTATTGTTAATGCCCGTTAACATCGTTTGCTTGCGATCCCGCAGAAAGCTCAGCAAGGCATTACTAAAATCCGTTACTTTTTTAAGCTCTACGGTATCCAAATAGCCTCTCTCAACCACAAACCAGCTAATAGCGATTTCAGCAACGCTTAGGGGCGCATACTGAGGCTGCTTTAGCATTTCCATCATGCGCTGACCACGCTCCAGTTGTTTACGTGTGGTTTCGTCCAAATCCGAGGCAAATTGCGAAAAGGCTTCCAGCTCTCGAAATTGAGCTAAGCCAATACGAATACCGCCCGCTAATTTTTTAATAATTTTGGTTTGCGCTGCACCACCCACTCGAGACACCGACAAGCCCGCATTAATGGCAGGGCGGATACCGGAGTTAAACAAATCGGTGCTTAAGAAAATTTGTCCGTCGGTAATTGAAATCACATTCGTCGGAATAAAAGCCGATACGTCACCGGCCTGCGTTTCAATGATCGGCAACGCCGTTAAAGATCCAGTTTTACCCTTGACCTTACCTTCGGTCATTTTTTCCACATAGTCTGGATTCACACGCGCCGCTCTTTCCAATAGGCGAGAATGTAAGTAGAAAATATCGCCAGGATAGGCTTCACGTCCCGGAGGGCGACGCAGCAATAAAGAAATTTGACGATAAGCCCAGGCTTGCTTGGTTAGATCATCATAAATAATCAGCGCATCTTCACCGCGATCACGGAAATATTCACCCATGGTACAACCGGAGTAGGGCGCAATAAATTGCAAAGACGCCGCTTCCGAAGCCGTTGCAGCGACTACAATGGTGTGCTCCATCGCGCCATGCTCCTCTAGCTTGCGCACAACAGTAGCAATAGCAGCCGCTTTTTGTCCAATGGCCACATAAATACATTTCACGCCTGTATCTTTTTGATTGATGATAGCATCGATGGCAATCGCTGTTTTGCCGGTTTGTCGATCGCCAATAATCAACTCTCGCTGCCCTCGACCAATGGGCACCATCGCATCAATGGATTTAAACCCAGTTTGCATGGGCTGATCCACGGACTGCCTAGAAATAACCCCCGGCGCTACTTTTTCAATCGGAGAGCTTAAGGTTGTTTTAATCGGACCTTTGCCATCAATGGGTCGACCCAGTGCATCTACAACACGCCCCAAAAGTGCTTCACCCACCGGCACTTCTAAAATTTTTCCTGTGCAACGCGCTGTTTGTCCTTCTTCTAAGTGTTCGTAAGGTCCTAAAACCACCGCGCCCACTGAGTCGCGCTCTAAGTTAAACGCAAGACCTACGGTATTGCCGGGAAATTCAATCATTTCACCAAACATCACATCGCTCAAACCATAGATGCGCACGATACCGTCCTTCAAACTGAGGATCGTTCCTTCCGTTCTAATTTCAGGTCGCACATCAAATTTTTGGATACGCTCTTTAATCAGTTCGCTGATTTCAGAAGGTCGTAATTGCTGCTTCATGGTTATTTCCCCTTAAACACTAAGACTGTCGTGTAATTTAGCTAATCGGCCCTTGACTGAGCCATCAATAACCCAATCGGCGGTTTTAATAATAGCGCCCCCGATCAAGTGCTCATCCTGAGTGTATTCAATATCGACCTTGGAGTTAAAACGCTTCTCCAATTGTGCCTGTAATTTTTGTTTAATTTCCGCTGTAATATCCTTGGCATAAATAACCTGAACTTCAATACGCCCTTCTTTTTCGGCCAAGAGCTGGTGATAAATTGCCTCAATATCCGGCAGCAATACCAAGCGATGATCTAAACTTAACAAGGCTACAAAATTCTTTAACTCCGTACTCAATTCTGCTTTAAGATCTTTATGTAGGGCACGCGTGGTTTCAACAAATAGCGTATTTAACTGCTCAACAGAAACCTTGGGGTTTTTTAACAACTGCTGAGCCTGCTCATCGCTGGCAATCCCCGCCAAAATATGAAGCAAAGCCGACCATAGGCCGAGCTGCTGTGTCTCTTCCGCCTGTGCAAAAACGGCTTTTGCATAGGGGCGGGCGATGCTTAAATGATCTGCCATAGCCTTTAAATTCCTTCGATTAAGTCATGCAATAACTTATGGTTGGTCTTTGCATCAATGCTCTGTCCCAAAATTTTTTCAGCCCCCACCAAAGCCAGCTGAGAAACATGCTGAAGCAGCTCTGCCTTCGCCTGATTATATTCTTGCTCAATTTCACTTTGCGCCAAATGCAACAAGCGATCGCCCTCACTGCGCGCACGCTCTTTAGCCTCTTCCACCATATGGTTAGCGCGCTGATTGGCATGCTCAATAATAAGCGCCGCCTGATTTTTGGCTTCCCCTAAATCTGCCTTAATCTTCTGCCGCGTAAGTTCAAGCTCATGTTGGTTTTCTTCAGCCGCCGCTAAGCCTTCTGCAATTTTTTTACGACGCTCCTCCAACACATTCATCAAGGGCGGCCAAACAAAGCGCATGGTAAACCATATAAAAATGGCGAAGGTGATCATCTGACCGATTAAGGTTGCGTTGATATCCACGTGTTTACCCTCGTACGTTGATTAACTAGCTGCCAGCACCGGTGGTGTATTTAAGGACTTCGACCACAAAGGGGTTTTTTGCGAAGAACAAATACAAGCCCATCACGATAGCAATCGCCGCGAACGCATCCACTAAACCGGCCATCAAAAACATTCGACCCATTAACATGGAGGTTAGTTCAGGTTGGCGAGCCACCCCTTCCAAAAACTTTCCGCCCAAAATACCGAAGCCCACCGCCGTCCCCAAGGCCGCCAAACCGATCAACAGCGCTGCAGCAACCGCTGACAGTCCTTCCACATTTGCAACTAAACTAGCAATTTCCATTATCTTCTCCTACAGGTTTAAAAGGTGTCACACTCAACTCGATCTAATGCGTTTCTTGTGCCATCGCCAAATACACAATGGTTAGCATCATAAAAATAAAGGCTTGAATGACGATAATCAAAATGTGGAATATCGACCACACCGACCCCACCGTCCATTGAATCCACCACGGCATCAATGCAATCAAAATAAAAATAAGCTCGCCTGCAAAGAGATTCCCAAAGAGCCGCAATGCAAGGGACAGGGGTTTAACACATTCTTCCAACAAACGAAAGACAATATTGATAGGAAACAACCAAATACCAAAGGGCTGGCTTAAGATTTCCTTACCCAAGCCAAAGGGGCCCTTAGATTTAATATTATAAAAAATAATCAGGATAAACACTGTGATGGACATCGCAAAGGTCATCATGGGATCTGAGGTCGGCACCACTTTAAAATGCTCAACGCCAAACCAAGACAAAATCCAGGGAATTAAATCCACCGGCAGCAAATCCATAAAGTTCATGAAAAATACCCATAGGAAAATCGTCATCGCCAAGGGGCCAATGAGAGGATCGGGCGCATGAAATGTTTCTCGAACAGTACCGTCAATAGTCTCAACCACCATCTCTACAAAATTTTGTAATTTAGAAGGGGGTCCAACCGTTACCTTGCGCGCCAAACAATAAAAAAAAGCGAGAAACATAACGCCCAAGACAATGGAGGTGGCCAAGGTGTCGATATTTAACGTCCAAAAACCTTGGTTGCTCAGGCTATAATCGTGCAAATTCAGCGTCAAATGCTGCAAATGATGCTGAACATATTCACCTGTAGTTAAACTTTCGGCAGCCATCGTGTGCACTCTACCTATTTAATGATGAGAGGTGCCAAAAAGGCCCCGCTCTGTGCTAAAACAAAACCGATTAAAAAAGGAAGCATCTCCGGCTTAAAGAGTCTCCAGATCAACACCACCAACAACGCTGTCAACAACAGCTTAAGTACTTCGCCCCCATAAAAAGCGCTCAAAATCCGTTTCATTGCGCTGGCGCCACCCTCGCGAAAAAATTTCCATGCAAAATACGTATGGGGTAGTAAAGCCGCGAGCCCCCCTAAGCCTAAAGCCCCTGCGGATTTAAGATTCAAAATCCCCGCAGCAAGCACTACTGCCAAGGCCACCAGGGCCCACTGGGCCCAGAGTAAACGAAAAGCCTGTTGGCGCACGGATTGAACCGGAGAGCGCGGATGCAATGAATTTCCTCAGCTAGAACGCGGCGGAAGTATAAAGAATAAGCGGGAGAGGGGCAAGCCGAAATTGATTGCGTGCCGAACTTAATACTAGCCTCTTAATAAGCCGGTTTTTTCTGTGGGCTCTACACTGCTTAGCGTCTCCATGCGTCGACTCCATTCCTGGTAAAAATGTTCAACCGCTGCGGCTCTGCCGCGAAACACAGAGTGAAAGCAACGCAGGGGCGGGGAAGCGCGCTTGAATTTCAAATGAGCACTGAGGTCTTTTAAAATATCAAACACGTCTTTATTCGGTGTAATCACCTCATCAAACAAAGCTCGAAGACCCTTGGGCTGTGCACCATTCAATGAGGCTTGCAATGCATAAGCAGCGGCGATCAACTCCTGTAATAACAAATACCCAGCCTTTTCCGATTCCGAGTAATAAATATGGGTGTTTTCAGGCCCCACGTGGGCCCAATCCATTAAGCGAACGTCCGCACCGCCTTTAATCACATTAATCAAAGCTCGATGATGGAGCTTAGAGCCTACAAAAGAGAAACGATTATAGTGATAATGTCCGCTCGTCAATCTTTTGTACGGAAGCTCTGTAAAGCGAAGCCCCCTAAAATTCAGTGAGGGCGCAGGTGAAATATCACTCACGGCGCAGCTGGCCTCGAGCAAAGAATTAATAACATAGTCCTCACGAAGCCTGTCCAAATCCTCCCGCCGCGCAGAACGTAGAGAAGCAAAAGCCTTTAAATTTTCTGGGAAGCCCACCTCATAAGAAAACTGCTGCAAATAAAGGTCCAGAGCGCTCTTTTGTCTGCACAAAGCCTCTATTTCTTCCGCCTTGATTTCATTCAAAGGCAATTTTTTGATTCGCTGATACTCTGCTGAAACTTCGTCTCGAGTGGGATGTGAGCCTAGCATAGAGAACCTCTTCTATTAAATTCCAGAACTGGGTTTGTACAAAAGATGGGCAGTTTACAGCGAGGCTCATCCGCTGTAAATAATCCTGCCCGAACTAGCCCGACCCATGGTTCTGTGGGCGGCTTAGTTTAGCCGCAAACAGGGTCGAGAATCAGAGTGGGTTTCTTGCCATACGAACGGATGCCCCAAGCTCAATATCAGGAGGCGTGCTACTGAGAATGCCCCTAGCACCTCTTTCTTGCGCAGGGGATTTTCTAAAAAATGAACATAACAAACCAGCAGAATAAGTATTATTACCATTGAGCCGCAGAGGCTGTGCTTGCCCCAAAGCGTGTATTTGTTTGCTCCAACGCACAGACAAAGCCACAGTGGATAATCCCACGCCTAAAAGATAACCCACAGCCACGCCATTGACGCCCAGCGATGTTCTAAGCCCCAAAATGCCCATTAACAATATCCCCAAAGAGGTGCCCAAAAAAGAAATGATATTGGGAATAGCCAAATCATCCATCGCTCTTAATTGTTGAAGCAAGTTGTATCGTATCATTTCGAAAATAACACCTGCAGACATAATGGGGGCCAATGGTTCAAGAACGGCCAAAATTTCATTGGATGCGTCGCTGGCTAGACCTTTAGGATATAGTGCAAAAACAAGAGACGCAGGTGTAAGCCACAGCATGGTCGTTAAAAAGCCATATCTTCCTACTCTATTAGCCTCTAAATAATGGATCGAACCTATTGCTCGACTAAGTTCTTGGGCACAGCTAAAACTAAACGCCATCAACACAATCAGTTGAAAATAGGCAAACTGCATATAGTATGTCATTGCCGCTTGAGAGCGTGTGCCCGCCAATCCACTGAAGATGCCTACCATCAACATTATGCTAAGCTCAAGACAGGTGGTAAAACTAATAGAACGACCCAATTTCAAAATATCCCATCGCTGTTGTGCGCCATTTTGGACTCTCCTCAAGATGGCATTAAAAAACTGAAATTTACGAATATCTTTATTAAAAGCAACATAGAGGCCATAGGCTAAAGCGCTCATATAGGTTTCTACAAGAAATCCCAATGCAACACCCCTTGGCCCCCATTTAGGAATTTTAATAACCTCTGTATCAAAACCAAAGCCAAGCCCCAAAGCAATTACAACCCCCACTCCAAGATTCGTCAGTCCCATCAACATCGCCGGCTTTGTCTTTTTAAAGCTAAACATGATTTGCTCAAGGCTTAATCTGCTCAACAATCCTGGTATAGCAAAAGCAAAGGTTCTCAAGTAGGGTTGAGTGGCTTGAACCACCGCAGCCTCTTGCTGAAATACGGATGCAAGCACACCGTTCGAATAATATAACAACAAGGTAGAAGGAATCGCGGCGACTGAGGCAATCAATAATGCATTGGCATTAGTGCTAGCAATAATTTCTTTTTTCTCATTAAGGCGCTCAACCGATAATGGTGGTTGGGCCTCTATTGCCTCACGCCAATCTCCTAATTTATGGCTCAAGTAGATGGCCACTGCAAACAATGGCGATATAAAAAAAACTGCTACGGCATTAACATAGGTTGATACTAAAGTAGCTGCTGCAACTTCATCCTCATTTTCGCTCAAGCGTTCAAGTAAAATAACCGACAGAAATACTTCAAAACTAAAGGTAAAGGAAAGTGCCATAGGAATGGCAAGATGGCTAATGTCTTTAAATACCGTCAAAAATGAAATAGGGGGGGTAGTGTTTACAGGCTCTTGTGCTGCGCTTTCAGCGGCAGATGTTTTTTCTTCTTCATGTGGCATGCTTCTTTATTCCCCATCACATAACTCAAAATGTTATTAAACCTAAACGTGGTTCTACACAAAAAATGATTAGCTTACCGTTGAGCCTGTTCTGTGTAAATAATATCGCCTTAACTGTGTCAGTAGCACGCTAATTGTCCGATTTAGGTAGCACTCCAATTGTCCGGTTTTTAAGATACTGATTTTCAGCCAATGGAGGTCAGTGATGGAGAAAACCCAGGTACAACAGGAGATCCGGCGAATG
>JAKFXE010000074.1 GCA_021731545.1 Coxiellaceae bacterium
AGGGCGCCGTCATGATGAATGCTGGTGCTTTTGGAGGCGAAACTTGGTCCCATGTGATGGCTGTTGAAACCATCGATCACGAGGGAAATCTGTATTTGCGGGATCCCACAGAATTTAAGGTGGGTTATCGCTCTGTCCAAGGGCTGGGTGCTCAATTTTTTGTGGCGGCTCATTTTAAATTTGACAAAGGCAGTTCTGAAAAAGCGCAATCGGCCATCAAACAGTTATTACAGCAACGCAATCTTACGCAGCCCATCGGAATGCGAAGTTGTGGTTCGGTATTTAAAAATCCGCCCGGGGATTATGCAGCGCGCTTAATTGAAGTTTCTGGATTGAAAGGTGCGCGCGTGGGTGAAGCAGAAGTTTCTACCAAACACGCCAATTTTATAATCAATCGTGGCAAAGCCACCGCCCGCGATATCGAGCAGCTTATTTATACGGTGCAGCAAAAAGTCCAAGAGCTGCAAGGAGTGCTTTTGGTGCCGGAATGTAGGATTTTGGGTTGAAAAATAGAAGCTGCTGATTTCTAGATAGCCCAGGCACGCCGGTTTTTTGATAGCCCCTTGAGTGCCTATATAGCATTATACAAGCTAGGACCTTATTGACGCCTTCTTAAATTCAGCTTATATAAGTTGAATGAATCATTTTAAACACCGCCATGCTAAGCAACGTTTTTCCGCGGCCATTGAATACCTTAAGGGGGTAGCCCACACCGTTTTTTGGGGTGGCTTGTGGGTGGCGATTATGGCGGCAGCCTATCGGGTTTGGGTGGATATTCACAACCCAAGGCTCTTTCCCATTCGCCAAGTGGTGGTGGTTGCGCGCAGTCTTCATGTGCCTCGAGCGGAGTTAGAGAAAACCGTCTACGCGCATTTGAATGGAACTTTGATTACTCTGAATGAATCCGCGCTCAAAGCTAGCTTGATGAAGATGCCTTGGGTGGAAAATGTTTCCATCCGACGGGTATGGCCTGGGCAGCTTAAGATTCAGATTACAGAGCAAATCCCAGTCGCGCGCTGGGGCTCTCAGAGTTTAATGAATGAGCGCACTGAGGTTTTTTCGCCCTCGCCCAATAGTTTTCCTCAGGGTTTGCCTTTGTTGTCGGGACCTCAGGATTCTCAGGCTGAAGTGTGGCAAGCCTATCATCACTTCAATCAGGTCTTTGCGCCTTTGGATCTCCAGGTGATGGCGGTGCAACTCAGCACGCGGCACTCTTGGCAGTTTTTGCTTTCTAATGGTATTGAGGTGGTCTTGGGTCGGGAAGAGCTGGAGTCTCGCTTGCGACGTTTTATAAAATTATATCCTCGTCTTTTTGCTGCTCGAGCGGATGAAATTGCCCAAGTAGATTTACGTTATCCCAATGGCTTCGCAGTTAAATGGAAGCTTAAACAAGTCAAGCCAAGTGCTTGATAAAAAATCGCCCGAGTCCCTTGTTGTGGTTTTAGACAAGTCTTCAAACGGTATTTCTCCTGTAAAATAAGCTAAAAAAGCCAAAATTTTAATAGTGCTCTTTACCTCTATGTCATATACTAATGATTTCGTGGATATTGTTTGTAAATGAACACCGTTTTTGGGGTGGATACACAGGGAGACCTTAACGGTCATGTCTAAGAAGCCAGGAAGAAATCTGATCGTCGCGCTGGATATTGGGACCAGCAAGATCGCGGCCCTTGTGGGCGAGGTGATGGCCGACGGGCAAATCGAAGTGATCGGTTTTGGAACACATCCCTCCCATGGTCTTAAGCGCGGGGTGGTGATCAATATTGAATCTACGGTGCAATCCATTCAGCGAGCGATTGAAGAAGCCGAATTGATGGCCGGCTGTCAAATTCATTCCGCTTATACCGGCATTGCGGGAAGTCATATCAAAAGTTTGAATTCTCACGGTATCGTGGCTATACGCGATCGGGAAGTGACTCAACCGGATATTGATCGCGTGATTGATGCAGCCAAAGCCGTCGCAATTCCAGCGGATCAAAAAATTCTACACATCCTTCCTCAAGAATTTATTATCGATGCGCAAGAAGGTGTGCGCGAGCCCATTGGTATGTCGGGTGTGCGCTTAGAAGCCAAAGTGCATATCGTGACAGGCGCGGTCAGTGCTGCGCAAAATATTACAAAGTGCGTGCGTCGCTGTGGATTGGAAGTCAGTGACGTGGTGCTTGAGCAATTAGCCTCTAGTTATGCCGTATTAACCGAAGATGAAAAAGAGCTCGGTGTGTGCATGATTGATATCGGTGGCGGCACTACTGATATTGCAATCTTTACCGAAGGCTCTATTCGATACACCGCGGTTATCCCTATTGCAGGAGATCATGTCACGAACGATGTGGCGGTGGCCTTACGAACCCCTATTAAATACGCCGAACAAATTAAAATTAAATATGCTTCTGCTTTACCCAATTCAGTCGATCCTGATGAAATGATTCAAGTACCGAGTATGGCCAAGCATCCACCCAAAGAGATTTCTGCGCGTGCATTAGCGCAAGTCGTGGGTGCGCGCTATGAAGAATTGTTTGCACTGGTGTTAGCAGAATTGCGTCGCAGTGGTTTTGAAGATTTGATTACCGCCGGTATTGTTTTAACGGGAGGTGCTTCAGGCGTGGCGGGTGGAGTGGAGTTGGCGGAATCTATTTTTCAAATGCCGGTTCGCTTAGGTTTGCCACAGCATGTGAGTGGTCTTTTAGATGTTCGTGAGAGCCCGGGTTTTTCGACGGGTATTGGTCTTTTACTTTATGGTCAGCAGCAATCACAGCAACCAACAATGCACGATTCGGGGGCTAAGGGTTTGTGGGCGCGCATGAAGGGTTGGTTTAACGGTAACTTTTAGAAAGAGGAAATCATCATGTTTGAATTAGGCGATAGTTCTCCACACAATGCTCAAATCAAGGTCATTGGTATCGGTGGCGGTGGCGGTAATGCTATTGAGCACATGATCCAAGAGAAAATCGAGGGCGTTGAGTTTATTTGCGCCAATACCGATGCGCAGGCCTTGAATCGCTCCAATGCGAAGATCATTATGCAGCTGGGCGAAGAGGTTACGAAGGGCTTGGGCGCGGGTGCCGATCCTGAAGTCGGTCGCCAAGCGGCTGAAGAAAATCGAGAATATATTCGCGAGCTATTGCAGGGCACCGATATGGTGTTTCTCACGGCCGGTATGGGTGGCGGTACGGGAACGGGCGCAGCTCCTATTGTGGCGCAGATCGCGAAAGAATTAGGCATTTTAACCGTGGCTGTTGTGACAAAGCCCTTTGCTTTTGAAGGCAAGAAACGCTTACAAGTGGCGGAAGAAGGTATTCGGGGTTTAGCTAAATACGTGGACTCTTTGATTACTATTCCTAACAATAAATTACTCAGTGTATTGGGCAAGAACATCAGCTTGATCAACGCGTTTAAATCGGCGAACAATGTATTGTTGGGCGCTGTTCAAGGCATTGCGGATTTAATTACGCGCCCGGGTTTGATCAACGTTGACTTTGCGGACGTGCGCACTGTGATGTCTGAAATGGGCATGGCCATGATGGGCACGGGTGTTAGTCGAGGTGAAAATCGAGCACGTGAAGCAGCAGAGGCCGCTATTAATAGTCCTTTGTTAGAGGATGTAGACTTTACCGGTGCGCGGGGTGTCTTGGTTAATATTACAGCCGGCATGGATATGTCCATTGGTGAATTCGAAGAAGTGGGCGAGGTTATTAAATCCTTTGCTTCCGAAAATGCGACCGTCGTGGTGGGTACCGTTATTGATCCTGATATGACCGATGAATTGCGTGTTACCGTTGTAGTTACAGGCTTGGGTAGACCCAATTCTTTGGGAGGGGCCTTTGAAACTGCCGTGCCTCATTCAGCCGCTCAGCTCTTAAAATCTACACGCAGTGATGGCACTTTGGATTACAATCAGCTCGATCGTCCCACCTATATGCGCAATGATAAAACTCGCCGGGCTCCTGAAGAGGCTGCTGCAGAGGAGGCGCATCGTGAAAAGGATATTGAATATTTTGATATCCCCGCCTTCTTGCGCCGTCAAGAGGAAGAGCAGTAGGAGCTCAATCCCCAGCTTGTTAAAGCAGATTGCTGTGCTAGAATGCTCAGCTTTCTGGCCTGGGCGATACTCTGAATAGGAAGGAAGGATGATTAAACAACGAACACTGAAGAATGTGATCAAAGCGACAGGGATTGGCGTACATTCAGGTGAAAAAGTCTATTTGACTATGCGCCCTGCTCCCATCGATACTGGTATTGTTTTTCGTCGTATTGATTTACCTACGGTGGTCGAAATTCCTGCTCTAGCGCAATATATTGGTGATACCAGTTTATCGACTTGCTTAATCAAAGAAGGCGTTAAAGTTTCGACTGTAGAGCATTTAATGTCAGCTTTAGCGGGCGTGGGTGTTGATAATGCCTACATCGATTTAACGGCTTCGGAACTTCCCATCATGGATGGCAGCGCAGGGCCCTTTGTTTTCTTAATTCAATCCGCTGGAATAGAAGAGCAAAACGCGGCTAAAAAATTCATCCGCATTAAACGCAAGATTCGTGTCAAAGAGGGTGACAAGATTGCGCAAATTGAACCCTATGAAGGTTTTAAAGTGACCTTTGGAATTAGTTTTGATCATCCCGCCTTTGACAGCAGCAACCAAGAAGCTACCCTCGATTTCTCAAGCACCTCTTATGTGAAAGAGGTATCGCGTGCGCGAACTTTTGGCTTTTTATCCGATTTTGAAATGCTGCGCCGCAACAATTTGGCCTTAGGCGCTAATTTAGATAATGCGATTGCTTTAGATGATTTTAAAATTTTAAATCAGGATGGGCTTCGCTATAAAGATGAATTTGTTAAACACAAAATCCTCGATGTAGTCGGTGATTTATACCTCATGGGTCGAAGCTTAATTGGGGCTTTTACAGGCTACAAATCCGGACATCATCTCAACAGTATTTTGCTGCATGAGCTCTTACAACAAAACAATGCCTGGGAAATCGTAAGTTTCGATGATCCCAAATCCGCACCCATCACCTATATGCCCGCGGTGGTGGTGACATAAGATTGGACCGGATTGAAACCATGGATGATAGCAGCTGATTTTTTGTAGGGGCGCTCCTTGTGCACGCCCGATTTTAGAGATTATTTGAATTCCTTGCGCAAAAAATAAAACACAGAATCTTTTGAAAATCCGTGTCGTTCAAATTCCACAGCGTAACCTAGTTTTTTGTAGAACTCCAAGGCTTCCCAGTCCATTGTATTGACAGTTGAAAAACTGCAGCCCCGCTCTTTTCCCCACTGTTCTGCTGCACTCATTAACTGTGTGCCATAGCCTTGGCCGCGTAGTGATTCAGCTACCCACAATTGACCTACGTACAAACAACCGTATAGAAGATCGCCATTACAGCCTCCAACAATGCTTTGCTTGTCATCACGAACAAAGAAAGTAAAGAAATCGATAGGCTCCATTCCCTTTTTAAGTCGGGCATTTTCCATAATGCCCTCCCCTAGGAGTTGCAGCTCCTGGGGTTTGGGCTTGGCTTCATAGGAAATAGAATGGGGCATTTTTTATCCTGGTGTCGATTTAAAAGGGTAACGTACAAATGCACAGAATGGCTAGACTTATATCGAGCTAAGATTTATGATCATTTTACGGCCGGATATGGCCGGATATGGCCGGATATGGCCGGATATGGCCGGATATGGCCGGATATGGATGGGCTTATGGCGGATATGCCGAATATAAATACCCTAAGCATTGAACCAGAGATGCTGGTTATTATTGCTGAGCTGGATGAATTCAAAGGTGCGTGGCGAGCTCTTAGTATGCTCGCGCCAGAGCGCCTGTCGATGTTAAGGCATGTTGCAACGATTGAAAGTGTAGGCTCTTCCACTCGAATTGAAGGCAGTCAGCTGTCGGATCGAGAAGTTGAGAGACTTCTTTCAAATATTGAAATTCAAAATTTTAAAACCAGGGATGAACAAGAAGTAGCAGGCTATGCGGATGTCATGGAAACTATTTTTACTTCATGGTCCGTTTTAACGTTGACGGAAAATCATATAAAACAGCTGCATAGAGACCTTTTAAAATATGTGAAAAAGGATGAGCGTCATCGTGGTGAATATAAAAAACTTAATAATCACGTAGAGGCCTTTGACAAAGAGGGTAAAAATTTGGGAACCGTTTTCCAGACGGCCTCTCCTTTCGATACTCCACGTTTAATGGCAGAGCTTGTTGTGTGGGTGTCTGAGGCGCTTTCTAAAGCTTTTCTGCACCCATTATTAATAATAGCTATTTTTATTGTTATTTTTCTTGAGATTCATCCTTTTCAGGATGGAAATGGTCGGTTATCGCGTGCTTTGACAATGTTGCTATTACTGCGAGCGGGATATGCGTATGTACCCTTTGCTTCGCTTGAAAGTATTGTTGAACAAAACAAAGAAAATTATTATCTTGCATTGCGGAGAACTCAGAAAACCCTGAGAACGAAAAACCCAGAGTGGCATTCATGGATAAAATTCTTTTTATTTGTTTTAAGGCAACAAAAGAATAGGCTGGAAGAAAAAATTAAACATGAAAAAAATATTTTGATTCTATTGCCTGAAATTTCTTTGCGAATCTATGAATTAGCCAAAGAGCGTGGACAGGTTAAAATGGAGGAGATGATTCATGTTGTAGGTGCTCCCCGGGGTACTGTTAAGGGTCATCTGAGCGCGCTTGTCAAAAGCGGACATCTTCTTCAGCATGGCAAAGGCAAGGGTACTTGGTATTCTGCCTCATAAGAAATTAGGCCTTTCGCGCCAGTCTTAATAAAGCGTCTCGCAATTTCTCATCTTGAATCCCCAGCGCTATCGCTTCGATCATTTTGCGATTTTCAGCAGAAGGAGGGTTCGATACTGGAGCAGGCGCCGCGGTGGAGGCCGGGGTATAAACTTTAAACTGAATGTGAGTCAATTCAGAAAATTCAACTTGTTGGCGTAGTTGATTCAGCAGAGTTTGACTTTGGTAGCGCAGCTGAGTGGCCCAAGAGGCATTGTCCACTTCAATCAGCAAGAGTCCCCCTTCTTGGTTCATCAAGCGACAGTGAGGGCGAGCCTCAGGCTCTAGAGTCTGCTGAAATAACTGGTTCAGTGCCAACAAGTGGCGTGCTTTTTGCAGCAGAGGGCCAAAAGCACCGTGTTCCAGCTGCTCTTTTACCGCCTTGGGATCTCGCGAATTTTGTTGTTTAGAGTGGGTATCCATCATGGCCGTTCTATGAGAAAATTCCTGTCCCTATCAATGGTATAGAACTTAAAGATGATCAACAAGTTAGTTAAGAAGCTTTTGGGTACCCGCAATGATCGCCTCCTCAACCAGTACCGCAAAGACCTTGTCAAAATCAATGCCCTAGAGGCTTCCTATCGCGAGCTCAGCGATGTTGAGCTTGCTGCAAAGACGGCTGAGTTTCGTCAGCGCTTGAGTCAGGGACAAACGCTTGAACAGGTATTAGTAGAGGCCTTTGCCACCGTGCGCGAAGCCAGCCGTCGTGTGTTGAAGATGCGCCATTTCGATGTGCAGTTATTGGGGGGCATGGTTCTGCATTATGGCAAAGTGGCTGAGATGCGCACCGGCGAAGGTAAGACCTTGGTCGCCACCCTGGCTTTATATTTAAATGCCTTGCCTGGAAAAGGGGCGCACCTAATCACCGTAAATGATTATTTGGTGCAGCGCGATGGAGAGTGGATGCGCCCGCTCTATGAATTTTTGGGCTTAAGTTTGGGTATTAACATAACCCAAATGTCTCAGGCGGAGAAAAAAGCCGCGTATAGCGCAGATATTACCTATGGAACCAATAATGAATTTGGTTTTGATTATTTGCGCGACAATATGGTTTTTAGTGTAGAGCAGAAAGTGCAGCGGCCTTTGCATTATGCCTTAGTGGATGAGGTGGATTCTATTTTAATCGATGAGGCTCGAACTCCTTTAATTATTTCGGGACAAGTGGAAGAAAGCTCGGAGATGTACGGAAAAATTAATGTTTTAGTGCCGAAATTAAAACTACAAAAAACTGAAGAAGATATCAAGGGTGAGCACATTCTTTTAGAAGAAGAGCGCGGCGATTACACACTGGATGAAAAATCGCGACAAGCACATTTAACCGAGCAAGGTCATCAACATATTGAAGAAATCTTTGTGCAGGCGGGTTTGTTGGAGCCCGGATCTAGCCTGTATGATCCTGCGAATATCAGTCTTATGCATTATCTTTTGGCATCGCTGCGCGCCCATGCTTTATTTCATAAAGATGTGGAATATATCGTTAAAGAAGGGCAAGTAATTATTGTGGACGAACATACCGGACGCTTAATGGAGGGGCGCCGCTGGTCTGATGGTTTGCACCAAGCCATTGAAGCTAAAGAGGGTGTACCCATTCAGCTTGAAAACCAAACTTTAGCGACCATTACGTTTCAAAATTATTTCAGACTCTACGAAAAATTAGCCGGTATGACTGGTACGGCCGACACCGAAGCCTTTGAGTTGCAAAAAATTTATGGATTAGAGGTTGTGGTGATACCCACCAACCAAGCGATGATTCGTCAAGATGCGAGTGACTGCATCTATCTAAATGCGGCTGATAAATATAAAGCAATCATTAAAGATATCGAGGCCTGTCGTGCTAAAAATCAACCTGTCTTGGTGGGAACGGCTTCGATTGAAAGTTCTGAGCTCTTATCGCATCTTTTGCAAAAAGCCAATATTCCGCATCAAGTGTTAAACGCGAAGCAACATGAAAAAGAAGCGGGGATTATTGCTCAGGCGGGACGTCCAGGTGCCGTGACCATTGCTACCAATATGGCGGGCCGCGGTACCGATATTGTTTTGGGTGGAAGTTTGTCAGCAGAACTCTCTGCGCTAAAAGATCCCAGCCCTGAGCAGGTCGAGGCTTTAACAGCCGTCTGGCAACAGCGTCACGATCAAGTGATTGCGGCCGGTGGTTTGCATGTGATCGGCACTGAGCGCAATGAGTCACGCCGTATTGATAATCAATTACGAGGTCGATCAGGTCGGCAGGGAGATCCGGGCTCTTCGCAATTTTATTTATCGTTGGAAGATAATTTATTGCGTATTTTTGCGGGTGAGCGCATGGCGATGATGATGCGCCGCCTGGGTGTTACCGAGGGTGATGTAATTCAACATCCTTGGATTACGCGTGCCATTGAAAATGCCCAGCGTCGTGTGGAAGGGCTAAATTTTGATATCCGAAAACAATTATTAGAATTTGACGATGTGGCCAATGATCAACGTAAAGTAATTTATCAGCAGCGTTATGCTTTGTTACAGGCGGAAGATATTTCAGAAACCATTACCGATATGCGCGAGGAAGCCATTGGGAGTTTGGTGAGCGAGTGCTTGCCCCCAGGAAGTTTTTCAGAGCAGTGGGATGTGGGAGCTTTGACGCGACGCCTAGCTGAGGATTTTAATCTGAAACTGGATATTCAGTCTTGGTTAGAATCCGATCAAAACCTTAATGAGGAAGCTATACAAGAGCGCATTTTAGCGGAAGCCAATGCTGTTCATCAGCGCAAAGAAAGCTTGGCGGGAGCCACCGCTGTGCGCGAGCTTGAAAAAAATATTATGTTGCAAGTTTTGGATAATCACTGGCGTGAACACTTAGCTTCCATGGATCATTTGCGTCAGGGTATTCATCTGAGAGGCTATGCACAAAAAAATCCAGCGCAGGAATTTAAGCGAGAATCCTTTAATTTGTTTACCAGTATGCTCGATGCTTTAAAGTATGAAGTAACTTCAATGTTAAGCCGAGTGGAAGTAGCACGCTCTGTGCAAATGCCCGCTCAGCCTGATTTTCAAATGCATTATGATCATGCCGAGTTTAAGGCCATTCCCGCTGCCCCTTCAGAGGATGTGGTGATGCTGCCTTCCGAAATTGAAGCTGATAATGTACTGCCTTTTGTGCGTCAAACCCCAAAATTAGGGCGCAATGATTTGTGTCATTGTGGCTCGGGTAAAAAATTCAAGCAGTGTCATGGAAAACTCTAAAAAATGGCTGCAAGTAGCCGTTGGTATTTTAAGTGATGCAGAGGGAAGATTTTTGGTGGCGCTGCGCTCTTCCTCTCAAGATCAGGGGGATCTTTGGGAGTTTCCGGGTGGGAAAGTGGAGGCGGGTGAAAGTTTTTATGAGGCGCTGTGTCGTGAGCTCAAAGAAGAAATTGGCATAGAGATTCACAGCGCCGATGCCTTAACGCATTTAACCCATCATTACCCAAGCTATAGTGTGGAGCTCAATGCCTGGAAAGTACGAGATTATTCAGGAGTTCCAACGGGAATGGAAGGGCAACTGTTGCAGTGGGTAAGATTAGAGGAATTACAACAGCTTAAATTGCCCGGAGCCAACGAGGCTATTTTAAAAAAATTGTCAACAAACTATTAAATTCTGCAACAACTTAACTCAAATTCCACATCGTCTTGATGCGTTCGACGCTTCCCATCGAGATAATGCGTTTCTAAAAAACGAATGGACATGCGGTGCTTTCCAATACTGAGCTCAGGATAGAGATTGTGCGCTGCGGATAGGCTAATGCGCACCATTTGTCCGGGCATCAGTGGGTTTAAGGTGCGCTGATAAAATCCATTCACAGCGGTGATTTTCTCTGGAAGCGTGCTGTTTCGTGTGAGCTCTAGAATAATATGGGTAATGTCTGAGAGTAACTTAAATTCGCGATACCAGGCCTGGAGTTGTTGTTGACGATGTTCTGCACTTTGCGTAAGCCAAAGCGCAAAAACTGGCAGAGCAAAATCACAGAGCCCGCCTGGATTATGAATCTGCATACGAACGCTGTTTAAAAAATCATTATTGCGCAGGGGGTCGGCTATTTTGCTGTGGGTCTTGTGCAACTCATCAATCAGAGGATCTAATTTTGCTAAAATTTCGTGCAAGTGATGTTGATTCACGTGGGGCAGCGGTTGAAGCTGGCTGAGTGTGCTGGCATTTTGAGTGAGCGTTTGGGCTAGGCGTGATTTTAAATCGGGCCGATCAATCACATTTAAAATTTCCAGCACAGCATCGATCGCCATTCGGCTATGCTCAGCAGCAAAAGGGCTGGCACTGATGTTTGAGTCGAATTGATGGAACAAGTGTTCCAAGCGCAAGCAAATTCGCATGCACTCATTTAAGGGGTGTTCGAAGTGGATGGTTTCGTTTTGCATAACATCCTGCTATTGCAAAGGCTCAAAATTTTTCCCACTATAGCATAATTCTTTTTACAATTTAAAGACTTAGATATTGGGGGGGTCAGATAGGTGTCAGACACCTATCTGACCCCAATGTGGCACCTAAGCTAGGTATTTATGATGTAAAGCTTCAACTTGAGTTTTTAGATTTTGCAAATCGCCTTCATTCTTAATCACATCGTCTGCTCGCTGTAGGCGTTGTTCGCGAGAGTGTTGGCTTTGAAGCATAGCCTCTACTATTCCTGCTGAGCTCGGGTCTCTGGCCTGCAGGCGCTGTCGCTGTAAATCTTCCGAACAATCTACCACGCAGGTGCGATCGATATAATCGATGCCTTGGGCCTCGCTGAGCAGTGGCACTACAATCAAAGCATAGGGGGCATCCAAAGAGGCTAGACGCGTCTTAATCTCTTGACGAATCAAGGGGTGGAGCAATTTTTCCAGCCACTGTTTTTGGGCAGGATTGTTAAAGATAAGTTCGCGCAGCTTGCGGCGATCCAGGGAGTTATCTAAGCATAGAATGTCGGGGCCAAAATGATCCAGAATGGCTTGATAGGCGGGAGCCCCGCCTTGCGTTAATTCCCGAGCGATCACATCGCAATCTAAGACCGGAACCCCTAAAGTGGCAAAGAGCGCAGAAACCGTGGATTTTCCACTGCCAATCCCTCCCGTCAGTCCGATGCGCAGCATTTTAAATCTCCTTTTTCAAAAAACCCTATTGTATACTACAGCTTTGTTGTTAGGTGCTCCTTTGATAGTAGGGCCAATTCACGAATTGGCCCCATGGCACAAAGCACAAGGATCTGCTGCAGTAATTGCCCCCACAGCACAGGGGTACAAAGACTCACCCCTCTGCGGAATTGAATGTATTCTAGGGGTAGGCCTCGCGCCTACCCGCTGTTATTTTTTCTATTAAGCGCTACAGGTGCCGTAGTTTCTGGGATCACAGCTAGCCAGAGGGGTTGTTTTATCAGCAAACCCCTTGGAAGGTATACGCCTAGCAAAAAGATGTGCATCCATAAAAACAGATTTCACAGTGTTCGCTGTTGAAGCAACGATTTTTACAGTGGTATCTACGCTATTAGCCACGCTGGGCATCTTATAAGCCAAGGTGCGTGAATTGTTGGGGTCTTCAAAAGTCTTAGGCATGGTTCATTCCTCCAAAAAAGTTAAAACCTAGCTCCCATTCTACGCCTCGATTGTTAAGGCAGTATTAAGGCCACCTCTTGAAATGATTATTTTGGTGTCTGGCTCCGCTGAAAAAGATTTTAACCCATTGATTTAATGTGTTGCGGTGCCTGACTCCAAAATAAAAATCAAAAATTTTGAATAAATAGAGGTGCCCTTAAATCACACAATAAAAAATTTTGATGATTTAAGATTACCTTAATCTTCATGGGGTACAGTGGTTTTACACCGGTGAATTTCACCCACAATCAATAATGAGGATGAGTAGATGAGAGGCTTAAGAAAATTTGAAGCACTTCGAGAGACAGTGGACGCTTTGTATGCTGAATTTATTGATGAAGTAAAAAGCACTATTTCAGAAGGGACTGAAGAAAACGAATTGGAAAAAAAAGAGATTGTAGGAGAACTCTTTGATGCACTTCAAAAAGAATCAACTGGAAGTAAAATCTTTGACAAAATTTCTGGGAAATACTTAACAGTAGTCGGAAATGATGAGATAAACCCTGACATTGCTTTGCTGAACTTGAATTTAACTCTTCCAGAAGACTCTAGCGCGAGCGGAACATCCAAAGCTTATAGAAAGCATTATCATGAATTTAAGATAGAAGATTTTGGAAATGCCAATATAGTTCCGGAAGCTATACACCAGTGCTTTGTTGGGGTGTCACAACGTGTAAACCATTTTTCAGTAAAAGTCAGCTTTCTGGAAAAAACGCTCAAACGTATTTTGCATACAAAGAGAGCGGCAAAAGATGGCGTGGATTGGAAGGCCTATCAAGAAAGTCTGGTAGCTTATGGAAGGGAGCTGGTGGCCCCAGGTATAGAAAAAAATGAATCTATTTTAATTGAAAGGGCCTTAACTGAATTGAAGAAACGACATGCTGAGCGTTTAACGCGCTGGGGCGGAAGTTTTAGTCGAGGTGTTTTGGATGCGATGTTCTCTGCTGTCGTAAGAAAAAAGGCACAGACCTCTTCTGAAAAAGTGGATGAGTTAGTTCAAAATTATTTGAACCCCTTAAAAGGGCTGACTCATACCCATTCAAAAGTAGAAACAGCCACCCAGTTATTCAATCAGATACAAGCTGAAATTTCTCAGGCCCAGAGTGCCATTAAAGCGCTTGAAAAACAAAAAAGTGTCAAAGGATTGAATTTTGGGAAACTTAGGAGAATTGATGATGACTTGACTAAAGTGCGCAGTGATTTAGACAAAGCCATTTTTGTTCATTTAGCGGCTGCCTACAATACAGTAGATGAGGCTAGTTTAAACACGGCTTTTAAGGGCCACTTACAAAGCGCTTTGCTGGGTTATTACTGGGATTATGTGGATCGGACAGAAGCTCGTGTGGGCTCTTTTCTGAGATCTTCGGTGGAGCCTTTTGTTCCTGCGGAGCGTCGAGTAGCAGAGGGTGCTTCTGTTTATGAGGCCTCCAAAAGCATTGTTGTTCCAAAACGTTCTCCAGCTAATGCGGTGGCCAACGCCGCCGTGCCAGTGCCTACAACAAAATTTCATCGTGTTGATAACGGCGAAGGTGTTGGGCTTGATGTTAATGCTTATAAAGTAGAAGGCAAGGATGACGGCAAGGGTGACGACAAGGACACATATAACCCCTTTTTATAAAAGGATAGTTTTTAATTTTTAAATAATAAAAAAGGGCGCACACAAGGGGCGCCCCTACGCAAAATGGAATGTTTTGTAGGTGCAGGCCTTGCGCCTGCCCGCTGCTGCATTTGTT
This sequence comes from Coxiellaceae bacterium, assembly GCA_021731545.1. Classification (GTDB taxonomy): domain Bacteria; phylum Pseudomonadota; class Gammaproteobacteria; order Coxiellales; family Coxiellaceae; genus CAIQCE01. Next base: position 14,123 of record JAKFXE010000074.1, read on the forward strand.
GTTTGGGTAGTTGTAGCGTAGGTTGGTGCCGAGCACGTAGTGCGAGGCCCAACGCACATAGAACTCAAAGCACCCAGGAGCGTTAGACCTCATTTCATTTGGCGCCAAGTTACACACCCACATCCACCTGCAATAATAACAACACCCCCGCCAGTATAATCGCAGGCCCAAAAGCAAAGCGCTGCTGAAAAGATATTTTTTTAAGCACAAGCAAGCTCACACTAAAAATCAAACCTAAAAATACCGCGAGCAGAAATAACAGTGGTAGCATTTGAATGCCAAGCCAGGCTCCCCACAACGCAAAGAGTTTAAAATCTCCGTGCCCCATGCCTTCTTTATGCCGAATCCATTTAAATAAGAGCGCAATGCCCCACGGCAAAACATAAGCCATGCTCGCACCCAAAATAGCCTCTGTAGGGTTAGTAAGCGGTGAATATAAGCTCATGATAAGTCCCAGCCACAGGGCGGGCAGTGTGAAATCATCGGGCAATAATTGCGTATTTAAATCGATGAAAAAAAGTGCGAGCAAGAGCTCAGCTAAGAGCATTAAACTGAGGGCATAAATCGTGAACCCAAAACGAAAACCTATGATTAATAATAGTGCAGCACTCAAACATTCAACCACCGGATAGCGCGCTGAAATTTTTTGATGGCAATAGTGACAGTGCCCTTTTAATAAAAAGTAACTGAGCAAGGGAATTAATTCGTGCCAGGCCAGCCGGTGTTGGCAGCGGGGGCAGTGTGAAGCGGGTTGCATTAGATTGAAGGCAGTAGTGTCAGCTTGTGTATTTACGCTTAAATAATCTTGGCACTCGCGTTGCCAGCGTGCTTCCAGCATTTTGGGATAGCGCGCAATGATAACATTCACAAAGCTGCCTAGGATCAAGCCTAAGCCGCCGAGGCAAATGAACAACCCAAAAGAATAAAAATAACTTGGCATAATGTCTGTGATCAAAACAAAGTCCCCATTCTAAACAGCGGTAAATACAGCGCGATGATCAGCATAGCGCTTAGGCTGGCAATCAACAACAGTGTAATAGGTTCAGCCCACTGACTGAGCGTCATTAAAAAATCCTCCAATTGTTGTTCATAGAGCCTCGCGCTTTGTTCTAACAAGGGTCTTAGTGTTCCTGAGTGTTCACCCAGAGCCAAGAGGCGGCTTAGAGCTTTGGGAAAGAATGGGTTTTCACGTAAAGCTTGGATGAGCGATGTGCCTGAATGAATCGAGGCTAGGCTGTGTCGATAAGCAGTTTGATAACTAGGATGCGTGAAGCTCTGCTCCGCTGCCTTTAAGGCTTCAAATAAAGGCGTGCCTGCCTGAAGATGTGTGGCCAATAAACGGGACCAGCGCGCTATTTGAATAAGTTGAATGCTGTGTTTTAAGAGGGGGATTTTTAAAGATAAGGCTGCTACTCCAGAACGTATTTTCTGCGAACGTGGATAAATGCGATACACAGCAAAGAGTGCTAGGGCTGAAAATAATAATATCCAAGCCCCCTGTTGTTCCAATACGCCTGTTATAGTGAATAAAGCTTGAGTGAGTCCGGGTAAGGAATGCCCACTTTCTTTAAATAAATGCGCAAATTGTGGAATAACCCACAGAATAATTCCGGCGCTGATCGCAAGACTTAGGCTCAGCACACACAGGGGATAGCTCAAAGCACGCCTGAGCTTTTTTTTGAACATGAGTCGCAAGGCTTGATACTGTGCCAGTTGAGTTAATACGGGGGTGAGCTGACTGGATTTCTCGCCACACTCCACTAGGGCGCAATAATAAGGCGCGAAGTATTGTGGAAACAATGCTAAAGCGTGGCTTAAATTATGTCCTTGCTTAAGTTCATCTTTTATTCGGCAGAGCACGCTTCGATAGGCAGGCTTTGATGCCTGTTCCATTAAAAGCTCTACACAAGAGAGCATCGGTAGTGCTGAATTAAGCAGCAGCGCTAATTGCTGCGTTAATTGACACAGCTGTTGTTCAGAGATTTGGTATTCAATAGGATACATTTTTCGGTATCGAAGCAGCGTAATCTTTTTTTGATGCAGGACATCGCACAGCTCTTTTGAAGAATATGCATACTCGTGGCCTTCAAGGCGCCGTCCGCTGAGATTGATAGCTTTCCAGTGATAATAGTTCATCCCAATACTCGCTTGATTTCTTCGGCTGTGGTGATTCCCGCTTTGAGTTTAGCGTGAGCTGCTTGCTGTAGATTTTTAAAACCCCCTTGCTGTGCTAAGACTTCTAGAGCTTCAGTACACGTTCCTTCCAGTATGGCGCGCTGAAGGGCCTGGGTGGGAGAAAAAATTTCATAGATTCCTGTGCGCCCTCGGTAGCCTTGATGGCATTCAGTGCAACCCACAGCTTTAAGGTTCTCATTTTCTTTTGATGGGCAATGCAGACACAGTGTTCGCACTAAGCGTTGCCCAATCACCAGTGTTAGGCTGTTCACTAAGGCGTAGGCTGAGATGCCTAAATGAATAAGCCTGTCGATGCTGGCGAGCGCGCTGTGGGTGTGAAGGGTGGCCAGTATTAAATGTCCCGTTTGAGCAGCTTTTATAGCCATTTCGGCGGTTTCAGCATCCCGAATTTCTCCCAGCATAATAATGTCAGGGTCTTGTCGCAGAAGAGAGCGCAAGGCAGTGGAAAAATTTAATCCGACACTGGGATTTACATTGACTTGCGTGATGCCGGCCAATTTAATTTCAACGGGATCTTCAATGCTGATGATATTGCGCTCAGGTTTGTTCAACAACGAGAGGGCGTGATATAAGCTAATAGTTTTTCCGCTGCCGGTCGGGCCTGTCACTAAAATCAAACCCTGAGCTTTTGTGAGCGCTGCTTGAAAAAGTTTTAAGGCAAAAGGCTCGAAACCTAAGTTTTCTAAGGGCGGCAAATCTTCTGCATTTTGGAGTAGGCGAATCACCAATTTTTCGCCATGTACGCTGGGGCAAACGCTGAGGCGACATTCTTTTGAAGAAGATGGTTCTGATTTAAAGTGAAAGTGTCCGTCTTGGGGCAGGCGATGTTCTGCAATATCAAGTCGCGCCAAAATTTTAAGATGATTCCTTACGGTATGGGCTTCGACCTGAGTTAAAAAAAGAAGCTCTTGCAGTAGTCCATCCACGCGTAAACGAATGCGATAATTATAAGCCTGCGGTTCTATATGTACATCAGAAGCCCCTTGTTTTACAGCTTGATTGAGGACAGTTTGAGTAAAAGAGATGGCCGAAAAGGGAATGTTTTTTGTAAGACTTGAAACAGTCATGGTGTTTAAGCAGCTTTTTTGCTTAATTGAAATGCTTTTAAGAAAGCGCTTGGCACTTTTTTGGCAATCAATAATAAGCTTCTGGCCGACCCATGGGGCTCACGTCGCCCTTGTTCCCAATTTCGTAGAGTAGCAACACTGATTCCCATAAAAATAGAAAAAGTTTTTTGGCTGAGACCCAGGTTTTGACGAATATCCACAACATCGTCGGCGGTGGGCAAGGAGATGTGTGTAGTTTTTAATGGTATGTTCCCATGATTCCATTTTTTAATTTCTGAAAGGCCTTCTAGAATTTCTTGACCTATGTTGCGTTTTTTTTTCATTGTATAGGCTCCCAAAACAAGCATTTTATGGTACACCATTGGCGTACCCCCTTCAACATTAATGCGCATAACCCAAATCAACGCCGCCCCCATGAGTGCTCCATTGCAAGCCATGGGCCTCAATGCTGGGCGTGAGAATATACGTATCTTCAGGATGTATACCGTCGCGATCTTGGGGGGTAATCGTAATTTCGCCGCTTTGAACTTCAATGCGATTCACCAGGCTCGCGCCTTCCGCTTGTGTGATGGCGCTGGGGATGCCCTGAGTGCCCGCCTCACAGTGAGTCAAATCACCGCTGATTTGATAGCATTCCTCAACGCCGATTTTATAGGGGGCGGCTGCTTCAACCAGTTCAGTGTAGTGAGCGCGCCGCGTGTAATGTTGATAGGAGGGAATGGCCACAGCCACTAAGATGCCAATGATTGCGATCACAATCATCAGTTCCATTAAGGTAAATCCAGCAGAATGTGCGTTCATCAAGGCCTTCCGTATTATGCGAAGGACCTTTTATAAGCCAAAGAAGAGAGCCTGACTACTTCGTTAAATTTACGGGGTAGTTGCCTTTAAAGATCAGTACTGTCCATCACCCCGTTGATAGGATTGGTATTATCCGTGCTGCTATTTTGATTCTCATCCACCTGGATAATAGAAGCTGCCTGCTTTGCTGCGGGCTGGGCTAATAGGCTCTGTGGGAGCAGCATGCTCAGAATGATGCCGAGGATGACTAAGTTCATTTTGAAATTCATAAGGCCGCTCCTTTTTTAAATGAGCTCCCATCTTTACACAATTTGCGATATTTATAAATCTTAGCACACTGTTTTGAAAGAAGAATGTTTGAGAAGGCCTCCCTTTTTGATACAGTAGTGTCTTGCGACTCAGGGAGAGGGTGCATAATGAAAAATAAAATAGGGTTGGGATTACTAC
>JAKFXE010000065.1 GCA_021731545.1 Coxiellaceae bacterium
GCAAAGAGCAGGTGAACGCCCATTTAAATCAAGTGCCCCTCACGCTCACGCGCAATTACTTTGGCAGCACGCAAGTGGTGATGCGCGCGAACAATGGAAAGAATCAAGTGGCTTTAGTGTTAGCAGTAACGGTAACTCACTTGAATCAGCCGCCGGTCTTGCAAGTGCAAGTGCCGCCTTTGGTGTGTACAGAAGGACAGACCTGCAGCTTAACAGTTCCGCCGGGTAGTTTTTATGATCCGGATGTGGCTGCAGCGAACGATCGCCTGAGTATTTTAAGTGGGCCTTTGCCGCTGAATACTGTTTTTGATGCACAGACCAGCACCTATACGATAGGGGCTCCCGCTGGAATTTATCAGGTGCAACCCACTGCGGTAGACTTAGCGGGCTTAGCGGCTTCGATGAACATCAGCATTACGATGAACCTCAAGCCACCCCGAGATTGGGTGGGTGAGTTTAGAAGCTATGCACCTTCTTTTAGCGGTATTGTAATCCTGGGTCCTTTATCCATGGCGCTCCTCTTGTGGTGTGTGCGCCTTAGAGATTGGCAAAAATCTAGGCGTGCTTTGGATAGTTTAGTGAAAAAAGAATTAGTAGCGCGTTATGCGATTTACAAAGAAAAACTTTATGAAAAAGAGGTTAGCATTGGGGACTTAGATGCTCAGTTAACTACTATTGTGCAACAATTGAAGGGAGAGATAACGCCTAAGGTTTTGGAGGATGTACGACACTTTGCTCGCCTCGTTTGGCTCTATGTGGCCGCTCATTATAATAATCCAACACGAGAATCTGTCTTTGAAAGAAGGGTGATTCGAAAGCTGGTGCAACTCAGCCAAAGTATTGCTCAGAGTATCCGAGATCACTGCACAGACAGTCGTCTTACTGTCTATGCTTCTTTAGCGCAAGCCTTGGCAGATTATTTGAAGCTTGAGCTCACTGCACAATATCGCTTGCTGGATGTGGAAGAAAAGCTGGTGATGTGGAACGAGCTTTCTCGCGAAGTGAGAAAATCCTGGTATCAGCGCTTCTGGGCGCGCAGCAGCTATCTTATGAGCTGCGGCTATTGCGGCATTTCTTCTGAAAAAGACATGTTGTCCAATGTATTCCGCGTACGCGCCGCAGCCGCGATTGTATCTAGGCTGAAAGACAATGGAACACTCCTAGGCATGTTGTGGCGTGTCTTACGCCATGGTTTGGGTGCGATTCCACCCGCACCGAATTTGGAAGATGCTGAAGTTGATCGCATTAAAGTCTTAGGGCTTTTTGCGGAGGTGGATCCCAACTGCCGAACGAATTTGATTCAGGGTTATTTGGATTGCCCCATCACTCAACCACAACGCCTGATGGCTTATCGAAATGTATTGGAATATCTCAAAGTTTTTGCGAAAGCAGAATCTGTTCGTGATCAAGCGAATACAGCAATTAAGAAAAAAGCCGGTATGGGTGAAAAGAGCAGTACAGGAAGCTTGCATAAACCAGGCCCAGGTCGATACGATAAAAGACAAGTCAGTGAAGCGGTAACGAAAGAAGGATCAGGCTTGTTTAAAGTGCCGAGTGGATTTCAGAGACCACTTTCGGTTCGACCGCGTTCATCTGGTTCGAGCTCAAAACGTTCTGTGACAAGCACAGAATTAAGTACGCCGAATTCGAGATTTTCACGCCACAAAGTGAACGCTGTATTGACTGTTGTCAGAACACCCTCAAACTCCAGTGATTCCAGTCTACACTCAGAAAGCTCCGATGAGGGATTGGCGCGAGAATCAAAGCAAAGGTTTGTAGTACACAATCTTTTGACAGAAATTTCCATTCAACCAAGTACTCGAGTAGGATTTGCTCCCCTGCAAAGTCAAATTCCGCAAAAAGAAAAAGCTCTATTTGGAGATGAGTTCTTGCCTTCAAGAGATAATCCGTTGAGAAGGGGTTCGAATCTAAATGCAGCCAGTCTTTTTTGTGCATCACGAGCTCCCCAGCCGAGTGTCAGCACTGTACTTTCAACCATAGGGGCGCGCTTTGGCCATAAAACACCCGTATTGTCGTCTCAAAGAAAATTCGGGTAAGTTTTGTTTTAAACTAAGATGACAGCAGGTGGGGTGGTAAGCTCGTGTCCCTCGCTTTTTTTGAGTATCAAAGTGCTTCTTCCTTGCATTAAGCCACTACGGTATTGGTAGATCGGCTGCTTATGCTATACTCTGCCCGCTAAAAAAGGAGGAAAGGCTGTGACTAAAGCTCAGGCATGTACGGCTAAATCAGTGCGGGTTAAGGCTCAGGATTTGCCCTTGTGTTGTCCACAATTGAATCAACGCATTTGGGATGCGCACCCCAGAGTGTATCTCGCCATAGAAGATGCTGCAGGGGGTGAAATAGACTGTCCCTATTGTGCAACTCATTATACTTTGGTTGAAGCTGAGTGAGCCTTTTTGTGATCCTCATGACATTTAATGTGTGTCCTATTCGATGAGTTCTAAATACTTAGTCATCGGTCCTGCTTGGGTAGGGGATATGGTGATGGCTCAGACTTTGTTTAAAGTACTGCGCTCTCAAAATCCTGACTGTGTGATCGATGTCTTGGCGCCGCCCTGGAGTCGTCCTTTATTGGAGCGTATGCCGGAGGTGAATGAGGCCTTAGATCTGCCCTTCGCGCACGGTGAGTTAGCCTTAGTAAAACGCTATCAATTGGCGCGCTCTTTGCGCGAGCGTCATTATCAACACGCGATTATTTTACCCAACTCCTATAAATCGACGCTCATTCCGTATTGGGCTCATATTCCGCAACGCACCGGTTGGGTGGGTGAGCAGCGCTGGTTTTGGCTTAACGATATTCGACGTTTGGATAAACAGCAATGGCCTCTGATGATTGAGCGCTTTATGGCGCTGGCCTTTGATAAAAAAACACTTTCAAAAAATGCTGCTGAACTTGCACAGCGTTTTGCATCAAGTGAATTTTTCCCGAAATTGTGTCCTGTGCAAGGCAGTGTGCAAGAGAGCTTACAAAAAATGGATTTGCAGTGTGATCGACCTGTCTTGGGTTTGTGTCCGGGCGCTGAGTTTGGAGCATCAAAACGTTGGCCGAGCCGGCATTATGCGAGTGTTGCGAATCAAAAATTGAGTGAGGGTTGGCAAGTGTGGATCTTCGGCTCAAAAAACGATGCAGCCGTCGCCGAAGAAATTCAAGCGCTGACGGAGGATCGCTGTGTTAACTTGGCGGGAAAAACGAGCTTAACAGAGGCTATTGATTTACTGTCGGTGACGCAGGCCGTGGTAAGCAACGACTCTGGGCTAATGCATATTGCTGCCGCTTTGCAGCGCCCCCTAGTTGCAGTCTATGGTTCAAGCTCTCCACGATTCACGCCGCCCTTGGGGGAAAAAGTTAAAATTTTAGATTTAAACTTAGACTGCAGTCCCTGCTTTAAGCGCGAGTGCCCCCTGTTGCATCATCATTGCTTGGAAAATTTGGAGCCGGGGCAGGTGTTAAGGGCTTTGGATGCATTAGGTTCTTAAGGAATATTTAAAAAAGAAGGGCGCACACAAGGGGCGCCCCTACCGGAAATTAAAAGCAAAAGATTTTTTACAAAGAATCCATAAGCGCCTGAACAGCTTCTAAGGTTTCGTTTACATTTTTGTCCATGGAATAGTGTGTTGCCATAGCGCGCGCTTGTAGGCGCGCTGATTGGAGTTTGTTTTTATCTTGAAACAGTGCGTCTATTTTTTCTGCGGTGTCTTCGATTTCATTGATGTGATAATGGGAGTCTAACAGCTCAGCGGCGCCGGTTTGCCTGCTGCAAAAAACCACATTCTCAAAACTGAGCGCTTCGAGTACCACATTGGGAAAAGGCTCATAGAGTGCCGGAAATAAGAAAATATCACTGGCGGCATAAAAGTCGCTGAGATCGCTTCGAAGGCCTGTGAAAATTACCTTAAAGCCTATATTCAGTTGTTGGGCTTTTTTTCGATACGCTGCAATGTGTCTGTCTTTTCCCACAATGAGGGCAGTGAAATTGAATGAGAGCCGAGAAACAATTTTCAAAAAAGCATCCACGCCCTTGCGTTGAAAGCCGCTGCCCACAAATAAAATAATTTTTTGGTTTTTAGGAAGGTGAAACTCAGCACAGATTTTAAGTTTAGACGCTTCCCTGTCGAAAGTAGGTAGGTTGATTCCATTATAAATAACCCGAATTTTTTCATCGGGAACGTTGTAATGCTCTATGATTTCTTGTTTTACCATGCGGCTGTTGGCAATAATCAGTTTTGCATGATGAAAGCATTTTTTTTCTAAGTAGCAGTACGTGAGATGAAGGGGGTTTTGCCAGAATTTTTTGTTGAGGGCCTTCATGTAGGCTCTGTGAACGCCATCACCTGCACGATAAATATCGGGTCGCGCAATACGAGCCAGTGAAAAATAAAATTTATGCCCTTTGGTGAGAGATGTTTGAAGGCTTAACCACAGTGCTTTTAACCAAGAGGCCAGAAATTTAGGAGCAGTTCCGTGAATGATCTGAAATGCTATGTCTCGTTGTTTAAGCGCGTCCGTTAAACGGCTGAGATAAGTTTCAGCTCCGCCAAAAGGAGTATTTTCCAGGCGTATAAAATAAATTTTCATAAGCTTAAGATCTCGCTAACAGCGGCTATAACACGCGAGCTCTTCAGCTCATCTAGGCATTGGCTGTGGCTTAATTTATGACGATCACAGCCTTCTTGATGGCAGGGCACACATGGGGATTCTCCTTGAATGAGGTAAACATTTCCAACGCGCGCTGAGCCCACGCGTGCAAAGGGAGAAGCGTCGCTGGCATGGTCTTTAGGCCAGGGCCCCCACTTGAGTGGATTGGTGGGTCCAAACAAAGCAACGGTGGGCGTTCCCGTTGCGGCCGCCAGATGCGTGACTGCAGTGTCGGGGCCCACATAGAGCTGGGCGGCTGTGATGAGCTGGGCGACTTCAGCAAAGTTAAGTTGTCCTGCCAGATTATAAAGACCTTGATTAGAAACAGAGAGAGTTTCCTGAATATAATCGAGTTCTTCAGTAGCGCTGCCTCCGGTGAACACGATGTTTAAATGTTTATCTTGAAAAAAATGAATTAATTCGCGCCAGCCTTTTTGAGTCCAACGTTTGTAGTGCAATAGGGGACACAAATGTAAAACAACAAAGGAGGTTTGTGTTAGATCAAAAGGCAATACTTTTTTTAATTTTTCCAGAGCCTGATCTGAATGAGGAGGAATCACGGTATAGTGTTTAGTGATTTTTAGAGGCTCCAGTAAGCGTAGATTTTGAACCACGGTGTGCGTGGTGTCGTCATCCAGATCAATGCTGGCAGACAATAATTTTCGCTTCCACTGATCGCGTCGGCGCCTGGGCTCTACTAAAGAGATGCGCTTTTTTCCTGCCAAAAAGGCATAGAAAATGGGTCGATCTCCTGTGAGAGTGCAGAGAGCCAAATCATAACGCCGAAACAAACGCTTCCATAGCTGTAGATATTCTGTGAGCGAGGGGCGTGGGGGAATGGCTAATATTTCATTGATATCGGCGTTGCCCATCAAGATGCCTTCTCGACCCTTGAAGATGAGCACATCGATGCGGGCCTCGGGATAAGCAGATCGTAAGGAATGAATCAGCGGCGTGGTGAGCAGAGCATCGCCGATTTGACGGGTGGAAATGACGAGGATTTTTTGTGGAGTCATATTGGAAAACATCATTAATCCGATGATAAGAGCAGGTACGCGTAGGGGAGCCCCTTGTGCACGCCCGCTTTTACAAATAGCTATAAGGTAGTCTCAAGAGCGTTTAGGCGCAAGAGGCAGATAACGAATACTCAGCCCCAGTATGAACAGGCTTAAGAGCGCATTTTGATGGTGCAGAGGGGTGTTGACAAAACCTATGCCCAGGTTAGTGAAGAATACCCCTGTGCTGGCCAGAAAAAGGCACCAATGAAAACTGCTGCTGGAGCGCTTTGGAAAAGAGCTGGCTAATAAAATGCCCCAAGCTATAAAAATCAAACACAGCGGAATAAAACCGACTAAACCTTGTTCTACGAGTGTGTTCAAATACAGATTATGCGCATGGCTATAAACGGTGTAGCGATTGGAGGGAAGATGGAGTCGTTGTTCTTCCTCTTTTACAACCGGCACCGTGGCGCTTTGAAATTGGTGTATGCCGGCTCCAAACCAAGGATGGTGTTGATAACTCCACACGGCGGTTTGGTATACATTCGCGCGATCCGAGCCAATGAGGATATGAAGGTGGGTTAAAATTTTGGCGCTCAGTGTGTGCTCTGCGAGTGCAAATGAGATTGTGTGTTCTGCTTTTTGAGATTTCACGATTCTTTCTAAGACTTTGGGAGGATATACCCAAGAATAGACTCCTAGACACATTAGTATGAGCAGGATGCTGATTAAGTAGCGCGCATTGCGCCGTAATAAAATAATGCCCGTCAGCAGTAATATTAAAAGGCTAGCTCCCGCCGCCGCTCGACTTTGGCTGATAAAAACACCCTGAAGCAGCAGTCCCGTGATGATAATGGCAGCTATTTTTTGCGCTGTTTTTAAGGAGGACCAATAGGCTAATGTAAAACTACTGCCTATGATGAAAACCAGCGTTAAATAAATAGCGCTGTGATTCACATGACCCACGCCGTGTAGCTCCAAGGCATTCATGCTCTGCTGTATTAAAAAAGGATAATAAGCGCTGAGCAGGGCAATGAGGGTAGAACTGACCAGGGTAAGCAGCACAATACTCAGCTGCTTTTGGCTATAATAGCTTCGACTGATGATCCACAGTAAAATACTATAGCGCGCAAAATCGCTGATGACAGTCCATTTAACGCCGTGCAATACGCCAGCAATATCAACGCTGATGTTGGCCAAGATCCAAAATGCAATTAAGCTGTCCCAAGCTTTCCAAGCGCCTCCCCAGCTTTGCTCAAGGTGTCGATTCAACAACCAAATTAAAGCATAAGCGATAAAGAAAATACTTTGGGGGGATCTAAACAAAGGCAGTGAAAAAACAAAGCCCAGCAGAAAATAAAACTCGAGGGAATGGCGGCTGAGGGAGAAAGACTTAAATCCATTCATAAGGATCCTATCATTTTAAGATATCGGTAATAGGTGCCTTCGGCCACTGTAACGGCCAAAACAAAGCCGGCGCGCCCGTCCAAAAAACCTGCGCGCAGTATATAGCAGCGTACAAAGGCCCAGAGGCCGTGAAGCAATGCTTGACGTAGGCTCGATGTTTTTCCCGCGGCTAATTTTTTTTCAGCCCCCAAGCTGGAATAGCGATTCATCTTCTCAAGCACTTGAGTGAGCGAGGGTGCTGTGTAGTGTAACATGGGATTTTTCAACACCGTGGTTGGGCCTTCTAGGATTAATTTTTCATGAACGGGGGCATTGTCAAAACGTCCACTCCCGCGCTTAAATAAACGCAACACACGGTCTTTGCCCCAATCGCCGTGCCGAATTAAGCGATTACAGAAGTAGGAGTGTCGAGGCAGATAATAAGCCTGATATTCGGAATTAGCGTTTAACACCTGTTGAATTTCAGCGGCGAGTTCAGGGGTGATGACTTCGTCGCTATCTAAGGATAAGACCCATTCTTGAGTGGCTTTATCAAGGGCCTTATTTTTTTGCTTTCCAAAACCCTCCCAGTCAGCGCTGTAGACCTGCGGCGTATAGCGTTGTGCAATGGCGAGGGTATCGTCGGTGCTGTGAGCATCCAGTACGATGATTTCATGGGCCCAACGTACAGAGTCTAAGCATTGCGCGAGAGTCTTCGCCGCATTGTAACTGATCAGAATGACGCTCAGCGTATTCATGGAGCCCCTTTTTTCAAAAGCTGATTATAGAGGGAAAGCAGCTGCTGCGTCATCTTTTGTTGAGAAAAGTGCTGCACGACAAAGGGGCGCGCCTTCTGCGCATATCGCGCTCTTAAGTCGGCGTCTTGAATCAGTGAGCGCGCAGCCCGCATTAATGCCGGCAAATCGTTTTGGGGGATCAATGTGAAATTATCCTCATGCCATAAATCTGCGGTGCTTCCTGCATCCGTTGCGATTGCCGGGCAGCTCATCATGAGGGCCTGGATGAGTGCCTGCGGAACTCCTTCAAAGCCTTCAGAGCTTAAGACGAATAAATCTAGAGCAGACAGCAGCTCGGCGGGATTGGATAAATGTCCGCTTAGAATAATCCTATCACCTAAGCTCGTATTTTTTATTTTCTCCACGATGGCATCGCGCTGAGGACCTTCACCTGCGATAAAAAAGCGTAGCTTCGGAAATGTTTGGGATAAGAGGTGGGCCATTTCAATAAAAAGATCATGACGTTTAAAGCGACGTAACACGGCCACAATGCCGATCGCAATTTCATCTTCAGCGATTTTAAACTGTGCTCGCATGTTTGAGCGATCATAGTGTGTGGAATCAAAGAGCGTTTCATCCACACCACTGGGAATGGAGCTAATTTTATTAGGATTAATACGATTATTTTGAATCATTTGGGTGCGTATGCTTTTTCCCGTCGTGATGATGTGATCAGCAAACTCATTGATGCAGTTTAAGCGAGAGGTATTAATCGGATTAGATAAATGACGGGTTCGAATAAAGCATCTGCCGGCCATTTTGGCGGCCAATCCTCCCACCCAGGTATCCTTTCCGCTGTGTGTATTGATAATATCGATGGAATTCTGTTGAATGATTTTATACAAGCCCCAGAGTGTTTTAAGATCGGCATTACCTTTGAAGGGTAGATGAAAGCAAGGAATATTGTGTGCTTGCGCAGCTTGTGTGAGTTTCGCATGCGCGGTGCTGGCTAAAAATACGTCAATGTCGTGTTCACGCACGCTCAGCATCTCACTTAAGATGCGCATCTCCTGCCCGCCCCAGCCTCCTGACCATTCTGTGTGTAGCACCCTGATTTTTTTCATGAGGCTTCTTTTCGTCGTAGATGAGAAAATTCTTTTAACACAGTCAAAACAGATTCCACGCTGATCTGTCTCATGCAGGGATGTTCGATAAGTAAACAGCGTTTGCGATCACATTTTCGAACACCGGGAATGGCGTAGTGAAACACGGTTTTTTTGTCCCGACAAGGTAGATCGGGAATATACAGAAATTTTGATTTATTAAGATCATGTAGTTTGGGGTGGGGGGCAAAAAGTTCCGCTTGAGAGGATCCTAGCAGTGTCAGGCTGTACGTGTCTAGGGCACGCGCTAAATGCAAGGCGCCGGTATCAGGTCCAATCACTAAGACAGCATTTTTTAAAAGAGCGGCCAATTCAGGGAGTGAAGTTTTTCCACTCAGATCAAGAACATTTTTAAGCTTCATTGCTTTTGCGATGCCGGTCGTCAGCTCTTGTTCGTTTTGAGCGCCGCTCAATACAATATTGTAATTGAGTGCTGCGAAATGGTCCGCAATGTGGGCATAGTGTTCTAGGGGCCAGCGTCGAGTTTCTCCACCGGCGCCGGGATGAATCACAATATACTCTGTGTTTTTGAGCAATGGGAGTAAATCAGCTGCTTTAGGAATTAGGTGAGGTGTTTTTAATTCAGGTAAAATATCGATGGGTGCCAGCAGCTGCAACATCAATAAAGACAGATGCTGAACCTTATCGGGTATAGCGATCTTCTGGTGAATTTGATCGTTGTGGCGGCCTTTGGGATCTGGAAAAGAGCGTATGGTTTTGATGCCTGCTCCATAAAAAAGCGGAATTAATTTTGTTTCAAAAGGCACAATGGCCAGATCCCAGTGCTGTGCTTGCTGAATAAAAATATTGAGCCAGGCAGGATCATTAAATTGAACGACAATGGCTTGGTGTACTTCAGGAATGCATTCGGCGAGCTCCTTGCAGCCTGGGCGTACTAATACAAAAATTTTGGCCTGCGGATACTGCCATTGGGTGGCTCGAATAAGGGGAGCTGTCATCACCAAATCGCCCAAGAGTGTGGTGGCTCCTATCACAATGTGGCGTATGTCAGTAACAGGAGGGGCTTTGAAAAAAAATGCTTTAAAGCGACGCATTAAGATGCGGAACTGTAATCTTAATTGATAGAGAAGCTTAGACATGCAGTATATCTAGTTGTTGTTTTAAGGCATCCAGAATTTGCTCAGTGGAAATATTTTTGACATGCAGCGCATCGTAAAAACAAATCGCTTTTTGGCTTAAGGGTCGCCAATGGTCTAAGCGAGTTTGCGCAAATAACACCACCGTGGGTTTATCTAAAGCGGCCGCCATGTGCATAATGCCGCCATCGCCCACCAAGAGTACATCAACGGCGTTGATTAACTGAATAAATTCATCAAAGGACTGTGTGACTAGTGGAAGAGAAGGCGCCTTCAACTGAGCAACTAACTGAGTAGCCAGGGTCGCATCTTTGGCTTCAGCGGAAACTACGACTGAAAAATCGCGCTCTCTGGCCAGGCGATTGAGCAGATTTGCTGTGGCCTCAACCCCTAAAAAACTATGGGCTCGATTATAGCTTACCGAAACCATGAGTAAGGGTTTTGCTCGAACTTTCAGTGTGGCGAGCGCTTCTTGAATGTGGGCTCCGTAGCGTTGCTTAAGCACTTCGGGAATTTTAAGTTTGGGGTAGAGGGTTTCAGGAATTTCTGTGAGCTCGGGTGCCAGCAAATGCAGCGTCTTTAAAGCGCGATGTTCATCATTGTGTTGTATATCAAACAGGCTGGGATGGCTGATCCAATTCGCATGCCAACTGGGGAGTATCCAAGCTGCTTGTTGTTGGGCACAGAGCGCACGCAGTATCAAATTATTTAATTTCATCGGAGTGGGCTTGGCTGAAATAGCCAGATCCAAATTCCAGCGTTTGGCCTTGCACCTTAATTTTACTAAGCCTAGATATTTATGAGCCCTCGGCAAAATAACCAGCTCATCATAACCCTGCAAATAAGGCGCCAGGCAGGCATTGTTTTTTTCAACCATCAGAAAAATGCGGGCTTTAGGAGCAGCTCTTCGCACATAATTTAATAAAGGCATGGCGGATAACAAATCGCCCAGAGCATTGCGACGTACCAGTGCAATAGAGCGGCAGCTTGAGAGATTGATGTTCATAAGCCTTTCTTGTGGTTGCTTGAAGAGATCAGTGCCCAGCGCTTTTAAGCTCGTGACGAGCTGAGCGAAGGATTCTATCCCATACCCCTGCCTCTTTGCAAAAAGAGGCTCAAAAGCGCATAATGGGCCCTTTTTTAGCCCGATGATGGATGACTATGCTGCCCAAAGTAGACCTGCCTGATTTTAGTCGTGCCCACATTTTGGTGTGTGGGGATGTGATGCTGGATCGCTATTGGTATGGCGATACCACCCGCATCTCTCCGGAGGCTCCCGTCCCGGTGGTCCATATCCAAGACATTGAAACGCGCCCGGGTGGGGCGGCCAATGTAGCCTTGAATATTGCTTCGCTGGGTGCAGAGGTGAGCTTACTGGGAATTGTAGGTGTGGATGCTGAAGCCGATGAGCTGCAGCGCAAACTCTCTTTAGCTCAGGTGCAGTGTGCTTTTGTTTCCACTCAGCATCATCCTACCGTGACGAAGTTGCGCGTCTTAAGTCAAAACCAGCAGTTGATTCGTCTAGATTTTGAGTCGAGCGCTGTGCTTGAAATGGAGGGCGAAGGCCTCTTGGCCCAATTTGATGAGCAACTGAGTTCAGCAAACATGGTTATTTTGTCGGATTATGCTAAAGGTGTATTGAGAGAGGCGCCCAAACTGATTCAACGAGCGCGGGCTCGCGGCATTCCAGTCTTGGTGGATCCTAAATCGACGGATCTGAATCGCTATCGCGGCGCTACCTTAATTACACCGAACCTTAAAGAATTTGAAGCGATGGTAGGGCCCTGTGCGCAGGATGATGAACTAGTGGAACGGGCGCGGGCTCTACTCAAGCAATATGAGTTTGGCGCCATTCTCGTGACACGAGGCAAGCAGGGCATGATTCTGATACAGCAGGATGAAGCCCCCTTTAATATCCCCACCTATGCGCGTGATGTATATGATGTGACTGGCGCAGGCGATACCGTGATTGCTGTACTGGCCGCCAGCTTAGCGGCGGGATCTAGTTTGCAAGAGGCGGCGATGATGGCCAATAGAGCCGCAGGATTAGTGGTAGCTAAACTGGGTGCGGCCACTGTAAGTGTGCCCGAGTTACGTCGCGCCTTAAGACAAGCGGAGGGTCGTCACGAAGGTATTTTGACGGAAGCGGAATTGCGCACCATGGTTTCGGATGCAAAAGCTCATGGCGAAAGTGTGGTGATGACCAATGGTTGTTTTGATATTTTGCACGCGGGCCATGTGCAATATTTACAACAAGCCAAAAATTTAGGGAATTACTTGGTGGTTGCCGTGAATGATGATGCCTCTGTGCGTCGCCTCAAAGGCTCTGAGCGCCCCTTAAATTCTTTGATAGAGCGCATGCAGGTGTTGGCTGCCTTAGAGGCCGTTGATGCGGTGGTCTCGTTTTCAGAAGACACCCCTGCACGATTATATGAAACTATATTGCCGAGTATATTGGTTAAAGGAGGCGATTATACCGTGGAGCACATCGCTGGAGCAGAGGCTGTGATTAACAGTGGCGGCAAGGTAGAAGTATTGAGCTTTAAGGATGGCTGTTCAACCAGCGCCTTGATTGACAAAATCAGAAAAAAATAAGGGAGTGAATACATGATCGTAGTCACCGGTGGAGCAGGTTTTATTGGCAGTAACCTTGTCAAAGGGCTGAACGAGCAGGGGCGTTCGGATATTTTGGTGGTGGATGATTTGAGTGATGGCAAAAAATTTGTGAATTTCGCCCCTTATAAAATTTACGACTACCAAGATTACGAAGATTTTTTGGCGCACATCATTGAGCAAAGGCCGTTTGAGTCTCCGATCGAAGCTATTTTTCATGAAGGAGCGTGTTCAGCCACTACGGAGTGGAATGGTCGTTATATGATGCGCAATAATTACGATTACTCAAAAGAAGTGCTGCATTATTGTCTTGAGCGGCAGATCCCTTTTATATATGCCTCTAGCGCTGCAGTCTATGGAGCCAAAGAAATTTTTGACGACAAGGTGCGTGAACAAAAACCCCTGAATGTGTATGGCTATTCTAAATGGCTTTTTGATCAATATGTCTTGAATCTCATGCCGGATATTGAATCGATGGTGGTGGGCTTGCGCTATTTTAATGTCTATGGACCTCATGAGCAGCACAAGGGATCGATGGCCAGCGTGGCCTTTCATTTGACGCAACAATTGCGCACGAGTGGTACCGTAAAATTGTTTGAAGGCAGCGGAGGCTATGCTGCGGGTGATCAACTCAGAGATTTTATCTATATAGATGATGTGGTGAACATAAATTTGTGGTTTTTGGATAATCCACAAGCACCTTCGGGTATTTATAATGTGGGAACCGGAAAGGCACGCAGCTTTAACGATATTGCTCGACACTTAATTCATCTGCATGGTGAAGGCATTTTAGAATACATCGCCTTTCCTGAAAAATTAAAAGGGTGTTACCAAAGTTTCACCGAGGCGGATATTAGCTCACTGCGCAATGCAGGTTATGATGAGCATTTCACTTCGCTGGAAGAGGGTTTGAAGCACTACTATCATTGGTTGTTGCAAGAGTTTGTTGGCTAGTCGCCTGTTAAAAAGCCATGCTTGCATATCTTTTGTGCAAATTTGGCAATAATCGGTACCGATTATTGCCAAATTTGGTTTTTTTAGGGGGTGATTTTTGCCAAAGAGGTTAAGGGCACTTCTCGAAATGAGAGATTTTGGCTTAAGACGCGGCGCGGGCTTTTCGAAAACCGGAGTTTATAGGCCATAAATGAGGATTTGAGAAAAGTCCGCAACAAAGCATTAAGGCAAATAGCCATTTCGAGAGATGCCCTTAATCGTAGAGTAGCTCATCCAGTGAAACCGCGCTCCTGGAGGGGCTAGCTTTGATCAGCTCAAACAAGACATCCGTTAAGCTCATCAGGCGCAGCACCTCAGGCGTGAAGTCATCAAAGGCTACTTTGACACCTAAAATAGCATTTTCAGTATCCTCAAAGCTGGCACCAATACCATAACCAAAACACAAAGAAGAGAGTTGATCAGCACGCTTAGCCAGCCCAGGTAAGAGACCTGCTTCGGAGAAAATCTCATTTAAGGTAATTTCACGCCCTTTTAGGGTAAAGGTGCAGCCCGTATTTTTGGCAATCATAGCCATTTTTTTGCTGACATTCATATCAACTCATCCACCAAGGAATGGCCAGCTTGCGTCGGCCCGCTAGGGTGCTGCGCAGCCAGCGAAAGAAAACCTCTAAACTAAAACCAAAACGGTTCAAGATCGTGAAGAAAAACATGACTAAAAAACTGAGGATAAAGGTCCACCACTTGACATGCAGAAGAAAAAACACAAAAGGGAAGGCGGCTTTGGCGTCCCAGATGAAAAACTTAACATTGCGGGCGGAGTCTCGCCAGTGGGCGCTGGTATTAATAGGTCTTGCCATGTTGAGTTCCTAGCCTTTTCCCTAAGTGCACCAGTATAGTATAGGATGATCTTGGACACCACTTAAAAGCAGGTTCCTCTGGGGGGTTATGTTCAATGGTTTCTATTGACAGCATAGGGCGTTCTTGTTTCAATGAGGGGCGTGATTTTTAAGGGATTTATATTCATTTTCAAGGATTCAACACCACTCCCATGATGAAAATTAAATTAAGCTCAATCCTCCTCTTAGCCACATGTTTGGTGGCCTGCCAAGCCAAGCGTACGGACATCAATTACGCCTATATTACCACCGACAGTGCGCCGGTCACGGAAGTGGACCGCAATACGCAGGCGCAGTTGGCTGCTGCGGCCGTTTCTGTAGATAAATCGCTCCAAGAATTGTCCGCAATCAAAATTGCAACTCACCCACAGGTGCGCCTGGGGAATCCGATCAATCCTAAGCGCCTGGGTATGGAGCAATTGAGTTCCATCAATTGGACAGGCCCCATTGAGCCCTTGTTGCAAAAAATAGCGGCAGCCAGTCATTATAAATTAAAAGTACTGGGTGTGGCGCCTGCAATTCCCATCATTGTTGCAGTGGATGCTCAGAATGAGCCCTTAGCCGATATTTTAAGGGATGTGACTTTTCAGGCACAAAATAAGGCGGGCATTGTCGTCTATCCAGGCAAAACAGCGGCAGGTCGTGTGATTGAATTGCGCTATTACTAGAAGATGCCAAGCAATGAATATTAAAGCGCTGCTCATCATTGTAGTAACAACTCTAGCGCTGCTGGGGTGTGCCACTCCACAAGCTCAAATTGGTTATGTGGACGTCAGTCGGATGCCGGATAATGCGGCCGCTGTCAGTCCTATCAAGCGACAAGCCTTGCGTGAAACCGCTATAGCCTTAGGTGCTCAAGGAGCCTTGGCGTGGCAGGCGCAGCATATTAATAATGCGCTGCAATCTGAAAGTACCTACCTCGATCATATTTTTAATTTCAATCTTTTGTTGATTAACAACAATGTTTTGCCACCTGTGTTAGTGCAGTCGAATCAAACCTTAAACTTGTCGGGCGATAATGCGATTCGCTTAGCGAATAAAACTTATGAGTTAGTGGCTCCCGCCCGCTTTGTGACGACTCCGCCGACTTGGCGTAATTATTTATGGTTAAACTTTAAAAAACCCGGCTTGCCGGACCATAGTTTGTTGCCACGGGATCGGGCTGAAAGCCTTATTTGGAATCAATATCTGCAAGAAGGGTGGCAACGCGGAACCCAGCAGGCCGATGCTATTTTTTCAGCCAATCTTTCGCGCTTAAAACGCGACTATGTGGGGATGGTGCTGTATCGCATCTTACTGTCAAAGGGCATGGTCAGCGCGCCCTATATTGCCAAAGCTAATTTGGGTATTACGGGCGATGCGCATCAAATTCGCATCGACGATCAAATTATTCGTATTACAGGCGATTCTGAGCTGCAGCCTGATGCGAAGAAATGGAATCCTATTATCACCAAACCTACGACTGATTCTGCTGATCATAACGATGACTAGAGCATTAGATAGTTACATGGTTCCGAATGAGCCTGCCCGCTTTGAGCCCAAGCATTTGGATGAGCTCTTGGTGTATGCCAACAAAACAGGCGCTTCTGATATTACCATTCAAACGGGATCTCCGATTATTGCGGAAATCTATGGTCGTTTGTATCCCCTGACCCATCGTAAACTCTCTAACACCGAAGTGGGTGAGCTTTTAAATGCAGTCTATGGTGCCAATGCCACCATCCAAATTTTGCGGGGCGAAGATGTGGATACGCATTACGAAGTGCGACCCAATCGTAATGAGCGTTTTCGTCATCGCGTGAATGGAACCGGGTGTTATGTTGAGGGTCACGAAGCGATTCAAATTACCTTCAGAACGATTCCTTCCACACCGCCCTCATTGTCCGAATTGGGCTTGCCTGAAAGCATTGTAAAAGCTATCGCACCCGATGATGGTGTGGTTTATATCACCGGATCTACAGGCTCGGGTAAAAGTACTTTGTTGGCAGCCATCATTAAAGAAATTGCGGAAGACCCGCAGAGTAATCGCAAAATTTTGACCTATGAGGCACCGATTGAATTTGTCTACGATTCCATTGAAACCCCCACTGCGATTATCAGTCAATCTGAAATTCCGCGAAATTTGCCCAGTTTTGCCGCGGGTGTGCGCAATGCTCTGCGTCGTAAGCCGCGTTTAATTTTGGTGGGAGAGGCGCGAGACTCTGAAACCATCAGTGCTGTGTTAGAGGCCGCTTTAACCGGACATCCCGTGTACACCACGTTGCACAGCAATGGCGTACCTGAAACTATTCGTCGCTTGGTGGGTAGTTTTTCTAAGGAAGAGCGTATTGGCAGAACCATCGATATTATTGAAACGATGCGTCTGATTATTTGGCAGCGTTTGGTGCCCACCGTGGACGGCAAACGTGTCGCCTTGCGAGAGTACTTAGTATTTACCGAAGCGCTGCGGGATCGTCTTTTAGACAGCGATCCCGAGCAAATTACGGCAACCACTCGAGCTTTGGTTAAAGAATTTGGTCAGTCTATGCAGGTGGATGTCGAAAATAAATTCAAAGAAGGCCTATTATCTGAGCGAATCTATAAGCTTTTAGTGGCACAGAGCGGTTCTTAACATGCACGGTGTTAAGCCCAACTATAAGCTTCAATGGATAGTAGCTCCGCTGTTATTGGTCGTGGACTTCATACTCGCTCGTTATTACCCACACTCTATAATGCAACTGTATGGGGTGCATGGGCTATTTCTACTAGCGCTTATCGCGGTGCTTTTCAGTCCCTTGGGCCAACGGCGTTTGGTGGCTAAGGCCACAGAGCGGCCCCGCTTTACTCTAAAAAAATGCGTAGCCTTGATTCTGCTATTTGAACTGAGTGTCATGGCTCTTTTTTATGGGCTATCAAGCTTTATCCAAGTGTTGCAACCCGAAGTAAATGCGAGTCCTTTTTTGTTTACGCGTGAATGGGTATTTCAATGGGGACTTTTTCCTTGGGCGGCTGTTGCTTTTATCGCCGGAAGTTTTGCCTATTATGCACACATCAAACAACGGGATACGTTTATGAATACTCCGCTGTTTCCCTTGTTTAAAAGTTCGGGAAAACAGCCTTTTGGGATTACGGCAAATGTGTGTTCTCGTTTAAATGTGTTTTTGGTTCTCGTGACCAGCTTGATGATAGGCAGTTTGTGGTTAGCCTGGATATTCACATACTGGGCGGGATTGCAATTGCTCTATGGTCTTAATCTGGAGTGTATCTTGGTTATGACCGCGATTTTGGTTGTAGTGGGTCATCGTAAATTAGGTGTGCGATTATTCAATCAATTAATGCAATGGCGCTGCCCGCTTATCGCCATTTTGGCGACCGCTTGTGTGATGATCGCTGTTTTGCTGTTGATCGGTAGTGGGTTGTTGCACGGTGTAAAACTTCACCCGGTCACTTTGCCGCACTGGTTGGTGAACGAGGCACCTGTTGAAGCCATTTTTAAATTATTTTTAGCATTGTGGGCCTTAGCTTGGGTGCCGCTGGCGGGCGTTTTTATCGCCTATGTATCGCGCGGCCATAAACTGTATCAGCTTATTTTGGCGGTATTAGCCTTGCCAGCACTGGGTTCGATATTTTTAGTCGCAGGTGATTTTAGTCAGATGACAGTAGCGCCCGGTGTGGCTGCTGTGGTGTCATTAGTGGGTTTGGCTGTCTTATTAAGTTTGTTGTTTCGTCAACCCCAGTTAGCGCCTCTATTTGCGGAAGTGTATGTCGCTGCCGATGACATTAAATATGAAGACAATAAACTCTACATGATCAAATTAATTCGCATGATGGTGGGAGTCTTATATTTATATGTGCCGGGGGGTGTCTTGCTTTTGGGGCTTTTGTCGGCCATGTATGCCTGGCCAAATGTTATTTATCTCTCACTGACATTGTTGTCGACAGCCTTTGCTTTTAAAAAGGGGTAGCTTTTTTTTCGAGGGCGTTTTGCGTAGAGGCGGGCCTCGTGTGTATAGACCGGGGACATAGGTAACAAACGTGCGGAGACATAGGTAACACTTTTATAATGGCTGATTTGCCTTCAAGGAGACAAATCATGCCCTGGAAAGAGGTTACCAAAATGTCATCAAAGCTG
>JAKFXE010000023.1 GCA_021731545.1 Coxiellaceae bacterium
CTTATTCCTAGGCCCTCGCTGTTTAGGGCGCTATGATATCCATGGCAATTTAATGATTTGATTTTTTAAGGGATGACCGGACAATTAGCGTGCTACCTAAACCGGACATTTTGGCGTGCTACTAACACTGTGGCTCAGCTCGCGACCCCCCATTGCCTAGGAATCTGCCCCGAATACAACCCA
The DNA here is from genome assembly GCA_021731545.1 of Coxiellaceae bacterium. Classification (GTDB taxonomy): domain Bacteria; phylum Pseudomonadota; class Gammaproteobacteria; order Coxiellales; family Coxiellaceae; genus CAIQCE01. The sequence continues at coordinate 184 of JAKFXE010000023.1, forward strand.
AGCGATTTTATTAGATTTCATTTCTATATAAAAACACCTGGGCCTGCTGTGTTTTCATCTGTCGAGATAAAGTCCAGCTTTCTGGAATATTGGGAGGGGTGGCGCGCTCCATTTCGATGTAAATAAAGGCCTCCGGCTTTAAAAGATTATTTTTTTCCAACGCTTTACAACAAGGCTCTATCAGTCCTTGTTTAAAGGGCGGGTCTAAAAAAATCAAATCAAAGGGCCCTTTAACGTTTGACAAGCTCTTTAGGCCATTAGCACACAAACACTCTAAGGATTTTGCTGCAAGTTGTGCTGCATTTTTTTGAAGCGCCCGGATGGCTTCTATCGATTGATCAATCGCTATAACGCTAGCCGCGCCTCGAGATAAGGCCTCAAGACCCAAAACTCCGCTGCCTGCAAACACATCTAAACACTCCATGCCGCCAATATAGGGCATCAACCAATTAAACAAGCTTTCACGCACACGATCCGCTGAAGGACGCAAACCAAGCACCTCGGGAAAGTTAATTTTACGGCCACGCCATTGACCTGCAATAATACGAACTTGGTTCGCTTGAGTTTTCATCTTTTTCAATTCTACGGGTATTCCTCCTGTTCAATCAATGCTAGCATGCCGCCATGTTCGATTTCTTAAAACCCCAAAAACAGGCTGAAAATACCCCCCATTGGGCTTCTAGGCTCAAGGCTGGCTTAACGCGAACACGCCAGCAATTCAGTGAAGGCCTTAGCCATTTAATCCTCGGCAAAAAAGCCATTGATGCTGAAACCTTCGAAACCCTTGAAGCCCAGTTATTGCTTGCAGATGTGGGTGTAGCCACTACCCAACAACTCTTAGAACAGCTGCGCGAAAAGGCTTCTCGCCACGCATTAAAAGAAGCCGAAACCCTACTGCCCCTACTTAAACAAATGATGCAAGATTTATTAATGCCCTACGCGCAGGCATTAACCTTCGCTGAAAAACTCAGCGTTATTTTAATGGTGGGTGTTAATGGCGCGGGCAAAACCACCAGCATTGCCAAGATGGCGCACTATTATCAACAACAAGGTCTTAAAGTATTACTGGCTGCCGGCGATACGTTTAGAGCAGCGGCTGTGGAACAATTACAGCATTGGGGTGAAGCAAATCAAATTCCGGTGATTGCACAACACAGCGGCGCGGACAGCGCCTCTGTAATTTTTGACGCAATGCAAGCGGCCACAGCGCGCCATTACGATATATTACTGGCTGACACCGCAGGCCGTTTACACACTCAAGATAATCTTATGCAAGAACTTGAGAAAATAAAGCGTGTGCTCGGAAAATTAAATCCTAGTGCACCTCACGAAATTATGTTAATCCTAGACGCCAGTATGGGTCAAAATGCCCTCAATCAAGCCAAACAATTTCATCAATCTATTGGTTTGACCTCCATTAGTCTCACCAAACTTGATGGTACCGCTAAAGGCGGTATTGTCTTTGCCCTCTGCAACGAGCTCAAATTACCCCTTCGCTTTGTCGGGGTGGGTGAACACATTGATGACCTAAGACCCTTTAATGCTCAAGAATTTTTGGATGCTTTGTTCGCTTAAAATCCGTTATACTGTCCGCTTCTCATGGGATGGACCTCTCGAATGATTCGCTTTATCAATGTGTGCAAAGAATATGATGAAGGCCATCAGGCGCTTAGAAATGTTAATTTCCATTTAGCCAGCGGTGAAATGGCCTTCTTGACGGGACACTCTGGGGCCGGAAAAACAACACTATTAAAATCCATTTTAATGATTGAGCCTATTACTCGAGGCCAAATTTTATTTAATGGTAAAAATCTAGCCCATCTTTCAAAGCATCAAATTCCCTATTTGCGCCGAACAATTGGCATGATTTTTCAAAACCCACAATTATTGCTTAATCGCACACTGTTTGAAAATGTGAGCTTACCCTTGGTCATCGCGGGTTATAAGCCACAGGAAATCAAACGACGTGTTCATGCCGCTTTGGACAAAGTCAATTTACTTAAAAAAGAAAAGCTCTATCCTTTGGAGGTTTCCAGTGGTGAACAACAACGTGTGGGCATTGCGCGTGCCATCGTCACAAAGCCTGCACTACTCCTAGCAGATGAACCCACAGGAAATTTAGATCCAGCCCTAGCTGCAGAAATAATGAGTTTATTCGAGGCTTTTAATAAAGTCGGTGTCAGTATTTTAGTGGCCACACATAATTTATCCTTGATTGCGCGGCTCAATCATCGAATTCTTAGCTTAAAAGAAGGCCAGCTCGTTGGTGGTGACTCATGAGAACTCGCGAAGATAAATTTCAGTTTGATAGGATTAATTTATTTTTCATTAATCATCTGCGCGCTTTTTTATTTGCTGTGGGCGAGATGTTTCGAACACCTTTAGCCACCATCATGACCTTAACGGTCATCGGTATAGCGATGGCCTTGCCCTCCGTGCTCTATGTTCTACTAAAAGATGTTGAAGGTTTCAATCAGTATTGGAAGGGCTCGCCTTCAATTTCTTTATATCTAAAATTAGAGCTCTCACCCTATCAAATCAATTCTGTTTTACAAGAGCTCAAAACCAATACTGAAATCGCGCATTTTCAGTATATTTCACCCGAGCAAGGCTTAGATGAGTTCGAACGCTCCATGGGTTTAAGTGGTGTTCTGATTAATCTTAATAAAAATCCTTTGCCGGGGGTTATCATTATAACGCCCATTAAAAAATATCAATCGGCGGCCCAACTTGAACAACTGGCCCACGCTTTAGAAAAAAATAACTGGGTTGATTTAGCACAACTAGATAGGGCTTGGATAACGCGCCTCTATGCTTTAGTTCAAATCGCGCAACGCATTACCTATGCTTTGGGCCTTTTATTTGGAGTGGGTGTTATTTTAATTATTGCCAATACCATTCGCTTAATCACTCAAAATAGCCGTCAAGAAATTGCGATTTTGCGCTTAATTGGCGCGACCGCCGCCTTTATTCGCAGACCCCTGCTGTATCGCGGCATGCTCTATGGTTTATTCGGTGGCATCATCGCGTGGATTTTAGTCGGTCTATTATTTTGGTGGTTATCTGCGCCTTTCGGGACATTGGCTGAGTCTTACCACAGCCAGCTCAATTTAAACGGTTTTGATTTTATCGCAGGTCTGAGTATTTTAATCAGCTGCAGCCTACTGGGCCTCATCGGCGCCTGGTTTGCCGTGAATAAATATCTGCAGGCGCCTGAGAGTTTATAGGGGAGCGAGCACAACGCCTGCCCTCGCATGAAATTGAATATCAAAAAACATCAAAGCGAAAAGCGCTTCTTAAAAAATCGGCTCACATAAATCGCCACTAAAGCGCCCACATACCAGCCTACTATCACATCACTGAGATAGTGTACATTTAGAACTAAGCGGCTTAGACCCACTAAAACTGCTGCAACTACAAATAGTTTCCAATACCGCGGCCATAATACACTGCAAGCAAGCGCCACAGCTGCCGCCGTAGTAGCATGTCCTGAAGGAAAAGAAACCATACCGTAATTCATTTTAAAAAAATAAAACCCATACTGAAGATTATCAAATAAATTAATCGGTCGGGCACGGCCCAAAATAAACTTTAGTGCATCACAGACAATGCCGGAGCTTATCACCACTATTGCTAAATAAAGCCAATGTTGCGCTTCTTTCTTGTGTTTATAGATAAAGTGATTAAGCAAAAACAGCAGGACAAAGGCCACCAAATAAAGCTTTCCAGACCCTAACTGAGTCACAACTTCTGCTGTGTGCGCCATCAGGGAATGAACATGCGCCTCCATAAACCACGCAATGGGCTGATCCCAAAAAAAATAGCTGAGTGCGGCTAGGGCCAACCAAATACCGCCGATCAACGGACGACTTATAAACCGAAAGGCTCGCTCAAATCCTGTCTCCCTGGAAAATAAAAACATAATTACTCCTTTTTATACAACATTAAATGAACCCAATGCCCACCATTATACTGATAGCCCTGAAAAGTATTAACCACTTTCGCTTTGAGCGAAGCCTGTTTCAATTGTTGCTCAAATTGCGTCTGGTGCGCTTTTTCAACTAGGGCCCAATTGGCCCCCACTTTTAATTTTTCTACGGTGGTTTGCAGGTCTGTAAAGAGTACCTGTTGCGCTCCCAAGCTAAAGACTAAGCTGGGTTCTTGATAATCAAGCGCCAACAAGGGATGTTGGGCATCGAGCCTAGGGTTTTGTGCCGCTAAGGTCTGTGCAATGCGCTCTGTTAACCACACACTCTTCAGTTGTGGAATCACGCCCTCCAAAAACCAAGGCAAGGAAAGCAGCGCTGTGAAAACCAAAGCGATTGCAGCCTGTTTTGTTTTATTCACCCACAGGCGTGAGACTGCAAATACACTGCCGATGAGAATCAATGCACTGCTGATGCCTGCTGATACCAAAAAAGTATGCTCAAGCCAATAAGGAATAAAAATAATCAAAAACGCTAAACTTAGACTTAAGCCTAACCAAAGCATATAAAAAAGTCTGGTTATTATATTAAATTTTAAGGCTATGGCTTTTTGATCATAGACGGCGGCTGCCATTAATAAAGCAATAGCCGGATAAATGGGCATCAAATACTCGGGTAATTTGGTGGGCACACATTCATAGACTAAAAAACAGGGAATAATCCACGCCATCAGAAATCTAATGTCTACACGCTTACGCTGAGTCCATGCATAACAGCCCGCACCCACCCATAATAAAGAAGCAGGCCACAAGGTTACTAAAGAACTCAACAAAAAATAGCCTGGGGGTTGGCCATGCGATTGTTGTCCGCCCGCTAGCTTAGGCAAGATATCTAAACGAATCATGTCCCATAAAAAATTACTGCCTGAGGCTAGGCTAACAGGCACTAGCCACAGCGCGGTTACGATAAGCAAAAGCGGCAATCCCCACTGAGGGCACAAGGCTTTTAAGCAAGACAGCTTTTTATCAGCTACCCACAGTCCCAGCAGGGTTAAAACTGCAAACAGGGGGCTTATACCTTTAATAAAAACACCGAAGGCCATCGCCAACCAAAATAACACCGCCCAAGAAGCGGAGCTTGTTTTTTGAGCGCGGCTATCCACATAGATTTTCCACAGACTGCCTTGCATTAAAACCACACTGAGCAGAAGCAGAGCATCCGTGCTCACCAGATGCGCTTCAACCACTACCAACAAACTGCTGGCCAAAAGGGCCGAGCCCAAAAGGGCTATTTGTTCACCCAAAAGGGTTCGGGCCCCTCGGTAACAAAAGAGAACCGCCAATACCATCCCTAAAAAAGAGGGAAGGCGGTAGGGCCAGATGCGAGGATGATCCACATTACCCCAAAAAGAGGCCGCCGCCGCTTGTAACCAATAAGCACCCGGCGGCTTTAAGTGACGATCTTGGTTTTGGAATTTTAGGCGAAGATAGCTGCCTGTTTCCAGCAGTTGTCGGCTTGTTTGCGCAAAATGGGGCTCGTCTCGATCCACGACGGGTATCGTGCTTAGGCCAGGGAGATAAAGCCCCAAACATAAGAGGGTTAGTAGGAGATAGGGCGTCAGGGCTTTCAAATAAAAATCCTTATCAAATGAAGCTCCTTTTAGGGGGAGCATGAAAAACTGTCAAGACTAAGGAACAGCACCCCTTAGTCATTATTCAAACAAATCCTCTAGGGTGCAGCTCGAGAAAATCAAATCTTCCGCATAGTCGGAAGATTTTAAACCTAGTGTAGTAATCATGGAAATCACTATTTGTTTTTGGGTCTTGGTCACGTGTTGGTACACATTTTTCTTCCGCTCCAAAATGCTCGCATAATCCTTATCAATCTTAAAAGGAGCGTTTGCATATTTCATTTCACACAAAGAGACTACTCCATCATTTCGATCAAACAACAAATCTACTTGTGCACCTGGCAAAGAACTTCTTTTGGGAGGGGTATAGCGCCATGTTGCAGCAAGCGCTCCTTGTGGTATATGCAGTGCTTTACGAATGCTGGAAATATGCTTATAGCAGATCGCTTCAAAAGCAAGGCCAGCCCATGCGCGCCATCCGGGTGTTTGTGAAGCTTCCTCCCAGTATTGGGTGATATTTTCCACTTGAAGCCCAGACTGTGCCAGCGGTGCAATCCAGTTGAGATAAAACAAAGTATATTCATCAATAATTTTATAATATCTGCCATATTTTCGTCCTATCGGCATAAAAGATTCAATAAATCCTGTCTGTTCCAACTCTTTAAGCCAAATGGAGAGCGTACCTCCTTTTATAGATAATGTTGTTACAATTTCATCTCGACTGATACCCTCCCTTTTCCCCGCAATCATTCTAATAATATCTTCATGAGCGCCTCCTTGATCAAAAAGCGCTTTAAATAAATTATTAAATTCATCGAACAAAGAGCCCTCGCGCTGAAAACAAAGCTGATTGATATTTTGCGCCGAAGAGAGCCCCTTTCTCAGCATGTCAAGATAATAGGGAATTCCACCGATACACATATATAACTGTACTGTTTGATAGTTATCATAAGTAATTCCTCTATTCTTTAAATATGCTTTCGTTTCTTGAAGTGTAAAGGGATTAAGAAGCATTCGACGTGTAACACGATTATGAAGCCCCCCTTTGTGATTTAGAATGTTTTTAATAATCCATGAAGCCGCGGATCCACAAATAATTAATTTTATATTTTTCTGACTTGACCAATATCGATTCCAGTAATAATCAAGTGCATGTAATAACTTACTTTTCCGCTGCGCCATCCAAGGAAATTCATCAAAAAACAAAGCGATCTTTTTATGGCCTCCAAACAGAGTGATCGCTTCTTGTAACATTTCAAAAGCCGCTAACCAGTTTTTGGGTGCCTCTAGCTTGGTCATTTTGAGATTACTGTAAAATACTCGAACAATTTCCTTTTTGAATTCATCCAATTGCTCTTTGAGCGTCGCGTCCTTGATTCCGGAAATCTGAAAAAATTGACATTCTGGCTTTCCAGAAAAGAATTCTCGAATTAAAAATGTTTTTCCAACGCGGCGTCTTCCATAAACGGCCATAAATTCGGCTCGATTTGACTGGTATGCCTCTTCTAATAAACTCAGCTCTGCCCGGCGACCAATGACTATACTATTCATTTAAGCTTCTCTTTTTGGGATTGCTTAGCTACTTTACTATCTAATCCCAAATTTTGCAATATTTCATTATTTGGGATTTGTTAAGTGCCTTGCCATCCAATCCCAAATTTTACAATCTCTCCTGCTCTGAAAACACGCCCCTAAAGATAGGTTGCTTAATGCGAAGCAGGGGGCGATGTATCGAAGGAAGGGCGGGGGCGGCAGCTTCTTGGCCTTCGGCGAGACCCTAGTAGCCGCTAAGCTTAAAGGCCATACTCCTCTTTTTTACTAGCACTCAAGCCCCTAGAGTGCTAGAATTTTGCCTCTCTTTTTGTGAGACTTGTGCCATGCCAAATGAATTGCAGCGATTACAGTCCGCGCTTTCCTTGGGAAGCCTGGGCTCCTATATTCACTGGGTCAACCAGATTCCCTTATTGACGCCCGAACAAGAATTGGATTTAGCCACGCGTCTGCGCGAAAACAATGATCTTGAGGCCGCTCGAGAATTAGTTCTTTCTCATCTTCGTTTTGTGGTGCGCGTGGCACGTGGTTATAACGGCTATGGTCTTTCTCAGTCTGATTTAATTCAAGAAGGTAATATCGGTTTGATGAAAGCGGTTAAGCGCTTTGATCCCACTAAGGGCGTGCGCCTCGTTTCTTTTGCCGTGCATTGGATCCGAGCAGAAATCCACGAATTTGTGTTGCGCAATTGGCGCATTGTAAAAGTGGCTACCACCAAAGCTCAACGAAAACTTTTTTTCAACTTACGCAAAGCCTCTAAAAAACTCGGCTGGTTCAGCGACAGCGAAGTGCAAGCCGTCGCTGAAGAGCTTAATGTTAGCCCCAAAGATGTTCGTCAAATGGAAACGCGCTTGAGTGCTTATGATGAATCTTTTGAAAGCGATCCCACTGATGAGGAACACTCACATCACTTTAAGCCAGCTCACTATTTAGAAGACGCTCGTTACAATCCCGCCAACCAATTAGAATCAGATAATTGGTCCGATACTCAAGAACACAAACTCCATACAGCCCTTGAACAACTGGATGAACGCAGCCAAGATATTTTGCGTCGCCGCTGGTTAAATGAAGCCAAAGAAACCTTGCATGAACTCGCTGCAGATTACAAGGTTTCCGCTGAACGCATCCGCCAACTCGAAACGGCCGCAATGAAAAAATTGCGCGAACAACTAGCGTAGTTTTGTTTTAAAATCTGTGCTTGCCTCAAAACTCATATACTTCATCAGTGAACATGCGAATTATTTCTGTCGAATGTAATTTTTCATATAAATCGCTGGGTTAAGCACCTTGATGAATAGATAATTGGCGTTTGTTGTTTTATACTCAAAACCAGTTCAACAAAGAATGGTTATCAAAATGGCTTCGTTAGTTGCAAAAACTCCGCCCCTGTGGGGTGGAATATTTTTGGTGATCGGCAACGTGGTTGGTACGGGTATATTGGCATTACCTATTGCCATCGCACAATTAGGTCTTCCTTATGCCATCATAACGCTTTTCTTTTTTTGGTTATTAATGACCTTAAGCGCTTACTATTTTTTGGAGGCTAATTTAGCCCTACCTTCTGGTTCAAATCTTATCTCTATGTCTCGAATGGCTTTGGGCCGTTGGGGGATGACTTTTGCAGGGATTTGCAATTTATTAGTATTGTATTCGCTGATTTCAGCTTATCTTGCCGGGGGTGGTGATCTAATAAAGATTAACTTACACTACCTGGGAATTAGTTTGCCCAATTGGAGCTCGCCACTTATTTTTTTACTGTTATTCGGGTTTGTTATTTCTCGCGGCATTCAGTTCACTGATCACACCAATAGAATATTGATGGGCATCAAGGCTGTCGTTTTTTTTGTTATGGTCGCTGGATTATCGAGTTATTTTAATTTGAGCGGCATCCTTTTCTCTCCTCAAGCAAACTTATCAATATCCCTGTTAATTATTGCTATTACCTCATTTGGGTTTGCCACCCTAATTCCGAGTCTACGTAGCTATTACCAAAGCGATTTAAAAAAAATAAAGCGAGTTGTTTTTTGGGGAACAATTATCCCTTTATTGTGTTATGTGATTTGGATCAGTGTAATATTTTCAGTAATACCCTATCAGGGCGACTATGGATTAGAGAAAATGGCGCACTCTGCCCACCCCCTTTCAAGTTTACAAATTGCATTAAGCAAGTTTTTGCACGTGGCCTGGATTACTCAAGCGATGAATATTTTTAGCGCTCTTTGTATTGTCACCTCTTTTCTAGCGAACTCTATTAGCTTAACTGATTTTATTGCTGATGCTTTATATAAAAGCGCCCGGAAAACGTGGCTTGTTTATGTGATCGCTTATTTGCCTGCGACTCTCTCGGTATTGTTTTATCAACGAGCATTTCTTTTAGGCTTGTCTATTGCTGGAACCTTAGCCATCATTCAATTGATTATCATGCCCGCATTAATGGTATGGTTTTTGCGTAATAAAAAATTAAATTTAGCTTACTCCGTTCCGGGTGGAAATGTTCTTTTGGTGTTTTTATTGACCCTAGCTTTCTCATTATTAGCTTTTACTCTATTATTTTAAAAAAACAGTATATTATGAAGCATCAACTAGAAAATGCATTACAAAAAGATCTCTTGGATTCGTTTGAACCACTAACCGCTTCTTTTGACATTCCCGTAGATAAAAATAATCAAGCGCTCATCTACTTAAATGGAAACTCTCTGGGGCCTAAGCCTAAGAATATTGATTCGGCTTTAATGAAACAATGTGAGCTTTGGGGTCGCTCTGGTGTTCGAGCTCATTTTTCTGCAGAGAATCCTTGGATTTCCTATGGTGAGCGCGCAATTCACTCATTAGCCCGTTTAATCGGCGCAAAAAATGAAGAGGTGGTTGTAATGGGCGGCCTAACGGCTAACTTACATGCGACTTTTGTTTCATTTTATCAACCCACGCGGAAGCGATTTAAAATTATCCGATTATTGGGATTTCCATCAGATAGCTATGCCATTGACTCTCAAATTAAACAGCGCTGGGAAACTATTCGTGCTTTTACCGGAAAAGACCCTTTTCCATTAGAAGAAGCTATTGTTGAAATAAAACCAAATGAGCAGGGCTATATTGATCTAGATACCTTTAAGAAAACCATTGAAGGAGAGGGTGAACATACGGTGCTTGTTTGGATCGAAGCCGTTCATTATTTAACAGGGCAATATTTTAACATACCGGAAATAACACATCTTGCTCATAAACAGGGTTGTAAATTAGGTGTTGATCTTGCTCATGCTATTGCCAATGTTCCTTTAAGCTTACATCGTTGGAATGTGGATTTTGCTGTTTGGTGCAGCTATAAATATTTGTCCGCTGGCCCTGGGGCCATTGCAGGGCTTTATATTCATGAAAAATATCTACAGGATCCAGCGATGCCTCGTTTTTCTGGGTGGTGGGGACACAATAAATTAACTCGCTTTGAAATGCCCGATCGCTTTGATCCCATTCTCACGGCTGAAGGATGGCAGATGAGCAATCCAGAAATATTTTCATTAACCTCATTATACCAAGCGCTTTCTTTATTCGATCGCATTGATTTTGGGGCGCTACGTGAAAAAAACAAGCGTTTAGTTGCCTATTTGGAACAGCTCCTTCAAGATGAGGTCGGTGAAAAAGTTCACATTATTACTCCCAAAAATCCTGATGAGCGAGGCTGTCAGCTTTCGCTGCGCATTCCTTGTTTTGATCAAGAACCCGAAATTGAAAATCTATTTTTCAAGCACGGCATCATTGTTGATGTTAGAGGCGATATCGTTAGGGTGGCGCCTATGGGGCTTTATACTCAGTTTGCTGATCTTTTTAGGTTCGTAGAAAAACTAAAGCGTATTTTCCTTGAGCTCTCGTGAAAATCAACGATATCGCGCAACCACCCGTAAAATCCTTTTCTTAGGCCTAGGTATACACAAACACCCTCTAAACAGAGTATTTGTGTACACTTATAACCTATGTGCCCAAACCAAAAACTATCCACAAAATCGTGTATAAGGGGGTCGTTTATCTGTGTAGGAAGGGGGTTGAACTCGGGTACTAATACCCAAACCCCAGACTTATGCTTTTCTACCCCCCGCTTAAGCCCTGTCCTTACCGATGTTACCCACAGACTGCCTTATACTATAACAAGTTGATATTATTCTATAAAATCGGTTTTTCAACAGCGCCTTGACCAGCCTATCATTACTACTATCTTTTAAATAAGATAACAGCAGTAATAGGATGGTATCGAAGCATTACCGACGCTTAGGCTTCATTTCATTCAACGCTCATCTGCAGGCCTACTTTCACAGTAAACGATACATCACGCTACCCACCTACATTTATGGCCTAAGATAGTTTATAGTGGGCCTCTTTTCGCAATGAACCTAAGGAAACTCCCGTGAAAACAACCCTACTCTTTTCTGGAATGCTGATTTCAGCTGTACTCGTTAATACCATTACGGCTAAGGCCGCGACGAACACGGCAGCACCGCTGTCGACACAACAAGTCCAGCAGATTGAACAGGTGGTGCACGACTACCTGGTGAAGAATCCGCAGGTATTGGTCGAAGCCTCCGAAGCCTTGCGCAATCAAATGCAACAAGGTCAAGAAAAAGCAGCAAGCGGCGCTATTCGCAGCCACAGCAAACAATTGTTTAGCAATAGCAACTCACCCGTGGCAGGAAATCCTCAAGGCACAGTCACGCTAGTTGAATTTTTTGACTATCAATGCGGGCACTGCAAAGAAATGGCGGGCATCGTTGGTACACTGATTAAACAAAATTCTAATCTGCGCGTTGTGTTTAAAGAGCTGCCTATTTTTGGTGGAGCTTCTGATTTAGCGGCACAGGCTGCATTGGCAGCTCAAAAACAAGGAAAATTTTATGCTTTCCACGAAGCTTTAATGCAAGCGAGCAATCCTTTAGATGAAACGAAGATCATGGATGTCGCTAAATCCGTTGGTTTAAACACCGCCACCCTAGCGACGGATATGAAATCTGCTGCGATTGCCCAAGAAATTAAAGCGAATACACAGCTGGCACAAGATTTGCAACTCATGGGAACACCCGCCTTTGTGTTGGCCAATCGCGCAGGTACGCGGTTTGCTTTTATTCCGGGTGCCTCGACAGAGCAAAACTTAAGTGCACACATTAAAAAATTAGGTCAATAAAAACCTCGATGAAAAACAAAGATGAGCATGCCAAGAAAATCACCTTTCAAGAGGTGATTTTCAAGCTGCAGGACTATTGGGCACAACAAGGATGTGTCATCTTGCAACCGCTGGACATGGAAGTGGGTGCGGGTACTTTTCATCCCGCCACTTTTTTGCACGCCGTAGGCCCAGAGCCTTGGTCAGCCGCCTATGTGCAACCTTCTCGTCGACCCACCGATGGTCGTTATGGCCAAAACCCTAATCGAGTTCAGCACTATTATCAGTTTCAGGTCATACTAAAACCTTCTCCTGACAACATACAGGAATTGTATCTCGGCTCTTTGCGCCATTTGGGCGTTGATCCTCTGGTACACGATATTCGTTTTGTGGAAGATAATTGGGAATCTCCGACCTTAGGCGCCTGGGGTTTGGGTTGGGAAGTCTGGCAAGACGGCATGGAGGTTTCGCAGTTTACCTATTTTCAACAGGTGGGGGGCTTAGAATGTAAGCCTGTTACCGGCGAGATTACCTATGGCCTTGAGCGCCTTGCGATGTTTCTACAGGGCGTAGACAGTTTATTTGATTTGATCTGGACCTATGGCCCACGCGGCCCGATTACCTACGGTGATGTTTTTCATCAAAATGAAGTGGAAATGTCGCAGTACAATTTTGAACACGCCGATGTTCCTTTTTTGCTGCAGCAATTTGATCAATCTGAGCGTGAGGCCAGGGCACTGTGTCAGTTAAAACTCCCTTTAGCCGCCTATGAAAAAATACTCAAGGCCTCTCACACCTTTAATTTGCTGGATGCGCGTCAAGCCGTATCGGTTACGGAACGGCAGGCCTATATTTTACGTGTTCGAAAGTTGGCACAAGAAGTGGCTAAAGCTTATTTCGCAGCCCGAGAAGCCTTGGGCTTTCCTTTATTAAAACGAGTACGCCATGCAGACGCGTGATTTATTATTTGAGATCGGGTGTGAAGAATTACCCGCCAACACTTTGTTGGACTTGTCTTATGCGCTAGAGAAATCCGTCGCACATGAATTAAGTGCTGCTGAATTACACTATTCAGCGATCGAACACTTTGCAACTCCTCGACGCTTAGCCTTAATTGTAAAAGAGCTTTCCGTCTTGCAGAACCCTCGATCTATCGAGCGCCAAGGGCCTAGTGTGGAAAGCGCCTATGATAAAGGGGGTATTCCCACCTTAGCCTGTTTGGGTTTTGCAAAATCCTGTGGTGCGACACTGGATGATCTTGAAGTTAGACATACCCCAAAAGGAGATTGGCTTTTTTGTGTGGTCAAACAAGAAGGAAAGAAAGCGGCTGAACTTTTACCTGAGTTGCTCAACACAGCGATTAAGAAATTGCCCTTAGGTAAGTCCATGCGCTGGGGAAGTGGTGATACAGAATTTGTAAGGCCTGTGCAGTGGGTGGTGGTGTTGTTCGGAAAGGAAGTCGTTTACACAACCCTTTCAGGCAAATCTACAGATCGCATCACCTATGGCCATCGCTTCCATCATCCTGAGGCTATTTCACTGGAAAGTGCTGATGAATATCTTAAGCGCTTAAAAGAGGCTAAAGTCCTGCCTGATTTTGAAGCGCGTCGTGAGCTGATTCGCAGCTTGCTCCAGAAAAGCCCCTCTCAGCAAGCTCATGCATTGGTGGATGAGGCACTGCTGAATGAGGTAACCGGTCTCGTAGAGTGGCCCACATTGCATGTAGGACACTTTGATCGTCGCTTTTTAGAGATTCCTTCTGAGGTTTTAATCTGCTCGATGAAAACCCATCAAAAATGTTTTCCCATGATTAATACGGCGGGTGAACTACAGCCCTATTTTTTAGTCATCAGCAATATTGAAAGCAAAAATCCTCTGATGATTGTGAGCGGCAATGAGCGCGTAATTAATGCTCGATTAAACGACGCAGAATTCTTTTATAAAAACGATCTTAAACACAGCCTCGAAAGCCGGCTGCCACACCTTAAGAAACTCATCTTTCAAAAAGAGCTGGGTAGCATGGAAGAAAAGGCTCAGCGTATCAGTGAGCTAGCAGCAGGCTTAGCTAAACCACTAAACATCGATGTTACTGCAGCTAAGTGCGCGGGATTGTTAGCCAAGTCTGATCTGTTAAGCGATATGGTTAAAGAATTTCCAGAGCTTCAGGGGGTGATGGGCTATTACTATGCGCTGCAGGACAAAGAATCGGCAGAGTGTGCTCAAGCCATTAAAGAACAATATCAGCCGCGCTTTTCAGGAGACGCTGTTCCCTCATCGAATGTGGGTGCGCTGATAGCTTTGGTCGATAAAACAGACAGCTTGGTGGGCATCTTTGGTATTCATAAAAAGCCTACGGGGGATAAAGATCCTTTTGCTTTGCGCCGAGCGGCTCAGGGTATTCTTCGAATCTTGGTTGAAAAAGAATGGTCCTTGGATTTAATGGATTTATTAAAAACCGCTACTAAAGCATATAAGATCAAATTGCCCAATGCAAAGACGGTCGAAGAAAGTTTTGAATTTATTCTAGAGCGCTTAAAGGCCTGGTATTTGGAGCAAGGGGTGAGTGTTGAGGTTTTTGAGGCGGTGCGCGCATTGAGCCCCACAGATTTATTTGATTTTGCACAGCGTCTTCAAGCGGTGCGTGAATTTCAGCAGTTGCCTGAAGCACAGAGCCTTGCGGCTGCCCATAAACGGGTAAACAATATACTGAAAAAACAAACGAGCAAAATAACACAAAAAATACAAGTCGTTTTATTTGAACACGAGGCTGAAAAAAAACTAAAGGCTGAATTGGATGAGGTTCATAAACAAGTTTCTGCGCTCTATGCAGATAAAAATTACAAAGAGGCGCTGCGTTGTTTGGCAGCACTTAAAGAGCCCATCGATGTTTTCTTTGATCAGGTGATGATTATGGCGGAAGATAAAAAAATTCGTGAAAATCGTTTAGCGCTCTTGCAAGCCTTGCACGATTTATTTGCTTTAGTCGCCGATTTGTCGGTGCTCTCGGGATAGGGTCTTTGATCAATAGGCCCCCCACCCATCCTCGTGCCTCTGCAGCTAAAATAATCTGTGCTGTTATCCAACAACAAAAATCCTTGGACACTCTTTTTGAACCTTGGAATGAACACAAAGAACTGAGTTTTATTAAAGGGCTCTGTTTTGGCTCTCTGCGTTGGTATTTTCGTTTAAATGTGATTGCGGAACATTTGCTGCATAAGGCGCTTCCCTCCAAATATTTTGAGGTGCATTGTTTATTAGTTATAGGCTTGTATCAGCTGATTTATTTAAAGACGGCGTCTCATGCGGCCGTTTCAGAAACGGTGAGTGCAGCCGAAGCCTTAAAAAAGCCCTGGGCCAAAGCCTTGTTGAATAAAACGCTTCGCCTATTCCTGAGGGATCAACAAAACTTTCTTGAAAGGGCCGATCAAAGCAGCGAGGGCCTGTATGCACACCCCTCTTGGTTGATTGATCGCTTAAAGCACGATTGGCCAACACAGTGGCTGCAGATTTTAGATCAAAACAACCAGCGCGCACCGATGACGCTGCGCATCCATCAGCAAAAAACCTCTTCGAACGATTATCTTCAGCAACTCACCGTCCAGGGTATCACCGCACAGGCGCTGACAGTAAGTCCGGAAGCAATTCAATTGAAAGAAGCGGTGCCTGTCAACAAGCTGCCTGGCTTCGCACAGGGGCTGTGCTCTGTTCAAGACCTAGCAGGGCAGCTTGTGGCGCACATCATTCAGCCACAGCCTTCAGAGCGAATCCTAGATGCCTGCGCAGCACCCGGAAGTAAAACCCTGCACCTGTTGGAGCAACAGCCTCAACTTAAAAAACTACTTGCGCTGGATAAACACCCTGATCGCTTACAACGCCTTCGAGAAAATGCTGAGCGCCTGCAGCTGAACTCAGCGACCCTGGAAATGAAGGTAGCCGACGCCACTCAACCCGAGGACTGGTGGGATGGTCAGCGCTTTGACTGTATTTTGCTGGATGCTCCCTGCTCCGGCACAGGTGTGATTCGGCGCCATCCTGATATTAAGCTTTTGCGTCATCCCACTGATGTGGCGGAACACGCCGCACTTCAGTCTAAACTCTTAGAAGCCCTGTGGCCCTTGCTTAAGGAGGGTGGACGCCTGCTCTATTCCACCTGTTCTGTTTTGCCGGAAGAAAATGATGAACAAATTGGTCGTTTCTTAGCAAAACACTCGGACGCAAAGCCTGTGACTCTTTCACTCCCCTTGGGGCTCCAACAACGCCATGGCGTTCAAGTACTCCCGGGTGATCAGAATGCAGATGGTTTTTATTATGCGCTGTTATTAAAACAACTCGCCCGCCCATAAGCGGCTTAGAAAATTCTTCCAGTGCATGCAGTGAATGGCGCCATGCTTGGCTTCAATGGGATCTTGAGAAACAACAAAATAGTGATTAAACACTTTTTCTTTTTGTAACTCTAACAGGCCCTTAAAATCACCTTGTGCCAATTTTTGGCTGGCTTTAACTTCTATTGCTGTATGATCCCCCACGGTAAAATCCACTTCATGTTGGTGTGTGCTTCGCCAAAATCCGAGGGGGTCACTTTTTCGGCGATATTCTAAATAACTTCTCAATTCCAATCCAATCCAGTGTTCAAAGCTTCGGCCATACAAATCAGAATTTCGATCCAATGTTTGTGTGCCCGCTAAAGCATGTGTTACTCCACAATCAAAGAGGTAAAACTTTGCCGTTGAAATGGCTTTTCTTTTCGTTGAATGATTCCACGGCTTCAGCATAAAACCGATGAGGGTATCTTCTAAAATGCCATAGTATTCGCGAATGGTGGAAGCAGAAACGCTGGTATCGCTGGCCACTTTACTAAAATTTAATAACAGCCCATTGTTGAGGGCCGCCACTTGTAGAAATCGTGAAAACTGCGGCAGCTTTCGCACCAAACCTTCTGCTTGAATTTCCTCATACAAATAGGTGTGTGCATAGGCTGTTAACTCTTCTTCAGGGAATTCACTCGGATAAATGGCCGGCAGTCCGCCATAACGTAAATAACGCCCTAAATCAAAGTGAGGTATCTCACTAAAACTCAGCGGAAAGAGCTGTGCCGTCCAAGCCCGACCTGCGAGTAAATTAGCGTGTCCGTGTTTAAGTTTTCGAGCGCTACTGCCGGTTAATAAAAAACGCCACCGCTTTTCTTCCATCAAGCGATGCACCTCATCCAACAGATTAGGAAGCTTTTGCACCTCATCGATGACGATAATGGGGCTTTTCTTTTCAGAAAGCAGGCCCTCAATAATAGCCTCGAGCTCCCAAGGCGAGCGTGACAACCTTAAAAAAAGCTCAGACCGCAGCAAATTTAATACAAGCGCTTGCTCGCCCAGTTCCTGATGAATTAAAAAGCTTTTTCCTGTGGCGCGGGGGCCTAGCAGAAAAAATGACTTTTTTTCAAGTAGTTGGCTTAAGTTCAATTGTCGCTGATAGCTTTTCATGACAGGAGTATAGTCCAGCAAAGCCGGATAATCCAGGGTACTATCGCTGATTTTTCGGGATAATCAGCGGTAGTACCCTGGATTATCCCAATAAATGAGCACAAACTTATCCACAAAATCGTGTATAAGAGGGTTGTTTGTCTGTGTGGGCAGGGGATTGAACTTGGGTACTAATACCCAAACCCCAGACTTATGCTTTTCTACCCCCTGCTTAAGCCCTGTCCTTACCGGTGTTACCCACAGACTGTCTTATACTATAACAAGTTGATATTATTCTATAAAATCGGTTTTTCAACAGCGCCTTGACC
>JAKFXE010000024.1 GCA_021731545.1 Coxiellaceae bacterium
ATGGACAACATAATCAATCCGGGCGTAATAAATTCAATATAACTAAAACCTCCCATCGTGCCGATTCGGGAGCCCACCATATTACCGAAAATAATAAAATACAGACAGGTGGTCACTGCGGGTGGGATAATCGTTTTGGGCCAAATTCGAAAAATACGTTGAATCTCTTTGCGCAGAATCGTTCTAAATCCAATCCACTGCTGACGTACATTCATATTTTAAACTCCATCCGATGTTAATCGAACAAATAATTCTTCTAAGCGATTCGTTTTGTTACGCAGGCGGCTCACTTCGATGCCTACTTCTGCTAAAACCCTCAGTAAATCACTCACACTTTGATCATTTGAAATTTCAACTTCTAAAGTCAGAGGATCAATGACATTAATGGGGTAGTTATTTAACTCAGGAATAAATTCACAAGGATTTTTGAGATATAAAATAAAATATTCTTTGTCCAATTCTTTGAGCAAGGCCATCATGGAACCTTGTTTAACGATCTCACCTTTGTTAATAATGGCAATGTGCCGACACAAATTCTCCGCTTCTTCCAAATAATGTGTGGTTAAAATAATGGTGGTTCCTTCTTTATTCACTCGCTCTAAAAAATCCCACATCGAGCGTCGAAGCTCTATATCCACACCTGCTGTAGGCTCATCGAGAATCAGCAGTTTAGGCTCGTGAATTAAGGCTCGCACAATCATCAGGCGGCGCTTCATTCCGCCCGACAGATTACGCGCTATTTGATCGCGTTTATCCCACAGGCCTAATTGCTTTAAATAATATTCTGCGCGCTGCAAAGCTTCTTTGCGACGAATTCCATAATAACCGGCTTGGTTGGCAACAATATCTAATACTTTTTCAAACATGCTAAAGTTAAATTCTTGGGGGACTACACCAATGCACGATTTAACGGCCAGCAATTCTTTATCCAAATCATAACCAAAGACTTTAACTTGGCCGGATGATTTTTTTACCAAGGCACTTAAAATTCCAATCAAGGTAGATTTGCCCGCGCCGTTAGGACCCAAGAGAGCAAAGAAATCTCCCTCGTTCATCTCGAAGCTCACGTCCTTGAGAGCTAGCACACCGCCTTTATACGCCTTGCTAAGTCCCGTTACCTCTAATGCCTTCATCCAGCCCTACCCTAATACTCAACTCAAACTGCTCATTAATCTACCTGTGAAGATTGCTTTAAGCAATGGCCAAAAACCTCAATCGAAGATGGCATTGGACAGGGGCAACTAAGCTCGAGTATGATGCTGGCTGCGGTGTTTTTTTAGTGCTATCACAGGGAGGATTGACGTCATGGCTTTCATTATTTGTCTCATACTGGCTTATCTTTTAGGTTCTGTTTCCACCGGCGTCCTACTCAGTCAATACCTAGGTACACCTGATCCTCGCACAGGAGGCTCAAAAAATCCTGGGGCCACGAATGTTCTACGCTTAAGCGGAAAAAACCAAGCGCTCGCGGTGTTAGCAGGCGATATCCTAAAGGGTGTCATCGCGGTGTGGATCGCACGCATGTTGGGTGTGCATGGACTGATGTTGGGCTTTGTGGCCTACGCTGTCGTTGCCGGCCACATTTTTCCCGTCTTCTATAAGTTTAAGGGCGGCAAGGGTGTAGCCCCCATGCTGGGTGTGCTGCTTGGGCTTTCACTCTGGGTAGGTTTGTTTGCCATAATCACCTGGGTCGTTGTTGCTGCCGTTTTCCGCTACTCTTCTCTAGCCGGAATGGTCACTGCAGTCTTTGCTCCTTTTTATACTTTATTGACAGGCACAGCGGCTTATTTTTTACCCGTACTTTTAATTACCGCTTTAGTGGTTTGGAAGCATTCGGAAAATATTCAGCGTCTGCGCAGCAAAACAGAAGATAAGATTGATTTTAGTCAGTTTATGAAATAAATCTAAAATGAATAGCGGGCGCACGCAAGGGGCGCCCCTGTGAAAAATACGTGTCAGCAAACCCAAAATCTACAAGGGTGAATTCAGTTCCACTAATGGCCAACGCGGATGTACACGAATGGCTTTATCCAAATCGCACTCACCTCGACTCATGCGCAGAAAACCTAAATAGGCCACCATCACACCATTATCTGTACACAAATTTAAAGGCAAGTAGTACAGGCTCGAATGCCTTAAGCGTCGCTGCAATTCGGTGCGCAAATGTTGATTGGCGCTCACGCCACCCACCATCACCAAACGATCAATGCCCGTTTGTTGAACTGCTTTCTCACATTTACTCACTAAGCTATCCACCGCGGCCTCTTGAAAAGCATAAGCAATATCCGCTTTTGTTTGCTCATCCAGTAAGGTTTGTTGACGCAGTGTATTCATCGCAAAGGTTTTAAGACCGCTGAAACTAAAATTAAGGGTGGCTTGATGCAACATGGGGCGTGGAAATTCAAAGCGTCCAGGCCTTCCACCTTCCGCCAGTTTTGCCAAAGCAAGCCCTCCCGGATAAGGCAGGCCCAATAATTTAGCGGTTTTATCAAAGGCCTCGCCCACGGCATCGTCAAGACTTTCGCCCAGTAAGCGATAATCACCTAAGCCCAAAACTTCCAACAACAAAGTGTGTCCACCGGAAACCAATAGCGCTAAAAAAGGATAGGCAGGTTTAGGATCTTGGAGCATTGTCACCATCAAATGCGCTTCCATGTGATGCACACCTAAGCTCGGAATATTCAAAGCATAGGCTAGGCTGCGGCCCACACTGGCACCCACCATCAAGGCGCCGACTAAACCGGGGCCTGCCGTATAGGCCACACCCTTAAGTTCAGCTCGCGTGCATTGGGCCTCACTCAGTGCCTGATCCACCAATGTTAAAATAGTGCGAATGTGATCACGTGCTGCAAGCTCGGGAACAACGCCACCAAAACGTGCATGCAGGAGCTGGGTATGAAGCTGATGAGCACGCACGCCCTGCTCACTGTCGTAGAGAGCAACGGCGGTATCATCGCAAGAGCTTTCAATGCCTAGAATCAGCATGATTTACTGGCAAGCAGATGGTTTAAATAAGACCAAGTTCGTCTACCGCATCTCGTTCAGAGCGCAATTCATCCAAGGTCAATTTAATTTTTTGCTGACTAAATTCATTATGTTCAAGACCTGTAACAATTTTCAATTGTCCATTTTCGGTGCGAGAGGGATAGGAGAAAATTAATCCCGCATCGACCCCATAATCTCCATTAGAGCAAGAGCACACCGAAAAACAATCGTCTTTGGGTGTATCGTGAATTAAGTTGTGCAGGGTATCAATAATGGCATTGGCCGCTGACGCTGCTGAAGAAGCACCCCGTGCCTCAATAATCGCCGCCCCTCGTTTTTGCACAATAGGAATAAATTTTTCGGTGAGCCAAGCCTGGTCAGTGATCACCTGGGTCACCGGCTTTCCGCCGATGGTCGCATTATAAAAATCGGGATACTGTGTGGACGAGTGGTTACCCCAAATGCCCATATCCTTTACCTCTGCAACACTCACACCTGCTTTAATGGCCAATTGTGCCTTAGCTCGGTTTTCATCCAACATTGTCATCGCAAAAAAACGATCCTTAGGAATATCGGTGGCACTGTGCATAGCAATTAAGCAGTTTGTATTGCAGGGATTTCCCACAACCAAAACGCGCACATCTTTAGCCGCATGCTCATTGATGGCGCGACCCTGAGTGGTAAAAATGCCCCCATTAATCGACAACAAATCGGCTCGCTCCATACCCGCCTTGCGAGGCATGGATCCCACTAAGACAGCCCAGTTAATGTCCTTCATCGCAACATTGACATCGTCCGTCACTATGATCTTGCCTAATAAAGGGAAAGCACAATCTTCCAATTCCATCACTACACCCTGCAAAGCAGGCAGCGCGGCTTTAATCTCGAGGAGTTGCAAGTCCACCATCACATCCGGGCCAAAGACCTGACCTGAGGCCACCCTAAACAAGAGGGCATAACCGATATGTCCTGCTGCTCCAGTGATCGCTACTTTTACTCTACGCTGAACCATAAACTTCTCCCCTCGGTTTAATGTAATGAATTTGCGTTATATTGCATGGGCTGCGTGTTTAAATCAACCTCAATAGTGTTAGATTTTTTTTAGGGAAAGGAAACGCTCCAGCAACAATACGGCAACCACGCTACGTGCCTCACTAAAGTCTGGACGCTGCAAAAGCTCGTCGATGCGATTCAATTTCCAAGGCACCACCTCTATGGGCTCAGGCTCATCGCCCTCTAGTTTTTGTTCAAATAAATCTTGTGCCAACAAAATATGCATTTTGGATTTGTTGTAACTCGGTGAAGCACTCAAGGTGGACAATAAGGAAATGTTTCGAGCTCCGTAACCGACCTCTTCCATTAACTCACGATTAGCGCACGCAAACATATCTTCCGCCGTGTGTGCATCCACCCCTCCCTTCGGAAAAGCCAGAGTATATTCATCCAATCCCGCTCCATATTCACGAATCAACAAAAAAGTGTCTTGATCCAGCAGCGGAACCACCATGACGGATTCTAAATTTCTACCCTGAACGCGTTCGAAATGGCGCTCCTGTCCATTCGAAAAACGCAAATGTACGTTTTCCACGGTAAATAATTTTGTTTTAGCGATGACTGTGGTATCGATGATTTCGGGTTTTTTTGTCATGCGCTTTCCTTTGTGGCACTATGGGGTCTTTTTTATTCACCACCACAGTCAATATTTGCGAATACTATCATGTTGCAATTCAATCCATCGATCCCGCTGAGTCTCTATATTCACATTCCCTGGTGCGTGCGCAAATGCCCTTATTGTGACTTTAACTCTCATGTGGGGCCCTCGGCTTTACCCGAAAGGGAGTATATGCGACGCTTGATTGAAGATCTAGAACAACACCTCCCTTTAATCAAGGAGAGGCCAATCCACTCCATTTTTATCGGTGGCGGCACACCCAGTTTAATTTCACCCGAAGCCTACCGTTGCTTATTTACAGAGTTAAGGGCTAGACTCAACTGTCCAGATGCGCTTGAAATCACTTTAGAAGCAAACCCCGGGACAGCCGAACAAGATTATTTCCAGGGCTATCGAGAGCTAGGTATTAATCGCCTGTCTTTGGGCATACAAAGCCTGCAGAACGAGAAACTAAAAATATTGGGTAGAATTCATAATGCCGATCAAGCGATCCAGGCTGTTCAAACAGCGCGAAAAGTTGGCTTTGATAACATCAATCTCGATTTAATGTATGGACTCCCCTTTCAAAGCGTGGAAGAAGCCCTGTCAGATTTAAACAATGCCTTAGCACTCGCACCCGAACATCTGTCTTGGTATCACCTAACGCTGGAGCCCAATACCCTTTTCCATAAATTTCCGCCCAAACTACCGGAAGATGAGCTTCTGTGGGAGATGCAAAAACAAGGGCAGGCGCTTTTGGAGCAGCATCATTTCAAACACTATGAAATTTCAGCCTATGCTCGAGAAAATCGATTCTGTGCACATAATTTAAATTATTGGACTTTTGGAGACTACCTGGGTATTGGCGCAGGCGCTCACGGAAAATTAACAGATATCAACACAGGAGAAATCTACCGCTCTGTGAAGCTTAAAAATCCCAAAGAGTATTTAGATCGCAGTAAATCCACCTTAGCCAGCCTCCTACCCATCACAGAAAAAGAACTCCCCCTAGAGTTTATGATGAATGTCCTACGACTGCAGTCAGCAATCTCTTTAGCGTTATGGAATGAACGCACGGGGCTTCCGATCTCTGCTATTAAAGCGCCCCTAGAGCGCGCCGAAGAAAATGGGTTTCTGGAACTTAAGCATAATGTGCTTTATCTAACACAGCAGGGACACTTGTTTTTAAATGAACTTTTAGAGTTGTTTATGTCCGAGTATTAGTGTGGGAAATGGCTTTAATACACCAGCTCACAATACCGTAAGCGCTGATCGCTAACCAGGCAATTTCGATGATCACCGAGGCCAAATTCCAATGATAAACCAGAGAAATCAGCACAAAACAGGAACCCAATAAATTAAGAAAAGAAAACCAAAAGCTGTGCTGACACATTTTTCCGAGCTGCAGCAGCAGGTATGCAACCAAAACCAAGATGACTCCCAGCACACCAATCACGTTCGAATAATAAAACACATAATCTACCCACATCAAAATCCCCTCAGCTCTAGTTCAAATCCTGTATATTTTCGAATATTGATCACAGCGGAATCGAGGATCAAATACTGCCCTTTTATCCCTAATAAAGTCCCCTCAAGTGCAGGCTTTTTTTCCAAATCGTGACTATTGATTTTTTTCGGATATTCTAAAACAGGATAGCCAATCGATTGCACCTTAGAATCTACCAAGGGTGTAATCTCGGTAAATTTTTTTAAACTCTCTGCTATTTCCTGGCCTGCTAGCGCAAAGAGACGATCGCGTTCTTGTTGAAGATCGATGGGCTCGGCAGGCCCCTGCAACATTAAACGCCAATTCGTGCGATCTGAAACATATTTTTTTAAAAGGCTTTCCATTACACCAGACTGATAGCGCGTTTGCACTGAAAAAATAGGCAAGGCCTGCTCCGCCCCTTGATCCATCCAGCGCGTTGGAACTTGGCTTAAACGCGTAATCCCCACCTTTAAAGCCGTAGTATTCGCCAAATACACAATATGTGGCTGCATACAATGTTGAGCCGCCCATTCAGGCTCACGACAAGTGCCTTGAGCATAATGGCAAAGCTCGGGTTTCATAATACACAAATCACACGCGGCCAGTTTTCGAAAACAAGGATAGCAATACCCTTGATTAAAACTCTTGCTGGTCACCTTAGCGCAATGAATGCAATGAATCTTGTGATGAAAATTCAAGTGAATTTTCTGACCCAAGAGTGGGTTTAAATGCACACGCTCACGACCCAATGAAAGATGATAGTCTACAGGAGCATTCAATGTGGTCTGTAATTTTTGAGCCTGTCCTCTAAGCATGAATCACATACTCATCGACCGCTTTTCCACCCAGCAAATGCTCTTGAATAATCCTCTCCAATACTTCTGGCGTGCAGGAGTGATACCAAATGCCATCGGGATACACCACGGCAATAGGACCCTGCATACACACTCTTAAACAATTGGCGCGAGTACGATAAATCCCTGTCACTCCCCCAAGCTCTAACTCCTGGATGCGTTTTTTTAAATATTCCCAAGATTTAAGCCCCGCCTCACGACTACAACATTTAGGATCACTCTGCTCACAGCATAAAAAAATATGATGCTGAATATGATCTAAATCTAAATTTTTAGCCTTAAGCTGCAGACTAAGCTCTGAAGTATTTTTATTCATATCGTTATGACCTAAAGTTCAGCATACGCTGTAAAGGAATCCTGGCTTGATCCATTAGTTCAGCATCCAATACAATCTCATTATTCATCTGCTCTAAACACGACTGCAGGCTTTCCAAATCGTTCATCGCCATCCACGGACAATGCGCACAGCTCTTACAGGTAGCGCCCTGCCCTGCGGTGGGCGCCTCTATAAACTGTTTATGCGGGGCAGCCTGCTGCATTTTGTAAAAAATACCGCGGTCGGTTGCCACGATAAAAGTCTCATGGGGCAACTCTACTGCGGCCCTGATCAGTTGGGTCGTAGAGCCCACCACATCGGCCTCTTGAATCACCGCGGGTGGAGACTCAGGGTGCACTAATACCGCCGCCGCGGGATAATCGGCCTTTAAATCAATCAGTGCTTGGGCTTTAAATTCTTCGTGTACAATGCAACTGCCCTGCCACAGTAACATATCTGCCTGCGTTTGCTGCATCAAATAATGACCCAAATAACGATCGGGCGCCCAAATAATTTTATGACCCTCGGCATCCAAATGATCGATGATCGCCAAAGCATTGCTGGAGGTCACCACCCAGTCGGCACGTGCTTTAACGGCAGCCGAGGTATTGGCATACACGACTACCACTCGATCCGAATGCTCATCGCAAAAACGTGAAAAAGCCTCGATGGGGCAGCTTAAATCCAAAGAGCACGTCGCTTCTAAGCTCGGCATCAAGACACGCTTATGAGGACTTAAAATTTTGGCGGTCTCCCCCATAAAGCGCACACCCGCGACCACCAGGGTTTGAGCCGGATGCTGAAGCCCAAATTCTGCCATCGCCAAAGAGTCTGCCACACAACCCCCGCTTTCATCGGCCAATTCTTGAATATCCGCATCAGTATAGTAATGTGCGATCAAAACGGCATTTTCAGCCTTTAAACATTCCCGGATACGCTGCTGATAGGCCTGCTTAGCCTCTAGACTTAAAGAAATAGGCTGTTTGTGCAAGGGGGCTTGCCACACCGCATGTGAATTTAAATTTTTCATGATTTGTGCAAATTATACACAGTTTCTATTCGGATGCAGCTTTGGTGCGCGAATGGTGGGTATTCCACTCTTCAAAGCCCCCTTTCAGACTATAGACCTGGGTAAAGCCTTGCTGAAGCAGATGCTGAGCCACGGACTGGCTACTGATGCCATGATAACAATAGACCAAAACTTTTTGCTCTTCTTTGTCCGATCGTTTACAAAAATCGCTTAAGGCCTGCATAGACAAATGAATAGCCCCTGAAATATGTCCAGCCTGATAGGATTCTTCCGAGCGCACATCGATTACGATCACCCCACCCGCTTTCAAGAGCTCATCGGCCTCTTGGAAAGATAATTCTTTAAATTGGTTTTCCATGATAACTCCTTGTTATTTATTTAGTTAAAGCTTCATAACCCTTTCTTAAAGGCGGGCAGACACACAAAGGGCCGCCCCTACGTACAATTAAATTTCACCCAAAAAATCCAACCACAGATGCGACAATTGCTCCTGCATTTGATTCTGCTTAAGGCGCTGATCGATGTTATCGATATCCACCCCCTCTAGGGGCTGATTATGCCAGGAACAGGCATAGACTGCCTTGGTTCTTTTTCCCGTCACAGGATCCACTTGCCACTGCAAACATTGCGCACAGACCCCCTTTAACATGCACTGCATAGGTCCATAAACAGAGGCCATAAACTTAACAGAATCTTTTAAAAAAGGCTGCAATGTCGTTTGACGCAGTGCTTGCACCTTGCGCAACAAATCGGCTGAGCCTATCACCCAAACGCTGTCTAACTGAGCCAGCTCAAGCGCCGCAAATCCTTCAGCCAATTCACCCATCAAAGCCAGATCTTGTGGACGATGCTGGCTCATCGGTTTGTTGCGCATCAACCAAATAATTTGACTACAGGCTTCTTCTAATTCCGATTGACAAAAGAGGTGCTCAGGCTGTTTGAAACTCGCTAAATAAATAACCCGAGCTCCTGAGCGCTTCCACGCAGGGGCCATGGAGCGCAAATAAATAGCCGCCATACTGCCCCCCACGATCAAAATAGTTTCTCCTCCCTCCACGATCTTGCTGCGCACTCCGGTGGGTCCCATGAGGGCGATAGGCTCATTTGGCTTAAAGCGCGCTACCAGGCGCGTACTCACACCCCGCTCCAAGACCATAAAAGAGAGCTGTTCGTGCTGATTCGGAACGGGTGCTGCTATTAACGCCATCGCCTCGGTTTGCAGGCAGGTCTCCCCCACCCACTCTGCACTGCGCTCATAATTTTGCACACGGTAAAATTGTCCGGGTTTAAAGTGACGCGCGGCTAGAGGGGCATGCACAATCAGCTCTGTCACGCACTCTGAGTGTCGCTTAATACTCACGACCCGATTGTCAAACAAGCCCTCAATTTTTTGCCTGAAGTCCTGGTACTCTGTTTCATTCGATTTTGGCTGTAAGAAAGGCTGTAGCACTTTGATAATTTGAGGGTAAAGGCGTTTGGCTGAGGCAATGGCTTTCACCACGCTGCCATGAAAAATCGCATGGGTATCCCCTAAGAAGCTCACGCGATGATCGTTCTGCTGATAGCTGGTAAAAGCCCCCACTACTTTTGATTTGCTATGCCCCTGATTACTGACCTCCTCCAGCACCCCTTCAACATCGCAAAATGACTTATATTCATAGTGTTGTCGCTCAAAAGTTCCGCGATGCTCAAACTCATAAGCAATATTGGGTTTAGCCCCTGTGGCCACAAAAATAGAACGCGCGGGCAAAACTCGATGTTTATCACTGTGCAACCACTCACCCAGCTCATTGAGCACCTGCTCTTGGCATTCCAAGGCCAGGCAATCGCCAAACTCATCCAATTTGACGCCTACAGGCTCCAAGCCTTCTGCATAATAAATGCCTTCTTCTAAGGCCTTTTCTACTTCTTCATGGTTTCGCTTATAGGCAGGAGATTCTTGCATTCGTCGGCGATAGGCCACTGTTACTCCACCCCACTGACGAATCAAGGAGATAAAGCGAGGGCTTCGATCTTCTTGCGCCGCCTGCCTGCGCTCAGCCGATAGCGCTCGAGCATGACTTAAAAATTCATCCAAAATCAGCAAATTATGTTCATCAAATTGAGCACGCACATGAGCTTCATTCCAGCGCTGCGCCAATAACTCATAGCGCTTTAAAATCTTTTCCACCTGTACAATGTAATAGGCTTGAGCTTCCGTAGCCGCATCAATTCCGGTTAAGCCTCCACCAATCACCACTACGGGCAAGCGCACTTGTAGACTAGCAAGACTGGAAGCTTTAGCGGCCCCTGTTAACTGCAGCGCCATTAGAAAATCGTTCGCTTGACGCATGCCTGGAGCCAAGCTGTTTTTAATTTTCAATTCACGAGGCAGGCCAGCCCCCACCGCCACCGCCAGATGATCAAAGCCATAACGCCAAGCATCTTCTATGGTTAAAGTACCACCGAAACGAACACCACCAACTACTTGAAACTTTGACTTTCGCAGCAAGCTTAGAAAAATCAGTTTTAAGAAATTCTTATCCCAACGAACCGTAATCCCATATTCCGCCACGCCTCCAAAACCGGCCATTACGCGCTCACTCAAACGCTCTTCAAGTTCGTGGTAATCTTGAATCGGTTCTTGAATAAGCTCTGGAGCCAAGCTCTCGATTTTAAGCCCATCAGCCCCCACCACCGCAAAACCTTCCATCAGCAAATGATGGGCTAAACTAAAGCCTGCAGGCCCCATACCCATCACGAGGACCTTAGCACCGTTATAGGGCTTCATCACCCACTGCTCACGACGCAAGGGGTTCCAGCGCGTCAATAAATCATAAATCTCAACCCCCCAGGGTAGACGCAGTACATCGACTAAAATTCCGCTTTCCGTTTGTGGAATGTCCACAGGTTCTTGCTTCTGATAAATACAGGCCTTCATGCAATCGTTGCAAATACTATGCCCTGTGGCAGGACACATCGGATTGTCTAACATAATGGTGGCCAAAGCCGCCACACCGAGCCCCTGCTTTTTCAAGAAATGCATCTCTGAAATTTTTTCATCCAAGGGGCATCCGGTTAAGGTTTCACCCAAAGCATTTACTTTAAGCCCTAACTCAGGCTCATTTTTTTTCACAGGAAAGCCGGAAGAACAGAAATCACCTTCATTTTTATGGCAGTAGACACAGTAATGCACTTGATTTAACACTTCGCGCTGATTCATGCGCTGATCGGTTAAATCAAAGCCATCGCGCTCACGCCAATGCGAAGGGGGCGCCTGCAAGCACTCCAAGCCCTGCTCAATCACCGCCTCCACTCTCACCAATTGATTAAAATCCAGCTTTTTAGGCAATTTAAAGCTCACCCAATCTTTCACGGCCCTTTGCCCAGACTCTGTATGCAAGGCCGCTAAAGCCCAGAGGCTTAGACGCTCAATATTCGCTGCGTTTTCTTCTGGGTTTTGGAGTAGCTGCACACCCCATTGCGCAATAGATAATTCACGATCTTTTTCAGTGAAAGAATGAGTTATGAGCTCTTTATCCAGCCATTGATTAAGAGTCTCAAAATTGCCAGGCTCAGCCAGAGAATGTTTAGCTAATTTTAAAACATAGTGTTTTTTGAAACTGAAGATGGGCTCTTGTAGCAAAATCTGGTCGCGCGCCTCAGCAAGCTCTGCCTGGATATTGAAAAGTGCAGCAATAAAGTTTTCCAGTAAAGGCGCTAAGTCTAAAATAAGTTGTGTTTGTTCCTCTCGAGCCCCCACCCCCGCACGATACCGCTTTAACTGGGCTACCACAGCAGGCGCTGTTTCATTAAGATGCGTGAAAAAACACTGATCCAAGCGAGCTAAACCCTCAGGATCAAAGAGCTCTTTATAGCTAAATCCGTTTAATTCAAGAGCCGAGCTTGGCATGGTAAATTGACTCAAAGTGTTTTATGATGGGCCCATTTTTGGACGGACCATTGTAACAGAGGCACTATGAAAATCGATAAAAACTATCTCAGCCCTATCGACCAAAAGTTGACTCAATTTGACAAAACACATGCGCCTTCCGCCTCACAACTCGCGGAAATTCAAAAGTATCAAGCGCTCAATCAAACGCGAGACACAGCACAACAGCATGAGGAAGAAGCTTCCGTTGAAATTTGGGAAGGATTCTAAACAAGCAGCATTCGAGCTTTAGCCCTCGGCTAGAGCTCCTCCAGCATCTCTTTTAATTCACCCGTTTCAAAAAGCTCCGTCATAATATCGCTGCCGCCAATCAATTGACCATTGATGTACAACTGGGGGATGGTGGGCCAGTCTCCATAGGCTTTAATGCCCTCACGCAATTCAGGATCTTCCAGAACATTGTAGGTCGAAAATTCAGCTCCACACTGACGCAAAATGCCCACAGCCTTCGCTGAAAAACCACACTGAGGGAAATCAGCCGTTCCTTTCATGTATAAAACAACAGGATTAGCCTGCAGCTGCTCTTGTATGCGATCTTGAATTTCCATCAACTTCCCCTTTAATGTAAATGATTAACTTAAGTTTTTAGCTTCTTCTGGAGTGTAGGCCTTAATGGATAAAGCATGAATTTCATCCATGTGGACTCCGAGACTGGTATAAACCAAGCGGTGTCGTGCCAAGGGGCGCAAGCCCTCAAACGCCTTTGAAACAATGAAGGCCTCAAAATGCCGTCCATCGCCCTCAAGCTTCAGGTACTCAGGCTCCATACCCTCTTTAATCCAGCTTTCAACGGTTTTTGGCTCTAACATAGCAAATGACTACCCCATGTCTTTTAGAGCGGCAGAGATTACACTATAATGCGCGGCCATTAAAGAGATCCAGGAGACAAGCATGACCTTCGTCGTCACCGAAAGTTGCATTCGTTGTAAGTTAACGGATTGCGTAGAGGTCTGCCCTGTGGATTGCTTCCGTGAGGGTCCCAACATGCTAGTGATCGATCCTGAGGAGTGTATCGACTGTAATTTATGCGTACCGGAGTGCCCAGTGAATGCCATCTATGCAGAAGACGATCTTTCCTCTGAGCAGGCCTCTTTCTTAGCGCTGAACGCAAAATTGGCTAAAGAATGGCCCAGCATCACAGTTAAAAAAGACGCCCCTCCCGACGCCGATGCCTGGAGAGAAGTAAAAGACAAGTTGCAGTATCTAGAAGAACACTAAAAAAACCCTTGACTCAAACGTACTCATTAAAAACCCTTGACTCAAACGTACTCATTATGTACTCTATCCCTATGTGCCCGTAGGTGGATACTCAGACCAACCTTTGCTTGTGTTGGCTCTGCTTAAATCAGGGACGTCAGCAAAGCCAAACGAATACCGGCTGCTTTGAGTATCCACCTACGGGCATGAGACCTTAGACTAGACCTTAAACCAAAAATACCGAGAACTACCCCTAGAGCCCTATCCAGGCTTTAGGGATAGATCTTGAACACAAGGAAAAATCATGGACGCGAACTACACTGCCACTCTTTATTTTCAGAACCAAACCCTCAGCAACCATTCTGGTGATGATCTCAACCAGCTCACTGCCCGCTTATTGAATCAATTGCAGGACTTATCCTCCGGAGCTAAAGGGATAATTGTGGACCCCTATGGTCGAATTATTCGACGCTGTAGAAAATTATGTTGACCCAAAGCCAACTGAAGACCTATCAATACATTAAAAAATTTATGGAGCGCCATCAGCACGCCCCCACGGCAGCTGAAATCGCTCAAGGGATTGGTATTCAGTCACGCGGGGTAGTGCATCGCTATTTAAAGGCGCTCGAAGAGGCGGGCTATATCGAACTGCTTCCTCATCGTCATCGCAATATTGTGCTCAGCCCCGCTCAGCCCTCTCAACACTCACTTCCCCTGATCGGCTACATTGCCGCTGGACATCCCATTGAAGCCATCACACAAAGCGAGGCTATCGACTTTTCTGCACTTTTCTCAGGAGCAAAACGCTTTGCCCTTAAAGTAAAGGGGGACTCTATGATTGAAGAGGGCATCCTAGATGGAGATCTCGTGATTTGTGAACACAGCGAGAGCGCTGAAAACGGCCAAATCGTGGTCGCCCTCATCGATGGCCAAGAAACAACGCTGAAACGGATTCACTTCAAACCCACACACAATACCATCACTCTTATTCCCGAAAATTCCCAGTATCAAGCTCAAGAGTATTCCTCAGAACGTATTCAAATTCAGGGCATCTATATCGGCTTGATCAGACAAACTCATTAAGGGCAGCTCTCGAATAAACCAAAATCTCTCATTTCGAGAAGCGCCTCTAAAGCCTAGAACCCATAGCTAGGCCCCTCTTGCTAGCTCAAATAAACCCCCTACTCTGTCCTAAATTTCCCCTTGCAATTTGAAAGACAAATGAGTATATAAATTTGCAGTGCGTATTAATGGATCAGAACAACTTAAGCTAGATTGCTTATTTTTAGATAAGGAGACTAGGGACTGTGAAAGATCAAGAGCCTTTAGAGACAGAGGAAGAAGAATTGCTGGATGCTGAAGCTGAGAGTGATGTGGAATCAGAACTTTTCATAAGTTCTGATAATGATGATAACTTCGTTGATGGTTCAGGGCAGCGTCAAAAGAGGCTCAATGCACGCCGCGCATTGGAAGATTATTTCGAAGAAAAACAACGACGAGAAGAAGAAGACTATTTTGAAGACTTCAGCATTCCATTGGATGAGTAAAAATAACAGCGCCTCGCTCCCCCAGTTTGCCGACCCATACTGGGTACTCACTAGCTTGTCCCTCCTATAGGAAGTCCCCATGAGAATTGCCATCCTGTCTTGTGATTCTAAATCCCACTCCGTCAAAAGACTTAAAGAATCCGCTGAAATTCACGGACATAAAGTCGATGTTATCAATACATTGCGATGCTATATGAATGTTAGCTCAAACAATCCCTCCATTCACTATAATGGCAAAGAACTGCCCCACTATGATGCGATTATTCCCCGCATTGGGGCCTCCATTAGCTTTTACGGGGCCGCTGTGGTTCGCCAATTTGAAGCTGTGGGCACCTTCTGCGTAAATTCCTCCATGGCCATCACGCGCTCTCGCGATAAGCTGCGCGCCTTGCAGCTATTATCCCGCAAAGGCGTAGGTCTACCCATCACGGGTTTTGCACACTCGCTGAATGATATTGCTGATTTAATTTCCATTGTCGGCGGAGCCCCCTTGATTGTTAAATTATTAGAAGGCACTCAAGGCATTGGAGTCGTGCTGGCTGAAACCACCAAAGCAGCTGAAAGTATTATCGAAGCTTTTTTAGGCCTCAAAACCAATATTATGGTTCAGGAATATATTAAAGAAGCCAAGGGCGCCGATATTCGCTGCCTAATTGTGGATGGTCAAGTGGTGGCCTCTATGGAGCGGCAAGCGGTGGCCGGGGAGTTTCGCTCAAATCTACATCGAGGCGGCAATGCTAGGCCCATCGAAATCAGTACGAAAGAGAAAAAAACAGCTCTTCAAGCGGCAGAGATTATGGGTTTAAAATTTGCAGGGGTCGATATGTTGCGCTCTGAGCGTGGGCCCTTAATTATGGAAGTCAATTCTTCCCCGGGCTTGAAAGGGATCGAACAAGCTACCGGCGCTGATATTGCAGACCGAGTTATTTCTTACATTGAAAAGAAGGCCAAGCCGATTACGCCCAACTGTCATTACGAAGGATAACAATGCACACTCTTGGCGATTCCGATCATCAATCCATACTGCAGATTGGCTGGCAAGAGTGGTGCTCCATCAGCAAACTCCATCTTCCCGCCATTAAAGCTAAAATTGATACCGGCGCCAAAACCTCTGCTATTCACGCCGTTGATATCAAACCCTTTACGCGTGAGGGCGTAGCCCACGTTCATTTTTCGGTTTATCCTTTACAGCACAACACAGAGATCAAAAAAGAGTGCAGCGCGGTTGTTATAGACCAACGCATGATCATGAGCTCTAACGGCTCTCAAGAAGAACGCTATATCATCAAAACAAATATCACTCTAGGCGATCAAACCTGGGAAATAGAACTCTCACTGTCTGATCGTGATCCTCTGCGTTTTCGTTTGCTCTTGGGGCGAGAGGCCTTGCAAGACCGCGTCTTAATCAGCCCCAACAAATTGTGTTGTCTGGGCAAGTTAACAGCCGAGGATATCAACCAACATTACTACACAGGAGCCTCGCTTAAACCCAAAGATAGGCATACTGAAACCTAATAAAGGGCAGCCCTCTTTTTTCAAAAATTCCTATTTTTTGCTTAGGCATTTTAAGCTTCAATGCTATAGTGGCATCGAAAAATTTGGGACTTAAAGACCTGGGTGTGAGTGAAATACCCACGCAAAAAAACAATGAGTTTCGGATGCAGAACTGAGTTGAAAGTCCGAAGTTAACTCAAGGACAGACAACGAGTTTCTCGTAAAAAACGGAAAGGTATGCATACACTTTATTTTATTTATGTGGTCGTATTTTTAGCCTTTGCCTTCGATTTTATTAACGGCTTCCATGATGCCTCCAATTCCATTGCCACCGTAGTGGCTACGGGTGTATTAAAGCCCGTTGTGGCTGTTTTTTGGGCCGCCTTCTTTAATTTCATCGCTTTTTTGTTCATTCACCTACAAGTAGCCAGCACCATTGGTACAGGACTGATTTCTCCGAGCGTGATTGAGCCTTTTGTTATTTTTTCAGCCCTGATTGGTGCCATCACTTTTAATTTGTGTACCTGGTATTTTGGACTGCCCTCCAGCTCCTCACATGCCTTGATTGGAGGTTTATTAGGCGCAGGTATGGTCCGAGGCGGGCTGGCCGCCTTAGAGATGAATGGGGTGATGAAGGTACTCATTTCCATTGTCATCTCACCTTTGCTGGGCTTTGCTTTAGCGCTAGGCTTAATGTGGCTGATTAAACATCTGGTGAGAACCTGGAGCAATCAGCGCATTGAATACTGGTTTCGAAAAATTCAGTTGGGCTCCTCGGCCCTACTCAGCTTAAGTCATGGCGGCAATGATGCTCAAAAAACTATGGGTATTATCGCCGTATTGCTTTTTTCAGCAGATTTATTAGGCCCTGAATTTTATGTTCCTTGGTGGGTGATTATTTCGTGTAACTTGGTCATGGCTCTGGGCACCCTCGCGGGGGGCTGGCGCATTGTGCATACCCTGGGAACCAAAATCACACGCCTCGTCCCCATGAGCGGTTGCTGCGCCGAAACAGCAGCAGCAGTGACAATCTTTGCCGCCACCCACTTGGGTATTCCCGTTTCCACCACCCACACCGTTACGGGAGCCATCGTGGGCGTAGGCACCTCAAAGGGACTTCTCGGGACCAACTGGGGCATGATGCGACGCATTCTCTGGGCTTGGCTCTTTACCATTCCCGCCGCGGGTATCGTTTCAGCCGTCATTACTTGGCTCATCGCACACTGGGCCTAAGCCCCATTTTCCTTCTTAAGCAAAACGCCAAAAATAGACTATACTTTCTTAGCTGGTCTTTTTAATTTAATCAGGAACAATAAGTTAAAACACTTTATTAAAGTCATTAGTTTATAGGAAGGGATCGCCATGACCAGTTTAATTAATATTCTTATTAATATTTTTGCGATCGCTGCCGTGCTCAGCCTACCTCTTGAAAATTTACTGCCTCTGGTCAATCTCACTCTTTAAAAATGAACCCCGTAAAAATAACGAGCTTGAATCAAAAGAAGGCCTTGGTTAAGCTGAGCTTCAAAATTTAATTTCCAGGAGTTCAAGATGGGCCTTACACCCACCCAACTAACTTTGGCCAACC
>JAKFXE010000039.1 GCA_021731545.1 Coxiellaceae bacterium
CTCGTTAGCTTGGGGTAAAACATATTCTTCTTTAATAAACTCTGGAATATACATTTTAATCTCTTCTTTTCATTTAAAAAAAGATGCTCCTCTGTGAGAAGAGCCCTGGCGGTTTAAGGGCCTTCTAAAAGAATAACAATTGAAGCTTAAGAGCACCTCTATTTATTCAAAATGTTTGATTTTTATTTTGGAGTCAGACATCGCAACACAGTAAATCAATGCTTAGAGTCTTTCCCGGCGGAGCCAGACACCAAAATAATCATTTCGAACGGTGGCCTTAAATGAGCTTCTTTTTTTCGTGGTGAAGTCGCTGTTGAAGCTTTTCTATCCATTTAAACCCAAAATAGACCACAGCATAACCGAGTAGGGCAGCGCTTAGACTCACCACGCTGGTGCCCACTAAAAAAGGTTTGCCCATAGAGCCTATCCAGCTTCCAAAATGCCGATAAATCTCAGAGGCATTGGCACCCTGCCAATCAAAGGCGTTTAAAGGGTGGTAGGTTGCTTTATTTCCTGTAAGCCACTGTCCCACTTTGTATAAGCCAAAATTAAGAGGGATAAAGGTAAAAGGATTGGTGATCCAGGTCAGTGCCAGCGCAATGGGTAAATTAGCTCTTAGCAAGGAAGCCATCACCACAGCAACCAACATTTGCCCGGGCAGGGGCAGGCAAGCAATAAATAATCCTAGCGCGGCACCCTTTGAAGCAGAGGCTTGATCAAAGCGCCAGAGTTCTGCCTGCTTGAGGCGTGCATGAACCCAGCGAAAATGCTTATCTTGGCTTAATTTTTCATAGGAAGGTAGGCGGCGCTTTATTTTTTTCCAGAGCATGAAAACTATTCCTCTATAAACACGATACCGTGGCTTCGGGCACCTCTTGGGTGGAGACAAGAGTATATTGCACATCGTCGTTTTTATCAGCCGCAGCCAACACATTTTTCAGTGAGCGCCCGCGCGATGCAAAGGCAGGATTTCTTTTTTCATGTGGGCTTGCTTGGAAAAGCTGAGAATTATGCGTTTTTTGCTTAGGGGGGGGTGATATTACAGGCGGTGTGCTGGGGCGTTCGCTAATGTGCCGCTGAGAATGGACTACAGGCTTAGGATTTTCGGAAGTATGAAATTTAAATAAAAGTTCTTTCCATTTTTTTAGATCAAAGTTTATTAGGCGATTATAGAGTGGAGGCAATACTAGAAAAATAAAAGCAAAACTGATTACCAAAACAGGACTTAACAAAGGCCATCCTGTGAATGCCAAGGCCGTTGCAATAAAACCTCCGGAAATGGAACCCAGTGCAATACGCAAATACCACTGGCTATGGGTGAAGTGCTTTTTGGGGGTGCTCGAACCTGCTTGAGTATCGTAACGGGGATTGATGCAACCCTTTAAGAGAGGAAATTTATGTAAAGGTAGGTGATGGAGTAGAGCAAATAATAGAGGCGAGGCGAGGGCTAGCACAGGCACGCTTAAACTAATACCCAAGGCTATGCCTGAACTCAAGCCCAGCACTAAAAAAGCCGCATAAAAAGAGCTGGCTACTAAGCTTGTGGCAAAAAGACGAATATACCAAGTGTAATCATGACTGAATTTGCTATGTGCCGTAGGCCCCCAAAATCCCTGCTCGCGCTGTAATTTTTGTAGCGCTTTATCCAAAAGCGCAAAAACCATCGGCGAAAGCCAGGCTGCCGCAGCACCCGCAATAGGAGCGATGAGCAAGCCCATTCCGGGCAGCAGGGCCCCCAAACTTAAACCTAGTGCGCTTCCAATGAGTAAACGCGTGTACCAAGGGATATCAATAGTGCTTTGCTTAAACCAAAAGCGTGGAGTTTTTTCTTTAGTGGGGTTTTCCTCGGTAATGCCCCGCCAATGTAGGGGCAGCTTTATTTCAATGCGGTGCAACACATAAGGAGAGACAATGGCGAGCGCGGCAATGCCCAAGGCAATGCCTGCAAAAATAGGGGCGCCAATACCTAGCCATAGATAAACAGTGCTTGCAATCGCAACGCCTCCACAGATTCCTGTTAATAGGCGTGCATAAAAAGGGATGTCATGAACACTGCCTAAATAGAAAAATCGTTGGTGGCGCATCGGCCTAAGTTTTTTGATTTTTGTGTAACCTTGTAATTCTGCGGTGCGATATCGTAGAGCCATTTTTTTCCAAAAAAGACCTACAAGAGCGCCCAGGATGGCGCCACCGCTGCCAATAAGCGCTAACAAAAGTGGGCCGCCTTGAATCAGGTCAAGAGCAGAATAGGCAATAGCGAGGCTGGCGGGATTTATAACAAGCAAGCCTATAACGATGGCGGTTAATGCAAAAGCCTCCGCCGCAAAAGCAATGCGCATATCCCAACTGAAGCCGCGATTGACGGAGGGTTTATCCAAAGCCCTAGGCAATTCATTTTCGAAATTTTGTGGGTCTTCATCCTCTTCTTCCTCTGTTTCTTCAGCTATGGCCGATAGTTTTTCGTTTGCATTCTCTACTGAGGGTGTTTCATCTACTTCTTCAAGGCTATCTGGGAAAAAGCGTTGTCGAATAATGGGCGCTAACCAAGCGCTTATTATCACTACAGCCATTGTGGTTAAGAGGGCAATGCCAATGGGAAGAGCGCCTGTAGCGATAGCGGTGACGGGTAAAACACCCAGTAGAATTAAGCTCGCAATGGAGCCATAACCTAAGGTTAGGAGGGGGGTGAGTAAATTGACGATTTTAAGATAAAAGGGAGAGTCTTTTTCATCGTCGGTTGCGTAGGTTTTTGTTTCTGGCATAAAAGCTTAGGCCTCTGCGAGAAAGTTTTGTGTTTAGGGGTTCAGTATAGTTTACTCCAAAGCTTTTAGCCGTTTTTCGCGCAATTTTTTAGAAAAATCTTCACCCCGTAAATGTTGGGCCTGAAGATCCTGTGTGCCTACTTGTTTGATGCGTGCGAGCGATTGCCTTAATTGGACCGAATGCTCCTTGCATTTAGGGTGGAGAATGGCGCAGCTCTCCAGAAAAGCTTCAAAGCGTTCAGGTCGGCGCAGCGCATCAGTGCTGAGCAGCAAATCCAACACAGTGGCCTTGTCCTCCAGTTGAAGGTCGCGATAATTTTCTGAAAAGCGAATCACTAGGGCAGCCAGTTCTGAATACTCGTTGGGAACGCGATAGCGTGAAACTAATTGACTCAGCGCTTCAGGCGTCAAAGCATGCATGAGAGTGGCCCAACGCACTAAAGGATGGGAGGTTTTTTCAGCGGCTTTTCGCAGAGTCTCAAGATCGAGCGTTGGAAATAGTAAATTCAAAGCACCGCACTCTTGCAATGTTTCAAAAAATCGAGCGGGATGCGTTTCCGCTAAGGCCCGTGCTAATTCCTGCCAAACACGCTCACTCACCAATGCATCGACTTCGCCTGCTTTAACCATGGCTTTCATCAAGGCTAGAGTTTCAGGATGAATTGTAAAATCGGAAAATTTAGCGGCAAAGCGCGCACTGCGTAAAATGCGCACAGGATCTTCTTGAAAGGCAGCGGAGACATGGCGCAATATTTTATTCTTTAAATCTTGTTGGCCATGATAAGGATCAATCAACATGCCTTCCGTATTTTGCGCAATGGCATTAATGGTTAAATCTCGGCGTGCTAGATCTTCCTCTAGCGTTACCTCGGGGCTTGTGTAGAAACTAAAGCCCTTATAACCCTTGGCGGTTTTGCGTTCCGTGCGCGCTAGGGCATATTCCTCATGCGTGCGTGGATGCAAAAAGACGGGAAAATCCTTGCCCACGGGTTTGTAGCCTGCTTGCAAGAGGGCTTCGGGGGTTCCGCCCACGACGACCCAGTCACGCTCTCGGATGGGTAATCCCAGGAGTTGATCTCGAACCGCTCCACCCACCAAATATATGTCCAAGCGCTTATCCTTATAAGGTCTTTAAATCCAAGGCTCATAGTGTAGTATAGCTGCCTGTCAAAATGTAGGGGCGGAGTCAGATAGTGGTCTAACTCCCAAAAGCTATGTCTATTCAAATACGCAGTTTCTTTCAGCATGGTTTGTCGCGCTTTATTGGCTATCTAGCCCATTGGCGCGCAGGGGTTTTAAAAAACGCCTTTATTGTTTTCTTTGTGAAACATTATGGTGTGAATGTAGGGGAGATTGATTCATTCGATCCTGTACGCTATCCCAGCTTCAATGTTTTTTTTACCCGTGCCCTTAAATCA
Organism: Coxiellaceae bacterium; assembly: GCA_021731545.1. Taxonomy (GTDB): domain Bacteria; phylum Pseudomonadota; class Gammaproteobacteria; order Coxiellales; family Coxiellaceae; genus CAIQCE01. The sequence goes on from JAKFXE010000039.1 coordinate 4,181, forward strand.
GGCGTACGGCCTATGGCTCAGGAAGCCGGGGCGGTGGTGTCCCCTGCGGATGGTGTGATCAGTGAAATCGGTTATTTGGATGAGGGGCGTTTGCTGCAAGCGAAGGGCCGCAGCTATGAGTTACACGATTTGCTGGCAGGGGATGTGGATCTAGTCGAAGCTTTTGTTCGGGGCAGTTTTTTAACGATTTATTTGGCCCCCAAGGATTATCATCGCGTGCACATGCCAGTCGGCGGAAAACTGCAACACATGATTCATGTGCCAGGCAGTTTATATTCTGTGGGCCCTGCGACCGTCAATAGCATTCCTAATTTATTTGCGCGCAATGAGCGCGTGATTTCAATCTTTGAAACAGAGCAAGGACCACTAGCCGTTATTTTGGTGGGCGCTACCTGTGTGGGCAGCATTGAAACGCTTTGGCATGGCGTGGTGACGCCTCCCACGGGTCGGGTGCTTCAGCACTGGGAATATGGCCAAGAAGGTATTGAGCTGCAGCGAGGCGATGAGATGGGCCGCTTTAATATGGGCTCTACGGTTATTTTATTATTCGCTTCGGGGGCGGTGCGATGGTTAGATAGCTTGAAGGCCAATGATTCCTTAAAGATGGGATGTATGGTGGGTGCTCAAAATTTATAGATTTTTACTTTTATACTCACACAAATCTCGGATCAAGCAGGTAGAGCACAAGGGTTTGCGCGCGGTACACACATAACGCCCGTGCAGCACTAACCAATGATGGGCGTGTAATAAATATTCTTTAGGAATGATCTTTATTAGTTTTTGTTCAACCGCTAAGGGTGTTTTCCAGCAGCAAGACCTGTGCGATTGGCCACTCTGAAAATATGAGTGTCTACCGCCAGCGTCGGCTCACCGAAAGCTGAATTTAAAATAACATTCGCGGTTTTTCGACCCACGCCCGGTAGACTTTCCAAGGCCTCGCGGGTGTTGGGCACTTTTGAGTGATGGCGTTCCACCAGGAGCGCGCAGGTTTTAATAATATTCTTGGCCTTAGTGTTTAAAAGGCCAATAGTTTTAATATAGTCTCGTAATTTTTGTTCACCCAGCGCTAGCATTTTTTCAGGCGTATTTGCCACTTTAAACAAAACGGCCGCGGCTTTGTTGACGCTTTTGTCGGTGGCTTGTGCTGATAAAATTACTGAAATGAGTAATTCAAAATGAGAGTGATAGATGAGTTCCGTGCGCGGATTTGGGTTTTGAGCCGAAAAACGCTGAAAAATAGCTGATATGGTTTGTTTATTCATGTTTTTCAGATTTTGTTCGTGCTAAGGCTTCTTGAATGGCAGATTTTCTCGCCTCAATGCTGAGATTGAGTTGTGGTTCATGGGGGATTTCTGTTTTTTTGCGAGACCCCTTCCCCATTCGATGATTGTGTTGTTGATGCAGTATTCGAAAGTGATCACGCTGAAGCTTTTCTTGTTCTTGAGACAAGATGGGTGCCTCGACTAAATCAATGCAATCCACGGGGCATGGGGGTAAACACAATCCGCAACCCGTGCAATCGGTATTAAGAATAGCGTGCATTTGTTTAGCAGCGCCCACAATGGCATCTGTGGGGCACACCGAAATACATTTGGTGCAGCCAATGCATTCCTCTTCGCGAATGAAGGCGCGCTCGGCGGGTTTTTCCTGCTCCCGCATGGCTGCGCGATAAGGCGCCGCATTTTGATGCAGCAATGCGGCCAAGGCGTCTAGAGTTTTAACACCCCCCGGAGGGCAGAGATTGATCTCAGCTTTGCCTTTGGCGAGGGCCTCTGCATAAGGACGACAGCCTGAGTAATGACACAGCCCGCACTGCGTCTGGGGCAGTAGGGCGTCAATTTGGCTTAGTAAATTTGGCATGAGGTCCCTGGTTTATGAGTAGAAAATGGCATTTGTCGATTGGTTGTCGGCGATGGATTGTTTTAGTGCATAGTATTCTTACAGCGCTTCAGGCCATTGCATAGCAGCATGAAGGACTCTCAGTATTTCAATAGTACCATTTACGACCCGATAAGGAATGATGTAGGGTGTGTTTGAAACAATGAGTTCTCGAGTGTGTAGTATTCTTCCGGGTCTTCCCAGATTGGGTTGGGCTGACAACAATTCTACGGCTTCCAAGAGCTGAGAGGCTATCTTTTTTGCAGCCCTTGGGTTTTCTTGCCCAATGTAATGACGCAAGGCGTGTAAATCGACAACAGCCTCTTCTAACCAGTGTGTGGTGAGCATTGGGTAAACCCATGGTTGTTTATTTTTCGTTTCCCCAGCTTTCTAGCCAAGCGGAGACTTCTTCATGCGTCAAGAATTTTGCTTTTTTACTCTTTGCTTTCTTAACAGCGCCTTCAATGGCTTTAACTTGCCAGGCTTGAGTTTCTAGGTAACTTTCGATTGCTTCTGCCGCCAAAAATGATTTAGTTCTACCGGTGGCGTGGGCTAGCTCTTCGAGTCCATTACAGACTTTGGGATTTATTCGGATGCTTAGGGTGGTTGCGGGTTGCTGAGATCGAGCCATGGTTTTCACCTCATCGTATACAACGTGTACGATGCATTATATATAGGACTTAAAAATAATGCCAGGCTATTTTTGGAAGATGGGGGGCTGGCTCTAGGATTCTCCAGCTTTTTAGAGATTTTTTCGATACAGTAAATTTCTAGGTATTCGTTAGGTAAAATTTATATATACTGATGTCCCCGCAAAAGAGTCTGCCACTATGCTTAATGAACAGGAAATCAAGACTAGCCTACAGGCTCTGCGCCTCCCACTCTTAGAAAAGCTGGGGGAGGAGGGCTTGCCTGCACAGGCTATTAAGAAACTGGAACTAAAGGATCGCTCGCTTTTTCTTGAGATCGAGTTGGGTTATCCCATCGATGATATTCGTGCTGAGCTCGGCGAACAGTTGCAAGAGGCTGTGTTGAAGGCGCTGAAATTGAATTCAGTGGAGCTCAAGTTGGGATGGAAAGTAGAGCCGCACGGAATGACGACGAACTTAAAACCCATTCCCGGAGTGAAAAACACCATCGCCATTGCCTCTGGTAAAGGAGGCGTCGGTAAATCAACGACTACGGTTAACTTGGCTTTGGCGCTAAGCCAACAAGGTGCGCGCGTCGGCATTTTGGATGCGGATATTTATGGACCCAATCAACCGCAGATGTTGGGTGCAACCGGTGGACCTTTGCAGGCTCCTTCAGGACAGTTGATGCAGCCCGTGGTTTTGCAGGGCATTCAATCGATGTCGATAGGCTATCTTCTGGAGAGTACAACTCCAGCCATTTGGCGCGGGCCTATGGTGAGCTCAGCCCTACAACAATTGGTGTGGCAAACACAGTGGAGCGACTTAGATTATTTGTTGATTGATTTGCCCCCGGGCACGGGTGATATTCAACTGACGCTCTCACAGAAAGTTCCGGTGAGTGGAGCGATTGTGGTTACAACGCCTCAAGACATTGCCCTCTTAGATGCACGCAAGGCGCTGGAGATGTTTCGCAAAGTGAAGGTGCCTATTTTAGGTATTGTGGAAAATATGAGTATGCATATTTGTTCTGCCTGCGGGCATGCAGACGCTATTTTTGGTACAGGGGGTGGCGAGCGCATGGCGCAGGCCTGTGATACTCCCTTGCTGGGTCAGTTACCTCTATCGCGATCGATTCGTGAAGATGCAGATCGAGGTTGCCCCACTGTGATTTCAGCCCCCAAAAGCGCAGAAGCTCAAGCTTATCATGAGATTGCGCGCCTAATGGCTGCAAAATTAGCTAGGCAAGCGATCAACTACACCGTAAAATTTCCCAGAATTGTGATGGAGTAGGGAGAGGTGTGTGTCAATTAAATCAGATCGATGGATTCGCCGCATGGCGCAAGAACAGGGAATGATCAGTCCTTTTGAGGCCTCTCAGGTAAGACAAGCCGCTCAGGGTAAAATTATTTCTTATGGAACTTCAAGCTATGGCTATGATGTGCGCTGTTCAAATGAATTTAAAGTTTTTACCAATATCAATTCAGCCATTGTGGATCCCAAGAATTTTGATCCCATGAGTTTTGTGGATGTGAACAGCGAGGTGTGTATTATTCCCCCCAACTCTTTTGCACTAGCGCGCACGGTGGAATATTTTAAAATTCCGCGCAATGTGCTCACTATTTGCTTAGGCAAGTCAACTTATGCGCGCTGCGGTATCATTGTGAATGTTACCCCCCTTGAGCCCGAGTGGGAGGGGCATGTGACCTTAGAGTTTTCTAATACCACCACACTTCCCGCTAAAATTTACGCGAATGAAGGCGTGGCGCAAATGTTATTTCTAGAATCCGATGAAGTATGTGAAACTTCGTATAAGGATCGCGGTGGTAAGTATCAAGGACAAACCGGCGTGACTCTGCCGAAAATCTAGATTATGATTGAATTAAAAAACCTCAATAAAAGCTATCAACTTCAAAAAACCGCGATTTCCGCCTTAACTAATATTAATTTAAAGGTGGGCGAGGCCGAGATTTTTGGCATCATTGGCAAAAGTGGTGCGGGCAAAAGCAGTTTAATTCGCTGTGTAAATTTATTAGAGCGCCCCAGTTCAGGTGAGGTCTGGGTGAATGGGCAAAATTTATTAAGCCTAAACCCAGAGCTATTACGTTTAGCGCGCCACCAAATGGGTATGGTGTTTCAGCAGTTTAATTTGCTGAGCACTAAAACCGTATATCAAAATGTTGCTCTGCCTTTGCGCTTTATTGGCAAGACAGAAGCTGAGATTAAAACAATAGTTATGCCCTTGTTGGACTTGGTCGGTTTATTCGATAAGGCAAATACTTATCCTCATCAACTCAGTGGTGGACAAAAGCAACGTGTGGCAATTGCTCGCGCTCTATCCACCAACCCCAAAATTTTACTGTGTGATGAAATGACCTCTTCTTTGGATCCTGAAACCACAGAGTCTATTTTAAAGCTGGTTAAAAAAATTAATCACGAATTTAAAGTGACAGTATTGTTGATTACCCATGAAATGAATGTGATTAAACAAATCGCCGATCGCGTGGCGGTATTAGATAAAGGTCATATTGTAGAAGAATCCGGTATAGTGGAGCTGTTCTCTCAGCCTAAAACAGAGGTGACTAAAGCTTTGATTGATGCCGCTTTCAAACGAGAGTTGCCTGAATCTATTCGGCAGCACTTAAGTGAAGCGCCACAGGTGGATGCCCATCCGGTCTTGCGCATCGAGTTTGTCGGAGATATCGCTGAAAAACCGATTATTGATACGCTCACCCATGAATTTAAAATGCGCGTGAATATTTTACAGGCTAATTTGGAATATATTCACGGAGTGCAGTTAGGCGTTATGATTTTATCGGTGTATGGCGAAGAATCCGCGCGTGCTATTGAACACTTGAAAGCACAAAAAGGCATTTGGGTGGAAGAGCTGGGATTCGCAAAATTATAGAGGCGGATATGGATACTTCAATGACGATGATTATTGTTAACGCAACTTGGGAGACCTTGTACATGGTCTTAGTGTCCGGGTTTTTTGCGACTTTACTGGGATTGCCGCTGGGTTTTTTAGTGTGGGGAAGCGCTCCCCATCGTTTAATGGAAAAGCCATGGCTCCATCAATCTTTAAGTGGAGTGATTAATGTGCTGCGCTCGGTTCCTTTTATTATTTTGATGCTTGCTATTATTCCTTTGACTCGTTTTGTAGTGGGTACTTCGATTGGAACAACAGCCGCCATTGTGCCTTTAGCTGTGTGTGCTTTTCCTTTTGTGGCGCGCATAACTGAAAGCGCCTTGGATGAATTGGGTTCTGGTTTGATTGAAGCGGCGCACGCTATGGGTGCAACGCATTTTCAAATTATGCTTAAAGTGTTGCTTCCCGAAGCCCTTCCCAGTGTTATAAGAGGGCTCACATTAATGGTGATTAGCTTGGTGGGATATTCTGCTATGGCGGGTGCTGTAGGCGGTGGTGGCTTGGGTGATGTAGCCATTCGCTATGGCTATCAACGCTTTGAGTGGGGTGTTATGCTAATGACGGTCTTGATATTAGTGATTATGGTGCAATTAATTCAAATCAGCGGTGATCGTTTAACGCGACAATGGGCACGGACGTAGGGAGAGTAAAATGAAGCAGGCATGGAAGCGCTGGTTAATTATGACAGGCAGTATTCTTTTTTTATCCGCCTGTGGCCAGGATGAGCGTGAAGTAGGTGTGTTGCGAATTGGGGTGGTAGAAGGCCCTGAAGTTAAAATTATCAATGTCGCTAAACGAGTGGCTGAAAAAAAATACGGTCTTGAAATTAAAACCATTGTTTTTGAAAATTACAGTGTGATTAATCGTGCGGTGTGTGAGGGAGAAATCGATGCTAATATTTTTCAACCCATGCCCTATTTGAAAGAACAAATTCAATCGGATGCGGGTTTGCGACAAGTCATTCAAGCCCATCGTTGTCAATTGGTGCCCATTGCCAGCACTTTTGTGTATTCGATGGGGCTTTTTTCCCGCACTTTGACCAGCTTAAGCCAAGTGCCCCAACAGGGCGTGGTGGCTATTCCCAGTGAGCCTATTAGCAGTTCGAGGGCTTTATTATTATTACAAAAGGCTGGGCTTATTAGGCTGCGTCCGGGCGCTACTGTGTATGCTACTACCGATGATATTGTCAGCAATCCGCGCCAATTGGTTTTTGTGTCTATACTGGCGGATCGATTGCCGGAAGTGGTTGCAGGGGCGGCACTCGTAGCCGTTAATCCGAATTATATGAGTTTAGCAGGGCTTTCTATTCAAAATGCTTTGGCGGTAGATGCCTCTCCCGAGTATGCTGTTTTGATTGTAACGCGCAAAGAAAGGGCACAGGACAGCCGATTTGCACAACTTGTGGCGGCTTATCACTCAGCTGAAGTCTATCGTGAAGCTGAGTTAGTGAGTGGAAACAGTGCATTCCCCGCTTGGCGCAATTCTGGCAGTGGGCCCGCTAATTCTCTGATATCGGATCTTTCATCAACAGAAGAAGGCAGTGAAACCAGTGAATAAATTAAAATTAGGCTTCATCATCGGTATTATTTTTTTAGTAGCCGCTTGTAGTCAAAGCAGCAATCCCAATGAACTTAAGGTAGGGGTTATGGGTGGTTCTGAAGAGCGACTCATGGAGGTGGCTAAAAAAGTGGCTGCGGATAAATACAAATTAACTATCAAGATTATTAGTTTCAGCGACTATAATATTCCCAATGCGGCCTTAATGGATGGCGGCATTGATGCCAATATTTTTCAGCACCTGCCTTTTTTAAATCAGCAAATAAAGGATCGGGGTTATAGTTTAGTGGTAGTGGCGCGCACTTTTATTTTTCCCATGGGGCTGTATTCAAAAAAAATAACGAAGCTCTCACAATTAGAAGATGATGCCATGATCGGTGTTCCCAATGATCCGACCAATGAAGCACGTGCTTTATTGTTGCTTCAGCAGGCGGGATTAATTAAGTTGCGACCCACGGCCGGCATTAATGCCACTACCAATGATGTGATGGATAATCCTAAGCATTTAAAATTTGCTGAGCTGGATGCTGCTCAGTTGCCCCAATCCTTAGAAGACTTGGATTTAGTGGCTATCAACACGACGTATGCTATTCCGGCGGGGCTGTCGATTGAAAGCGCCGTGTTTTCAGAAGGCCCTAATTCGGCTTATGCCAATATTATTGTGGCCAAACAGGGCCATGGGCGCGATGCAGAGTTTGCGCATTTAGTAGAGGCCTATCAATCACCGGAAGTCATCGCCGAAGCCAAAAGAATCTTTGGCGCAGATGCCATTCCCTCGTGGCTTGAGCCTGCGAGTTCATCTAATGAAGGTAAGTAGTGTGATGTGCAAGGCTCGTTTTTATTTCTTCTTTTTGAGCTTCGCTAATTCCTGATCGGATACGATAACGCCATTAATGGAATACCAGTTGGGAATGCCCAGGCGGCGATTTTCTTCTTGGGCTTTTCTGACAGCGTCGTTGCCGATTTTTAGATATTTAATGAAAGAGTCTCTACCCATTATACGTTTACTCATCGTGTCCCCTTGCTTTTAATGGTTAAAAACCTGTTGAAAAATTCCTCAAAAATAATTTCCGTGTCGGGGCCAGATCCAAATGCAACGGGTTCAAATCTAGTGTTAAAATTATAGTATACGTGCCAGCGAGATGCTGAGTTCTTGTAAGTATCCCAAAAATGAGCGAGTGAACGATAAAATCTTCTCTCGACATCTTCGGGCGGCACAAAATGCCCACCTTTTTTGACGCGCTCTTCGATTCTGGCATTGCACAGTTCTGGGGAGTCCAAAAATATATAAGTTAAATCAATTTGATAATCCAAGGCTTTGGCTGCTTCAATGTGTTTTTTGAGCGACAAACCCGATAGGGTGGATTCAATGATCAAGTCTTTTTTTTCACTTAGATGTTTTATAAGGCGTTGGGTGAAAAGCCTGCCTGCCTGTATGGCTTGAGCCGTAGGGTTTTCGCATCTAGTTCATAAGCGATAGCATCGGCACTTAGATAAATAAAGTTTTCGTGAGATAAAAACTCTGTCGCAAAGGTTGTTTTTCCGGAACCATTCGGACCACCAACAATAACGAGCCTGGGCTTAGTCTTCAACATCAGCATGATCATCCACAATGGGATGCGTGCTTTCATTCACACGATCACGCATATCTTTGCCGGGTTTGAAGTGGGGGGTGTATTTCGCTTCAGTAAATACTTTTTCACCCGTTTTGGGATTGTGGGCTTTGCGAGGAGGACGATAGTGACAGTTCATGCTGCCGAAACCTCGAATTTCAATACGCTCGCCTTGGCTTAAGGCATCGCTCATACATTCGATGATGTGATTGACACCCAGTTCAACATCTTTAAGGAGTAAGGAGGGTTGTTTTTCAGCAATGCGATTGATGAGTTCTGATTTTACCATGATGTATAAGCCCTTGAAGTAATGAGAAAAGAACACGCTTTAGGGGGAATTGTACACGATTTTTAGGCGCTGTGTACCCTGTTAAACAATGAGTTTACCCTTCGCGGAGCTTTCAAGCTGCAGCCCCTGCGGGGGTAGGGCGTGCCCATCCAGCTGAGGCCCCAAGGGGCCCATTTTAAGCCGCGATGCTGCCAACCAAGAAAGCACTAAAGGATAGAGCTGAGTTTCCAAGTACAGGACTTTATTTTTAAGGCTTTCAATGGAGTCATCCAGGCTCACGGCTACACGAGCTTGGCAAATCAATGGTCCTGAATCCACGCCATGATCGACGAGATGAATACTGGCTCCATGCACTGTTTCCCCTGCGGCTAATACCGCCGCATGGGTATGAAGTCCTGGATATTTAGGGAGCAAAGAAGGATGAATGTTTAGTATGCGATGCGCATAATGATCCACAAAGGTGGGCTCCAAGCGGCGCATAAAGCCAGCCAGTATCACCCACTCCGGTTGATAGGAATCGATCACTTTTATCAGTGCTTCTTCAAAAGCAGCGCGAGTGGGGTAGTCGCTGTGCGCTAGGGCATGCGCAGGAATCCCCGCTAAACGAGCACGCTCTAATCCAGGAGCCTCGGGATTGTTGCTAATCACAGCTTTGATATCGATATGATGTTGAGCCTGCGCCGCATCGATGATGGCTTGCAGATTTTTACCTTCACCTGAAATCAGCACAACAATCGGCAGCGGGGTTGCCATTGCTTACAGGATCACTGCGTGTGGAGTGGATTCAGCGGAGGCCTCAATATGACCCACTCGCCAAGCCTCTTCTCCGTGTTCTTGCAACAAGGCTAGAGCGGCTTTAACGTTTTCTTCGGGTAAGGCAATGATAAAACCAATACCCATATTGAAGGTGCGATACAGTTCTGTTTCCGGCAGGGCTGTTTGGGTTTGCAGCCAATGAAATAATTCAGATCGCTGCCAAGAGGCGGTATTAATAATAGCGTGTGTGCCCTGAGGCAATACGCGTGGAAGGTTTTCTAAAATTCCACCACCCGTAATGTGCGCCATGGCATGTACCGATATTTTTTTCAATAAGGCTAAAACAGATTTTACATAAATGCGTGTGGGCGTGAGTAAAACTTCACCCAAGGTGCCGTGAGCAAAAGTTTCATTCAAAGAATGGTGGTTTTGTTCTATCACTTTTCGAATCAATGAAAAACCATTAGAGTGTGCACCGGAGGACGCTAAAGCAATCAAGGCATCGCCTGCTTTGACTTTTGAGCCGTCGATAATCTGTGATTTTTCGACAATCCCCACACTAAAGCCCGCAAGATCATAATCATCGCCTTGATACATTCCAGGCATTTCGGCGGTTTCGCCGCCCACTAAAGCTGAGCCAGAGAGTTCACAGCCTTTCACAATGCCGCTTAAAATGCTTTTAGCTTGGATGGGATTTAATTTGCCCGTTGCAAAATAATCTAAGAAAAATAAAGGTTCAGCGCCCTGTGTTAAAACATCATTGACACACATGGCCACTAAATCAATACCAATCGTATCGTGTTGATTCAGCGCGGTGGCTAGCTTAAGTTTGGTGCCCACGCCATCGGTGCCTGAGACCAGAACGGGCTGCTTAAAACCAGTGGGTATTTCAAAGAGCGAGGCAAAGCCACCAATGCCAGCCAATACTCCGGGGCGCTGTGTGGATTGCGATAGCGTTTTAATGGAGTCCACAAAAGCATCGGCCGCATGAGTATCGACGCCTGCTTGGCGATAGTCCAGACCAGAGTGTTGAGTAATGGCTTTCCCCTTGCTTGTATGGCTCAATAAGACTCGCAGATGCTAAACGAAGCCCATGAGAAATGCAATTAAGCACCAAGACCGCTATAATGCCAGCGGTGTTCTTAACAGGGGTTTAAAATTCTTGAAACAACGACTTCTTATTTTGGCGGCATTGCTGCTTCATTTCTCCTGGGCTCAGGCCGCTGTGGTTCAGAATTTATATTCAGCCAGCATTCTAGTCCCTGACCAAAGCACCCAAGCGTGGGATCAGGCTCTTAAGCCCGCCCTGGAGCAGGTGCTGATTAAACTCACCGGTAAGGCTGAGGTAGCAAAACTTCCTGGGATTCAAAAATCGCTCTCGCGCGCCAAAGCGTGGGTGCAAAGCTATAGCTATCACGAAGAGGAATCTCAAGACCAAACTCGCTTGTGGCTTAAAGTAGAATTTGACCCCTCTTCCATTAATCGTTTGTTAAAAGAAAACCAACAAAGTTTATGGAGCAACGATCGGCCCTTAAGTTTGGTGTGGTTAACGGTAGATGCAGCCAATTCAAAAGCTTTGGTGGTTGATAATCACAGCGCCCTTCAGGCGATGATTCAAGCAGAAGCTAATCGACGTGGCCTGCCGATTCTTTTGCCCGCCATGGATTTAGAAGATCAAAATCATGCCGAGGATGCGAATGCTTTAACAAATCCTGCGGTGTGGCAGTGGGCTTTTGCGCGTTATGGGGTCAAAGTGATGTTGATTGGGCAAGCAACGCAAGCAGAAACATGGCAGGCACAATGGTTGTTAATTGCAGGCAGTGATTCAAAACAATGGAAAAGCTCAGGGAGCAGTTTAGAGGCTGTTGTGGCTGCAGGTATAGATCAAGCGGCTAACGATTTGGCGCAGCAACTCACGCTATCATCCAGTGAAACGCTTAAGGCGCATCGCGTGAGTTTGCATATCGCGAGTGTGCAAGATCTCGATGATTACGCCAAGATCAGCGATTATTTAAAACAACTTAGCTTCATTAAGGGCGTTGATTTAGCGGGTGTTAATGAACGGGGAATGGTATTCGATTTAAACATGGTGGGAGATCAAGAGCAGTTGGTCAAGGCTTTGAGCATGAGTAACGATTTAGCGCCTGAGGATTCTTCCAATAATACCCAAGGCCATCTCTATTATCGTTGGGTTTTGGGAGAGGCTAAAGAGAAGACTTCTGAAAATAATGCGGTAGAAGATGAGCACGCAACTTAGTTTAGGCATCGCACTGCGCGATAATGCCACTTTTGCTAACTACTATACTGGAGACAATGCCGCCTTGTTGCACAGCCTGCAGGCTTGTGTGCAAGGGGTAGGCGAACAATTTTTATATGTGTATGGCCCCTCTGGCGTAGGCCGAAGTCATTTATTGCAAGCCTGTTGTCATGCAACTACTGAGCTTTCCGCGCTGTATTTACCTTTAAAAACACATGCAGAGCTCTCTCCTGAAATGCTCGAGGGCTTAGAGCAGCTTCATTTGATTTGCCTGGATGATGTCGATGCTATTGTAGGCATGCCCGAATGGGAGGAAGCACTCTTTCATTTTTATAATCGCGCTCGAGAGCAGGGTACGCGTTTAATCGTGAGTGCTGAATGTCCACCACAGCCATTGAAAATACACTTAGCTGATTTGCATTCACGCTTGGCCTGTGGCTTAGCATTACACATCCATGAACTCAGCGATGTACAAAAAGTAGCCGCCCTGCAATTGCGTGCGCATCAACGGGGCTTAGAGTTGTCCGATGAAGTAGGATATTTTTTATTGAATCATTGTCCCCGCGATATGAGCACCCTCTTTGAGGTGTTGGAAAGGCTCGACAAGGCCTCCTTAGAGGCTAAGCGCAAGCTCAGCATCCCCTTTATCAAAACAGTATTGCTCTGAAATCTTTTGCGGCCGACAGGCCTTTAAAAAAACAGGAAAATCAATTAATTAAGCAAAGGGGGGGGGCAATTTGCCCCCCCCCTTTGTTCACGACCACCACGGTATATAAAAAACTTGAGATGAGCAGTACGATGGGTCTTTCAATGGGAAGGAGTAGCGTATGCGAAAGAGGCTTGTTATAAAAAATCAAATGGCGGTATTCGGCAGTCATAAAATACGTCGCGTGTTTGATGGAGGTGCCTGGTGGTTCGTGGTGGTAGATGTGGTTGCCGCTTTAAGCGATTCAGCACAACCCTCGGGTTATCTTAAAGACATGCGTCAGCGCGATTCAGAATTAAATAAGCATTGGGAGAAAATGGTGGTTCCTTTGTTGGTAAGCACTGCTGGTGGACCTCAAAAACTGAACTGTGCTAACACGGAAGGAATATTTCGTATTATTCAGTCCATCAGCTCCCCTAAAGCAGAACCCTTTAAGCGTTGGCTTGCTAAAATAGGGCATGAGCGGGTGCAAGAAATTGAGGATCCAGAATTAGCTTCCTTGAGGGTGCGCGAAATTTATAAGGCTAAGGGCTATTCTGAAAGTTGGATTGAAAAAAGAATGCGAGGCATTCAAGTGCGTGAAGAGCTCACTGCGGAATGGAAAAGTCGAAACGTGGGGAAGCAAAAAGAGTACGCCATATTGACCTCAGAAATTTCTAAGGCGGCCTTTGGATTAACGCCGACCGAGTATAAAAAGTTGAAAGGCCTGAAGCGTGAGAATTTGCGCGATCATATGAGCGATCTTGAACTGATTTTTAATATGCTGGGTGAAGCATCCAGCACAGAAATTACCCGTGAAAAAGACGCTCAGGGCTTTGAAGAAAACCAAGCCAGTGCGCGAGCAGGGGGTGAGGTGGCAGGCAATGCGCGCCAGGATCTAGAAAAGCGTAGTGGAAAAAAAGTAATAACTCGAAAAAACTACCTGAAACAGCTTGTTTAATCAGCCCTAAAATCAGCTCTTTTTCACTTTTTTTCAATTTTGAGAGGTGGCCTTAAGGGCACCTCTATTTATTCAAAATGTTTGATTTTTATTTTGGAGTCAGGCACCGCAACACATTAAATCAATGGGTTAAAATCTTTTCCAGCGGAGCCAGACACCAAAATAATCATTTCGAGAGG